>CAZJWI010000225.1:0-26258 GCA_964549485.1 uncultured Flavobacteriaceae bacterium
GCTATCATTGCCTGGGGCAATCGAAAAAGCATTATCACAAATGCAGGCAAGATGATGCAAATTATGGGGCAATCTCCCTTTGATTTTATAATGCATTACAGCCCTGAGCAAGCACATTTTTTTGACGGTTTTGTGCATCGCACCTTCAACAGCGACGACTTGGAAACCTTTGTCAGGGCCTTGCAACATATTTACAAACATCACGGAGGCCTAGAATTGCTCTTTGCCAGTGGTATGACCTCCAACTCTATGCAGCAGTCTATCGCTCATTTTAAATCGGTGTTTTTTGAAATTCCTCATCAGCAGCGCAGTCAAAAGCACATTAGTGATCCAAGCCGAAACTCTGCGGCAAAACGCATTAATATGTTTTTAAGATGGATGGTAAGAGATGCTAGTGCCGGGGTCGATTTTGGTCTTTGGCCCTCAATTTCTCCAGCGGTATTGTCCTGTCCTTTAGATGTGCATACAGGCAATGTTGCCCGTAAATTGGGATTGCTTTCGCGAAAGCAAAACGATGCAAAAACCGTTGCCCAACTCGACGCAGCTTTGCGTAAAATGGACGCTAAGGATCCTGTCAAATACGACTTTGCCCTCTTTGGATTAGGGGCATTTGAAAAGTTTTAAAGATGTGCTAAAAAACGAATTACCGCATAGTTTTTTATTACTTTTGAGAAAACCCTTGAACGAGAATGCAGTTTAGACATCCCGAACTTCTATACGCCCTTTTCTTACTGATTATACCTATTCTTGTTCATCTTTTTCAATTGCGAAAATTTAAAAAAGAGGCCTTTACCAATGTGGCTTTTTTGCAGAAGATAAACCTGCAAACTCGTAAGAGTAATCAATTAAAAAAATGGCTAACCCTTTTGAGCCGTATGGCAGCATTGGCCATGATCATTTTGGCCTTTGCCCAACCTTTTTATACCAGTACCACTAGCGCAACCAAAGAAAAAGAAACTGTTATTTATCTCGATAATTCCTTTAGCATGCAAGCCAAGGGAAAAGCAGGTCCGCTGCTCAATCAAAGCATACAAGAATTGCTTACCCAAATTCCTGAAGCTACTCGGTTTACCCTATTTACCAACACAGATACCTATCGCGATATAACTGTCAAAAGCGCAAAAAATACGCTCTTACAAATTCCCTATGTAGCCTCCCAATTGCCCCCTGTTGCTATTTCGCTTAAAGCGAAAAAAATGTTTTCAAAAAATCCTACCACCGAAAAACGTTTGATTATCATCTCTGATATTCAAGAGAAAGGGCAACCCGATTTTGAAGCCTTAACCGATGTGAATACGTATATCGTACAACCCGAGGTAGAAACTTTAAAAAATAGTAGTGTCGATAGCCTTTTTGTAAGCGGTAACAGTGTAAATAGTATAAAACTAACCGCACTACTCTCTTCTAGCGAACCTCAAGAGACCAATGTACCGGTCTCTCTCTTTAACCGTGATCAACTCCTGGCCAAGGCAACGGCATCCTTTGAAGATCAGACCACAGCCAGTGTTGATTTTGAAGTTCCAGCTCCGGCAAATATCCTAGGAAGGATCGCTATTGAAGATCCAAATTTGAGTTTTGACAATGAGCTGTATTTTTCCCTAAACTCGGGTATACCGGTAAACGTACTCAGTATAAATCAGGCCGATGATCGTTTTTTATCTAAGATATTTACAACCCCAGAATTTGCCTATACGGCTGTGGCCTTATCAGATTTTGACTACAGCCAGATCAATCGATACAATCTCATTATTCTCAACGAATTAAAGCAACCCTCTGCGGCCCTGGCCAATGCCTTACGCAATTTTTGTGACAATGGTGGGGTGGTTGTTGTCATACCGTCGGTAAGCGAAGATGCTCTAGCTGCCTACAATGGCTTATTGACCACTTTTGGCAATCTACAATTCACCTCTATTGAAGAGCGTCAACGTCTGGTCACATCAATCAATTACGATCATCCTATCTATACAAACGTTTTTGACAAAGCTATACGTAAATTCCAATATCCCACCGTTCAGAAAAGTTATCGGCTAAGAGGTGGTCAACAAATTTTAAACTATGAAGATGCGGGTGTTTTCTTAGGTACTACAGCTTCTGTTTATGTTTTCTCGGCTGGGCTCAACAGTCAAAATACCAATTTCAAAAATGCACCGCTTATAGTCCCGACACTTTATAATATTGGTAAATCGAGTCTTCAAATACCTCCGCTCTATTTCCTTACCGATCGCATGAATACTTTTGATGTAAAAGTTGCGCTACCACAGGACCAAATTTTGACCATGAGACAAAGTAGCGACGAGCAAGCATTGATTCCTTTACAACAGCGTTTTAGTAATAAAGTGACACTCACCACAGAGGCCTTTCCAAGTAGGGCCGGAAATTATAGCATTACCTTTGAAGACAGCCTACTGCAACAAATTAGTTACAACTACGACCGCTTAGAAAGTAGACTTACCTATAAAAAATTAGAACCACAGCCTAATTTGACCTACAGCAGCTCGCTTAGCCTACTTTTTGATACGCTCAAAGATGCAGATGAAGTAGCGGCACTTTGGAAATGGTTTGTTATTTTTGCCCTGCTCTTCCTACTTGTGGAGATGGCTATTCTAAAATTCTTCAAATGAATCTACTGATAAAAGCAGCTACCCTTATTGACTCGCAAAGCAACTATCATGGGCAAACTGTTGATCTCCGTATTAAAGATGGCGTCATCGTCGACATAAACAAAGACCTATCCTCCCACAAAGACGAACTAATTATAAAGCATGAGGGCTTACACCTTTCTCAAGGCTGGTTTGATAGCAGTGTTTCTATGGGAGAACCAGGATTTGAACAGCGCGAAACCATAGATAATGGCTTAAAGGTTGCCGCTGCCAGTGGTTTTACGGCAGTAGCGCTCAATCCCAATACTTTACCCATACTCGATAGTAGTTCTGATATTGCTTTTGTCCTACAAAAGGCTAAAGACAATTGTAGTACACTCTTTCCTATAGGTGCGCTTACGCGAAATAGCGAGAGCGTAGATTTGGCCGAGCTCTACGATATGCAACAAGCTGGAGCTATCGCCTTTGGTGACTATCAACAACCGGTAAGCAATCCAAATTTATTAAAGATTGCCTTGCAATATACTCAGGGCTTTGACGGATTGGTCTTATCATTTCCACATCAATCTCAAATTGCTGGTAAAGGTATTGTACATGAGGGAGTGACCAGCACTAATCTGGGACTTAAAGGAATACCAGGAATTGCTGAGAGTCTTCAGGTTGCAAGAGATTTGCACATATTAGAATATGTTGGAGGCAAACTGCACATTCCAACCATCACTACTGCGGCCTCGGTAGCTCTTATTAGGGAGGCCAAAGCCAAAGGCCTCAATGTGAGTTGTAGTGTTGCGATAGCTCATCTGTTTTTTACCGATGCGGTATTAAGCGATTTTGACACTTCGTATAAAATATTACCACCCTTGCGCCCAGATGTAGACAGACAAGCGCTTATTGAAGGTGTAAAGGACGGAACCATAGATATGGTAACCAGTGATCACAATCCAATAGATATTGAAGGCAAGCAGGTCGAATTTGACAATGCAGCCTATGGGACCATAGCCCAAGAAGCTACATTTAGTGCCTTAAATACCTTGGTAAGTGTAAAAAAAGCGGTACAACTATTAACAGCAGGCCGTTCTCGTTTTGTCTCTGCCCTCCCACCTATCGCTATAGGTGAACAGGCCAACCTCACTTTGTTTGATCCAAAGGGGAGTTGGACATTTTCAAAAGAAGATATCCTATCCAAATCACACAACGCTGCCTTTTTAAATGCCAAGATTAAAGGAAGGGTTATTGGTGTAGTGGCCAACAATAAAAAGGAGTTGTTAATCTCATGAATGAAGAAACCATATACTTAGGAAAACCAGCAGCGGCCTTGAGTTATTTTACTTTTATCGGGCTAATTATTGCATATTTTATGAATAATGAGTCCAAAAATCCTTTTGCGGCATTTCATATTAGACAATCCCTGGGTCTTATTTTAGGGTATTTTTTGATTATGCTTCCCTTAGGTTTTTTTGATTCCTGGATGATTTCAGGACCTTTTATCCTTGCATTTTTTGCGCTGTGGTTGTTTGGACTAATTTCGGCTTTTCAAGGAAAAATGACACCAGTTCCATTGATTGGTACTTTGATTCAAAAAGTGTTTACAAGCTTCAAATAGTGCGCGTATTTTCTTAATTTTAAGTACTCTTTTGACTCAAAGCTTATTTTATCAATGACAGTACCCACGTCCGACACCAAAATGACTGCAGTAATTTCATACATCACTATGATAGGATTGGCTATTGCCTTTGCCATAAACAATAACCATAAAGACGAATTTGCTTCCTTTCATATCAGAAATGCTATAGGTCTAAACGCTGTGGCACTTGGGATTTTGGTCCTGTCTCGATTAGGCTTTCCTTCCATTCTAGAATCACTACTTTGGCTAGGTGTTTTTATCCTTTGGATTATTGGCTTAATTAGCGCAATTCAGAATGAAAAAAAAGAATTGCCAGTGCTAGGTAATTATTTCCAGAAATGGTTTGCGAATTTGTAAGTAAATCTTGATGTCAAAACTTCTGCATTGACATGGTCTTCTCTATTTTTGCGGTATGAAAGAATTATCACTTCAACATATAGTTAGACCCGCCACGTCCAACACCTCAACAAAAGCCCCTTTAATTCTCTTATTACACGGATACGGTAGCGACGAGAACGACCTATTTAGCTTTGCAAGCGAATTACCAGAAGAGTATTGCATTATATCTGCCAGAGCACCTATCGCGATGCAGCCCTTCGGCAATGCTTGGTATGCCATTTCTATTGACCCAACGGGAATAAAGGTGTCAGACAATAAAGGTGCGGTGATAGCTAGAGATGCGATTGCAATATTTATTGACGAAGCGGTAGCTGCTTATGACCTAGACCCCTACAATGTCAGTCTATTAGGGTTTAGCCAAGGTACTATTTTGAGCTATGCGGTGGCGCTCACTTATCCTGAGAAAGTCAAAAATGTTATTGGCCTTAGCGGATATATTAATGAAGAAATTATTTCATTAAAGTCAAATGCGGCCTATGCCCATCTCAATATATACAACTCACACGGCACTCAAGATCAGGTTATTCCTGTAAGTGCAGCTCGCAAAACCCCTGAGTATCTCAAGAATCTAGGAATCTCGGCTACTTTGAGTGAATTTCCAGTAGGTCATGGCGTGCATCCCACCAATTTTTATGAATTTAAAAAATGGTTGGAAAATCAAAAGTAAATTAGCCACTAGGTCTCTTTCTCTAATTGGAGCAATGCATTAGCTCCTATCGCACTGCTCAACCATCTGCGCTACGGGTAGACAAGACTCTCGATGGTTTCGTAGGTTATATTGCCATTCTCGTCGATATAGTACTGTACCAATATCTCTCCCCAACGCTTACCATCAGAAAAATCTGCGATAAGCCAGCGATGATTCAGAAGCTGTACCTTATTAATTTGAAAGGGGCGTACACCACCCTCAAATGGGATGAGGCGATTGCCTTGTTTTGTCGTTAGCGCATACATACCCTCTACAATTTTTGGCACAAAGACATCCAGATCCTGACCGCTCTTTTCAAAGTAGGCATAGGCATTGTCATTCCCTTTAATCGTAAAATACTCGGCATCGCTCATTCTGCTGCTCAAACTATCTGCCAATCGCTGATTGGATTCGGTTTGGGCTATGAGCTTTTGGATCTGTTTTTCTTGATTCTCATACACTTTGACATTATTGACATATTGAAATACAATCCAAAGTGTCGCAAAGAAAAAGAGATACATAAAAATACTACGTTTCATCTGATGTGTTTAAAGTGAGACCATCATAGGCCAAATACATATTGGGTGGAAGCGTGGGCGCCACTTGGGCGTGAAAGCCCATGTGGTGACTAATGTGTGTAAAATAAGTTTGTTGGGCACCTATGCGCTTGGCCAGTGTAATTGCCTCTTCCAAATTGAGATGGGTAGGATGTGGCTCGTGTCGCAAAGCGTTGAGAATAAGAATATCCAAATCCTTTAATTTTTCGATCTCTGTATCGGCAATGGTTTTTACGTCTGTAAGGTAAGCTATGCGATCAAATCTATATCCAAACACCTGTAGCTTGCCGTGATACACTTCTATGGGTACAACCGACACCCCATTAATGATAAAAGGATGATCGTTTTGAACGATAATAGGAGTGACACTAGGCGCTCCGGGATATCTATTCTCGGTTGCAAAAACATAGTCAAATCGTCGTTGTAGTGTTTCGATGACTCTGCGATGTCCATATACGGGCATATCACCCTGATTAAATACAAAGGGACGTATATCGTCAAGTCCCGCTACGTGATCGGCGTGCTCGTGTGTGAACATTATACCTGCCAGGGTTGGCATAGGCGTATCCTTTGAAAGCTTTCGCGAAAGCGCTGTTAACATCTGTTGTCTAAAATCGGGGCCGCAGTCTACCACTAAGGTAGTATCCTTCCATTCCAAGAGTACCGAAACTCTCAGACGCTTATCTCTTGGATCTTGACTAAGACATACTGGATGCTGGCTTCCAATAATCGGAATCCCTTGTGAAGTTCCAGTACCGAGAAAGGTAATTTTCAAAGGTTTAATTTTGTCACAAAAATACAGTTATTTTTTTGTTCGCGCCCCGTAATTACTATCTTTGAGTAAGAGAGACTAATTCAAAAAAAATGCTATGGCGATCACAATTTTAGGTGATAGAGAGTTTGAGAAAGTACCGTCAATTAAGAACAAGGTGCTAAGGATCAACCTCAATGAAAATATCTACGGAACTTTTGCAGAAATAGGCGCAGGACAAGAAACCGTGCGTCATTTTTTTAGAGCTGGAGGAGCCAGTGGGACTATTGCAAAAGCGATGTCTGCCTATGACAAAGATTTTAGTGATGCCATATATGGTGTAGAAGATGACGGCCGCTACGTGACCGAGAAACGCCTTAAAAAAATGCTCTCTCATGAGATGCAACTTATAGAAGATCGCATTTCTAGATATAAGGAACCCAACAAAATTTTCTTTACCTACGCCAATACGGTGGCTACTATTGACTTTGCTAAAAAATACAAAGGTCATGGTTGGGTTGGTATCAAATTTCAGGTACAACCCGAAGGTGAGTTTAATGAAATTATTTTACATGTTCGTTTTCACGAAAACGATGCCCGCTTGCAACAGCTTACATTAGGTACCTTAGGTGTAAACCTTATTTATGGTGCCTTTTACAAACACGATGATCCTAAGAAACTGCTAAAGTATCTCTATGATCACATCGATCAGGATCAGATCGAAATAGATACTATCAACTTTTCGGGACCTATATTTGAGGATGTAGACAACCGTTTGATGAGTTTACAACTCGTCAAAAATGGCATGACCGAAGCCGTTATATTTGACCCTTCAGGTAATAATGTCTTACCTGCAGCCCTTTTGTACAAAAAGAATGTTCTAGCGCTAAGAGGAAGTTTTAGACCTGTGACTAAGGTTAATATGGATATGTACGAGCGGTCACTAGCCATGTTTTTAGATGCAAATCGCGTCAACGAAAAGAAAACAGAGGTTATTTTTGAAATCACCTTGTCTAATCTGAGAGCAGAAGGCGAGATTGATGAAGAGGATTTTATGGGTCGTGCCCTATTGCTGTGTGCCCTGGGCCAGACCGTAATGATTTCTAATTTTAAAGAATACTATCGCGTAGTCGAGTATTTCTCAAACTACACCAAAGAGCGTATGGGTCTTACCATGGGTGTCAATAACTTGGTAGATGTATTTGATACGACCTATTACAGACACTTAAGTGGCGGTATTCTAGAGGCCTTTGGTAAATTGTTCTTTAAAGATTTAAAGGTTTATCTCTACCCGATGACCAATCCAGAAACTGGAGAGGTAACAACCAGCGAAAACCTGAAAGTGCACCCGCGTATGAAAGAATTGTATAAGTTCTTTAAATACAATGGTAAGGTGGTAGACATTGAAAACCCAAATCCAGAAATTACCAATATTTTTTCAAGAGAAGTACTGCGTATGATCAACGAAGGCGAAGAAGGTTGGGAGCATATGCTGCCAGAGGGAAGTGCAGACTTGATCAAATCCAGAAACTTGTTTGGCTATAACAGTAAGACCGATGCCATGCTAGAAAGCGAGCACAAATAATATGAAAAGCTTTAGTACACCTAACCCTTCTGATTAATTAGAAGGGTTTTTTTGTGCTTTCGCGAAAGCGTATAAAGCATAGGAAATAATGCTAACAAGGGATAAAATCTTTTAGAAAAACACCCACTTATGAAAAAGAACACTTTAGCAAGTATAGAAATATTGCTGCTTTGCAGTACCCTATTTGCGCAAACTGTATCGACCACTTATACCTATAAACCTGGCGATGTAAATGGTACAGGAAAATGGTATATGGATAGAGAAATTGCCTTTGTCATGGGGTATCAAGGTATGGGGTGGTTGGAACGCACAGAACGCGAAGCCGAAGAAAAAACAAGTCAGCTTTTAAAAAATATGAATATTCAGCCTACAGATCACATTGCAGATATTGGCGCTGGTTCTGGCTATCATGTTTTTAAGATGGCGCCTCTCACACCAAAAGGAAACGTATATGCCGTCGATATTCAAGATGAAATGCTTGCCGCTATAAGAGAAAAACAAAAGGCAGTATCTGATACGAACATATCGGTCATTAAAGGTGGTGAGCAAACTATCAATATCGCCCCAAATACGCTAAATAAAGTACTGATGGTAGATGTGTATCACGAATTTAGCCATCCAAAAGAAATGATGGCATCCATATATAAGGCCTTAAAACCAGATGGAGCGGCGTACCTGATCGAATATTGCGCAGAAGATGCTCGTATTCCTATTAAAACAATTCATAAAATGTCAGAAAAACAAGCTGTATTAGAAATGAATGCCGCTGGTTTTCGCCTTGAGCGAAATATAGCTAATCTCCCTTGGCAACATTGTATGGTCTTTGTCAAAAAATAAGCGGTAGCTAGATAAAAATTATCTGTATTTTTAAAGATCAACATGTTCTGATCTTATGAAATCGACGCTACTCTTATTATTTGCCCTGTTTTTTGGCCCACTCATCCATGCCCAACAGGCCTTAAAACAATCCAGTGAATATGCCCATCTGACCCAATTATTTGAACAGTGGAGAGCCTTTGAAACACCACCCCAATTTGAGGGAGCACCAGATTATAGAGACCAAACCTTTATACAACGGCGGCCAGCGTTTGAGGACTTGAGAGCGAGGCTACAGGCTATTGACACCACAGGGTGGCCTGTGGCCCAAAGAGCAGATTATACGATTGTTTGGGCCGAGATGAATGGCTATGACTTTAATCAGCGGGTGTTACAACCCTGGAAGCGCGATCCTGCTTTTTACAAAACCATTTGGAGTTATCGCAGTGATGTCCCAGCTCATGAGGGCCCGACGCATCATGCTACTTTAGAACTTTGGACCTATACCTTCCCCCTGTCAAAAAAAGGGCGTTCGCTATTTTTGGAGGCGCTCGATGTCATTCCTGCCCTACACAAACAAGCCAAATTAAATCTAACCGGAAATGCCAGAGATCTTTGGATAACTGGTATCCGAGATATACGCGATCAATCCAAGGTGCTTCAAGACCTACAGCTGCAACAGGAGCTGGCCAATGATAAAGCTGTACAGCAATCTCTAAGCCGTGCCATCCAAGCCACAGATGATTTGGTGCTTTGGCTAGAACAAAAAGCTGATTCAAAAACAGGCCCCTCTGGGATTGGAAAAGAGAATTACAGTTGGTATTTAAAAAATGTTCACTTGGTCCCCCTGACCTGGGAGGATGAAGTAATGCTTCTCAAGAGAGAGCTCGCTCGTGCTTGGACAGCCTTAAAACTGGAAGAACATCGCAACAGAAAGTTGCCTCAACTTACACCAGCCAATACCCCCGCTGAGTTTGATGCCTTATCCAAAAGATCAGCTAAAAATTTATTAGAATTTTTGGATGAGCAGGATATTGTTACCGTAAAGCCCTACTTTAAACCAGCCCTCGATGCGCAGCTAGGTAGTTTTGTCCCAGAAGCCAAACGCAATTTCTTTGTCATTGGTATGCATTATGACCCAAGGCCCCTATATTCTCATTTTTATCATTGGTTCGAATTGGCTCGTATGGACAATGAGCCACATAAAAGTATAGTGAGAAGAGGCCCGCTGCTGTACAATATCTTCGATTCTCGCAATGAAGGTACGGCTACTGCCGTAGAAGAGATGTTTATGCAAGCTGGTCTTTACGATGCCCAACCCAGGGTGCGCGAAATAGTCTACATTATGATTGCCCAGCGCGCGGCCAGAGGTCTGGGATCACTTTATGCTCACGCCAACCTTATGAGTATGGAAGAAGCTGGTGCAATTCACTCCGAATACACCCCTAGAGGTTGGATGAAAACCGAGAAAGAATTATTGATTTTTGAGCAACACTTATACTTACGTCAACCGGGGTACGGTACGAGCTATATTACAGGGAAGTACCTTTTGGAAGAGGCGCTAGCTGCCTATGCCAAAGCACAGGAAGACCAAGGCGAAAACTTTCTTCCGAAAGATTTTTTTGACGCACTTAATCAAATTGGAAATATCCCGATTTCATTAGGTCATTGGCAATTAACGGGACAAAACCCTTTGACAACACCCTTTTAACTTAAATTAACCCTTATGTGTTATGACATCAAGGCTAGTTTGGAAGCTCAACTCCATAAAGCAAAAAAGGACAACGATCTCCAGGCCATTGAAGAAATCTTGGAGAAACTCATCCCCTTGACCGATCTTCCGGTCTACCACGCTTCTGGATTTAGTCATCCAGACCTTTTAATATATACCACTAAATCTCCAAATTTTCCTATTGTGGCTAGTTGGGGGTTAATACCGCATTGGGTTTCCGATCATGCCCAAAAAGAACAGCTATGGAATAAGACGTTAAACGCCAGGGGTGAATCAATATTTGACAAACCCTCATTTAGAGAGGCGGCGCTATCACAACGGGCCGTCCTTTATATCGATGGTTTTTACGAACATCATCATTATAAAAATAACACCTATCCCTTTTTTATTGAGGCAAGCTCCAACCTACCTCTAGCTGTTGCCGCTTTGTATGATGAGTGGATTGATCCTGAGACTAAAGGCATATACCGCAGTTTTACTATTGTGACAACAAGGGGCAATACGCTGCTTAGTGAGATACATAATAATCCAAAACTCAAGGGTCCTAGAATGCCGTTGCTCTTGACTCCAGCACAAGAGAACATTTGGCTTAGCCAGGATGAACCAACAGCGATCAAAGCCGAAATTGAGACCATGCTTAGCCAACCTTGCTCAATAGCCCTAAAGGCACATACTGTCGGAAGGCTACGTGGTAAAGCCTACCGCGGCAATATCAAAGCAATGACAGATCCTGTACAATATTCTGAACTCCCACTAATCGATTTTGGATAAATTGTTGAAAAGTACGTATCTTATATATTATTAATAATTTAGGAGTATGCATAAAAATGCCGAGCTAATTGAACAGTTTTATAGCGCTTTCGCCAAAGGAGATAGTGCAGCAATGAATGACTACTATCATAAAGAAATTGTCTTTCAGGATCCCGCATTTGGGGTGTTGCGCGGACAAGAGGTACACAAGATGTGGGAGATGTTAATCTCAAAAGGCAAGGATGCGCTACAAATTACCTACAGCGATATTACCGCCACAGATGCTGTGGGCAGCGCTAAGTGGACTGCCATCTATCAATACGGCAAACACAGGAGATTGGTGACCAATACAGTGACCGCAGTTTTCACTTTTAAAGACGGTAAAATTCTTAGCCATCACGACAGTTTTAACATGCGCAAATGGGCCAAACAAGCCTTGGGAAGCACAGGAACACTTTTAGGGGGTACCGCCTTTTTAAATAAAAAAATAAAAAAACAAGCGCGTAAAAGTCTAGAGCATTATATCAATAAAACAACCTCATAAAAAAGACGCCATGTAAGGCGTCTTTTTTTATATCGAATAGATCCTACTCACTTTCTAATAATTGGGCAGCGTGATCTTTGGTTTTGACCTTGTCTATTACTTCGGTGACTATACCATCCTTGTCTACCTTAAATGTTTTTCGATGAATCCCGTCGTACTCCTTACCCATGAATTTTTTTGGGCCCCAAACTCCAAAGGCATTAATCACACTGTGATCTTCATCTGCCAAGAGCTGAAAAGGAAAGTCGTATTTGGTCGCAAAATTTTTCTGTCTTTTTTCAGAATCAGCACTTACTCCCAATAAGGTGTAGCCGCGATCCTGAAGTTCTTTATAGTGGTCTCTCAGATTACAAGCCTCGGCTGTGCAGCCAGGTGTAGAGGCTTTAGGGTAAAAAAATACAATGAGTTTTTTTCCTTTATAATCATCTAAGGCAACGGTATTGCCATCTTGATCTTTGGTGGTAAATTGGGGTACTTTATCCCCTACTTTAAGTGTATTCATTATCTTCGTTTTAGCAATTTTAAACTAGGTTAAAGATACGCAATATGACGAAGCAGGAAAAGGTAGATTTTGTGATAAAAACCCTAAAAGAGTACTATCCTCAGATACCAGTACCCCTTGATCACAAAGATCCTTATACCCTTTTGATTGCAGTATTGATGAGTGCACAGAGTACAGATGTAAGGGTCAATCAGATCACACCCCTACTTTTTGAAGTTGCAGATAATCCTTATGATATGGTCAAACTAAGTGTAGATCAGATTAGAGAGATTATAAAACCTGTAGGATTATCACCGATGAAGGCTAAGGGCATACACGGTCTGTCCAAAATCTTAGTCGAAAAATATAACGGTGTAGTTCCTCAAGATATCGCCTTACTAGAGGAGTTTCCAGCTGTTGGACACAAAACCGCTAGTGTAGTTGTCTCACAGGCTTTTGGAATCCCTGCATTTCCAGTTGATACTCACATTCACAGATTAATGTATCGCTGGGGTCTAACCAACGGAAAAAATGTCCAACAAACCGAAAAGGATGCCAAACGTCTATTTCCTAAACACACCTGGAACGATCTACACCTGCAAATTATCTGGTATGGACGCGAGTACTCGCCAGCAAGAGGTTGGGATTTGGAAAAAGACATTATCACCAAAACAATCGGGCGTAAAACAGTAATCAATGATTACTACAAAAATCTAGCTGCACGAGAAAAGAAAAAAAACAGAAAAAAATAAGCGCTGTTCTGTTTATTTAACGGTTACAAATCGGCCAAACCAACGATATAAATCACCCTTGGTAATTATAGCACCTTGTTGAATAAGATTGAATTTATCGGTATTGGGATCTTCGCTATAATCCTTACTCGCGGTTAAAAACACCACAGATTCATCTCCTAAATGTTCTTGAAGCCATTGATAGCCTTCTTTTGTAGTGATATCTATATCCTCCTTATTCACTTTGACCGCTATCAAATTCATTTTGTCTTCGCCAAGTTGAAACAAGTGCATCTGATTGGGTGAAATATGCTCTAGATATGTGGCTTTTGTAAGCACTCCTTCCCATACGAGATCAGAAAAAATATCGAGCTCTTCTTCGGCTACTTCAGGTTTTTTTTCTTTAATCTCAGCCCATTCTTGAGCTGTGATAGACTGGGTAGCCAGAAAGTTGATAAATTCGGTATGTAACTCTTCGAACTGTTCTTTTGTCAAACGAGCGTATTTCATAGCGTATTTGGTTTAGCGCAAGCGGTATTGCCCTTAGGCGTAAAAATTCAAACTAAAAAAAACCGCTAAGTAAGATCTCAGCGGTTTCTATATGTACATGAGCAGTTATTAAGCTTCTGCTACTACGTCAAATCCAAAAGGTACTACAACATCTTTGTGGAAACGGATAGTGGCCTCATAGCTACCTAAACGTTTGATATTGTTTCCTGGAATAGAGATGTATTTCTTTTCGATAGACACCCCTTCTTTTTCTAATGCTGCTGCAAGATCTGCATTATTTACAGAACCAAACAGTTTATCGCCATCTCCAGTCTTAGAAGCAATCTTCACTTCTATGTCCTTCAATTTGTCGGCTTCTTTCTGAGCATCATCTACTAATTTTTGTTCCTTATGAGCGCGTTGCTTTAAGTTTTCTGCCAATACTTTCTTAGCAGAAGGTGTAGCTAAAACAGCAGCCCCTTGAGGAATCAAAAAGTTTCTTCCGTAACCATTTTTAACTGTTACGATATCGTCTGCAAATCCTAGATTCTCAACGTCTCTTTTTAATATAAGTTCCATGTCGTTTCTAGTTTTTATTTGTATAAATCAGTAACGTAAGGCATAAGGGCAAGGTGACGCGCACGCTTTACCGCAACACTTACTTTACGTTGAAATTTTAAAGAAGTTCCTGTAAGACGACGTGGTAACAATTTACCTTGTTCGTTTACAAAACCAGCTAACCAATCTGCATCCTTATAGTCTACATACTTGATTCCTGACTTTTTAAAACGACAGTACTTCTTCGCTTTGTTAGTTTCTATATTTAATGGAGTTAAGTATCTTAACTCACCATCTTTTTTTCCTTTTGCTTGTTGTTGTAGAGTTGCCATAATTACGCTTTTTGTTTGTCTCGTTGTACTCTTTTCTTGGCCCAAGCAATTGCATGCTTATCTAGGGATACAGTCAGATAACGCATTACACGCTCATCACGACGGAAAGCGAGTTCATACTCACTGATGACCTCTCCAGGTACCGTAAATTCAAATAAGTGGTAAAATCCACTTTTCTTGTTTTGGATAGGATAAGCTAATTTTTTTAGCCCCCAGTCCTCTTTGTTGATCATCTTGGCACCTTTGGAAGTAAGAATGTCTTCATACTTCTTAACTGTTTCCTTTATCTGCTCATCAGATAAAACGGGATTCAAGATGAAAACAGTTTCATAATGGTTCATATTTCTATATTTTAGTTAAAAAATGAGTGCAAAAGTAATCATTGTAAACGGTATTACAAAAGGCTTTTTGTTCTAATTTGTTATAAATATAAACTGAGCTTACAAAAAAGGAAAATACTAAGGCGCTATTGCCTCTAAAGACGGGGCCAAAAGAGATGAGAAAACACTCGACAAACAACACAGCCATTCGACCAAATCAGTAAAAAATCCGATGTAAACCACAAAAAGATTGCATTTCATCGATATTTTGTCTATTATTACAGTCTTAACCTATTTAATTGATATACTGTGGAGGGAGTACTATTAGATTGCGCCGTCGTCGATGATTCAAGTCTTCAGCGTCTGGCAATTGTAAAAATGATCAACGATCATCCCAACTTGAGACTGGTCGCTGAGTACAATAATGCTATTGAAACCAAAAACGGTCTACTAGAAACTAAGGTCGATCTGATCTTTTTGGATATTGAAATGCCTATACTTTCTGGCTTTGACCTATTGGACGATCTTATTCACAAGCCACAAATTATTTTTGTGACTGGAAAAACAAAGTATGCCTACAAGGCCTTTAACTATAATGCGATAGATTATCTGCGCAAACCGATTACCAAAGATCGGTTTACCAATGCCGTCTACAAAGCCATTAGCCTTCACAAGCTCAAAACAGAAGGCGCTGTAGAGGATGATGACTATATCTTTGTAAAGAGCAATCTTAAAAAGAAGAAAGTCATGCTTAGTGAGTTAAAATACATCACAGCACTTGGAGATTATGTCAAACTAGTAACCGTTCATGACCCTATCATCGTACTGGCTACTATGAAATCGTTTGTAGAGCAATTGCCTAATGAACGTTTTATGCGTATTCATAAGTCTTATATCATTAATATTGACAAAATCGATAAATACAACAGTAGAAATATTGAGATCGATGGAGAAAAAATTCCTTTGAGTCGCCATAAAAAAGCAGACCTAATGGAAGCCCTGTCGGCTTAATTTGTTGTTATAAGCATAGAGTAAGACCTGCCATCCAGCAGGTCTTTTTTTTATTTAATAACAATCTACATCAACCACTAATCGTACTGGTCTGTATTGTGGGATGGCCATAAAGCTAGTTTTTACACGTTCTATAGCCGCCTTTACCTGGGTAGCATTTTGCTTTCGCGAAAGCTTAACAAGAATATTTCTCCTGTACTGATTTCTCACTCGGGCAATGGCGGGGGTCTCTGGGCCTAAAACCGCAGCAGCACCCAAAACCTGCGACAAAGCCTGTGCAAGCCAAATACTACTCTCTTCAATCTTCTGAAAGTCGCGATGTCTCAAACTAATACGTATCAAGCGATAAAATGGTGGATACTTAAAATTGCGCCGGTCTTCCAATTGCTCTTTGTACATCTCCATAAATTTATTGGCAGAGACTTGTTGTAGGATCTGGTGATACGGATTATAGGTTTGGACCAATACCTTACCTTGCTTGGCGGTACGCCCTGCCCTACCTGATACTTGAGCAATCAATTGATAACTGCGCTCAAAAGCCCTAAAATCTGGAATATTGAGCATACTATCGGCATTGAGAATACCTACCAAGGTGACATTTCTAAAATCCAGCCCTTTGGTAAGCATTTGGGTACCTACAAGTATATCGATCTCTTGCTGCTGAAAAGCCGTTATGATTTTTTCAAAACCATATTTGCCCCGGGTTGTGTCCGAGTCCATACGCCCTATGGCATGATTGGGATACAATTCTTTGAGCTCGGCCTCAATTTGTTGCGTTCCAAAACCCTTGGTTGTTAAGTCGGGGCTGCCACAAGCCATGCACTTTAATTGCATGGCGATATGATGACCACAGTAATGACAGCGCAATTGGTTTTTAAATTTATGATAGGTCAAACTCACATCGCAATTAGGACATTGAGGCGCGTGCCCACAAGTAATACATTCTAAAATTGGCGAATATCCCCTCCTATTTTGAAATAAGATCACCTGCTCTCCTTGGTCGAGGGCATCAGTGATAGCTCGCAATAAGGTATCGCTAAAATGGCCTGTCATTTCGCGTTTGCGTTGCTTCTCCTTTATATCTACCAGACTAATCTCTGGCATCTTAATATCGGCGTGACGTCTGTCAAGGGTGACATAGCCGTATTTTGCCTGTTCTGCATTATATACGGTTTCTACCGCTGGCGTTGCAGATCCCAACAGCACTTTTGCCTTAAAGTGTTGGGCCAAAACGATAGCCGTATCACGAGCGTGATAGCGAGGCGCAGGATCGTATTGTTTAAAACTACTTTCGTGTTCTTCATCGACAACGATCAAAGCCAAATCTCTAAAAGGCAACAACACCGCACTTCTCGCCCCGATGATGATTTGGGCTTTTGATTTTTCATCCAATACATTCTTCCATACCTCTACCCGCTCATTAACCGAATATTTAGAATGAAATACGGCTACTTTTTCGCCAAAATAAGCTTGCAATCGCGCAATGAGTTGCGTGGTTAAGGCAATCTCGGGAAGTAAATAAAGTATTTGTTGACCGCTGGGGATCAATTTTTCGATTAGATTGACATAGATCTCTGTCTTTCCAGAAGCGGTCACTCCGTGCAAAACACATACTTCTTTTTGCTCAAAACTTTTCTCGATGGCTTTTAAAGCGGTTTGCTGATAGTTGTTTAAGGTCTTTGTCGCATAGGTATCACCTTCAAATTCCATACGATCCTGCTGTAATTCGTACAGCTCAAAAACTCCCTTAGACACAAGTGCATTGAGCTGTGTTGTACTGGCAGTAGCGGCTTTTTGTAGCTCTAAGGCCTTTATCGCTTTTTTTTGTTGCGCTTGAAGCGAAAAATATTGCAAGACCAATTCCCGTTGCTTTGGCGCTCTACTTAATTCTTCCATCAAAGCATTGAAAGCCGATTGGCCTTCATAGTCCTTATGTAGTCTTACAAATTTGACCAGTTTTGGCTTGTAGCGCTCATAAATTTCTTGACGCAAATGCAAGGCCCCTTTTTCGAGTAAGGTATGGATGGGTGGTAATACCTTTCGTTTACCCAATATATCCATAACCTCCTCTATCTTGAGTTCGGGCTGATGCTGTAAGGCCTCGTAAATCAAGAATTCGTCATCCTTTAGCGTTACATCACTAATAACTGCCTTAGGATTGACACTAATAACGGTTTCACTTTCAAGTAAAAAGGCGGCGGGTAGTGCCCCGCGCATCACCTCGCCTATGGCACACATATAATAGGAAGCCATCCACGACCATAGCGCTAATTGTTGTTGGGTCACTATAGGACGCTCATCCAGGATGTGGTCAATTTCTTTGGCCTCATAAATAGGAGGCGGGTCCAGGTGTTTGGCAGCAACGATTCCCGCATATATTTTTGATTTCCCAAAGGGTACGGCCACGCGCATTCCCGGAGATAAAAAGTCATATTCGGCGGCAGACACAGCATAGGTAAAAGCGCGTGCTACAGGAATAGGAAGTATGACGTCAATATAATGGGACATAAGATCAAAAGTAGCTGATGTTCTGCTTTCGCGAAAGCATACCACAAAAAAAACCGTTTAAGTTATAAACGGTTTGTTAGATAAAAGGACTACTTATTCGTGTCGCTGCCACTCTTGGGTACGAAACAAAAAAGCGATATAACCACGTACCTTAAGTACGTTTGCATCTTGCTCATCAACCCAAAGCTTAGCATTGTAGGTTTTCCCTTTTTCTGGGTCAAAAATGGTACCGTCTTCATATCTATCATCATCCCACTGCATGTTTTTAATAATATCCAGTCCAATTAATGGTTGATTCTTTTCATCTCCTTCACAATATATGCAGGTTTTATCGCGATCGTCAGGATTTAGTATATCGACAATTTTGCCGTAAACCATACCGTCTCGGGAATAAATCTCCACTATCGACTTGGCTTCACCTGTATTGTCATCTATCGTTTTCCAGAGGCCCAGTACACGGTCATCCTGACTGTACCCTTGCATCATTCCTACTATAAAAAAGAAGGCAAATAATGATTTTTGTAACATAAATATAAACGTAAAAAAGGCGAACCGAAGCTCGCCTTGTTATGATATAATGTACAGCTTAGTTCTTACCAAGCATATCTTTTTTAAGATCCTTATCGGCAGGTTTGGCACCTAGCCAGATACCAAAGAGTGCTTTTTTGAATTCAAGACCTTCAATCACTCCTTTTTCTTCACCATTTTTATAGACCACTGTACCGCGATTTTTGATATAGGTGATGTCAAAAATATTGTCTTTGGTGATCTCATCACTAAAAAAGCCTTTGAACTTTTCGATCTTGGTGGCCAGCACAGAAGTATCTCCGTTTAAAGAAGCTTTAAAGCCGTCGTCTACCGCATTAATCATTTTGTCACTAGAAATTAATCCAGAAACAATATGCAATTTCATCGCCATAGTTTCATCCGAATTAATAATTGACTTGGCATCGCTACTTTTGCTAGGCAAATACAAGCCGCCAGCATATAAGTCGATCCATAATTTTTCTCGTAAGCCAGCACCGTTGAGTACTAAATCTGCGCCTTCAATAGACATGGTATTGGGAAGAGTGGCATCTCCAACTTCTGTTTGTGCCCCAGCAAGACTTATTGTAAGAACGGCCATTAGCGTTAAAAAAACTTTTTTCATAATAGTTGTTATTTGTATTAGGGTTTTAAGTATTCGGGTTTTTGTGAATGACACGCAGTTTTCTAAGTACTGCGTTTAATTCAAAGCCAAGCAATATTAAATTTGAATTTATCCAAATATATAACATCATAATTAAAAGTGCTCCAATAGAACCATACAACTCATTGTAGTTAGAAAAATTATCGATGTAAACACCAAATAAATAGGTCGTCAACATAAATAACAAGGTAGTCATAAAGGCTCCAGGCGAAAAAAATCGACTAGAGCGACCCTCTTTAACACCAAAATAATACAGTGTAGCTACCACGGCATATATCATCACGATAAAAAATACATAGCTTCCTACACTAAGTAGGGTGATGTCTGTAGAGGCACTCATAAATTCCTGATCTCTAAGCTCATGCAAAGCAAATTCAAAATAAATTAGCGTCGCGATGGTTATAACCAATAACAGTGCCAAAACTAAAGACACTCCAAGAGCGACTAAATACTGCCGTATAAAACCTCGATTGATATGGACGTTGTGGGATCCCTCAAAACCGCTAAAAATCGCATTGACCCCATTGGCCATAAGCAGCAAGGCTAATATACCCACAAATGACAATAAACCACCGCGTTCATTAAGAGAAATATCGGTGATGATGGGCTCAAAAAAGGGCAGGGATTGTGCAGGAATGAGCTCGTAAATAAAAGCGATAAATTTTAAATCAAAACCCTCAACGGGCACATAGGGGATTAGATTCAAAAAAAACAATAAGGCCGGAAATATAGCCATAAAGAAACTATAGGCTATAGAACCCGCTCTGGACGACAGGGCTCCTTCAATAATACCGTTGAGATAGGTCTTGACCAAATCATAAGCCGACATTCCCTCAAAACCTGGAATAACGATCTTTTGTAGCAATAGAACTACATAAGAAAACGGTTTAAACCGCATCAATTTGTCTTCAAGGGTTTGGCCAGCCATCAGACAGCTTTTAAACTCAGATCTAGATTATACACCGAATGTGTAAGTGCACCACTAGAAATATAATCTACACCGCATAAGGCATATTCACGTATGCTGCCTTCATGGATCCCTCCCGAAGACTCTGTCAGACATTTATCTCCTATAAGCGCTACGGCAGCTCTGGTTTGTTCAAAATCAAAATTATCGATTAAAATGCGGTATACATACTGGTGATTTTCGAGAATTTCTCGAATCTCTTCCATATTTCTAGCCTCTACAATAATTTTCAAATCTCTGCCCGTTTCTTTTAGGTAAGCTACGGTTTTCAAGATTGCTTGGGTTACCCCACCTGCAAAATCGATATGATTGTCTTTGAGCATAATCATATCATAGAGGGCAAAACGGTGATTTTCGCCTCCTCCAATTTTGACAGCCCACTTCTCTAGAGCGCGAATTCCAGGAGTCGTTTTTCGCGTATCTAAAATCTTAGTATCTGTTCCTTCTAATAGATCTACAAAGGTTTTGGTTTTGGTAGCTATGGCGCTCATTCGCTGCATGGCGTTGAGCACCAGTCGTTCTGCCTTTAATATCGATTGAGAAGCTCCTTCTACGTAAAATGCAATGTTTCCGTGAGCTATCGCTGCGCCATCTTCTAATAAGACTTCCATTTGTAATGAAGGATCGACATACTCAAAGACCGCTTTCGCGAAAGCAACCCCAGCCAACACCCCCGTATCTTTGACCAACAACTTAGCTTTACCACGGGCAGTGGCAGGAATGCAGGCCAAAGAACTATGATCACCATCTCCAACATCCTCACGTATGGCATTGGCAATTATTCCAGCTATTTCTTTATCAAATTGTTGCTTTGAAATCATGATTAAGAGGGTTTATGTAAAAATAGGAAAAGGAGATAAAACAGGGTTATAAATTACAGTCTTTGTATTTTTGAAACATGAATATCACATTGCTTTGTATAGGAAAGACAGATAACAAACAGCTGCAAGTCCTAATCGACACTTACAGTAAGAGACTAGGTCATTACATCAAATTTTCTATCGAGATCATTCCCGATATAAAAAATGCCAAACACCTTAGCCAGACCGAGCAAAAAGTCAAAGAAGGACAGCAATTTTTAAAAAAGCTACATACGCAAGATCACATCGTATTGCTAGACGAAAAGGGAAAGGAGTATCACAGCCTTGGCTTTGCAAAGTTTCTCCAGAAAAAGATGAATGGCGGTTTTAAGACGCTAGTTTTCCTCATAGGGGGTCCTTATGGGTTCTCTGATGAAATTTATCAGAAAGCACATGCAAAAGTATCTCTGTCACAAATGACCTTTAGCCATCAGATGGTACGTTTATTTATGGTTGAGCAATTGTATCGTGGGTTTACTATTCTCAAGGGAGAACCTTATCACCATCAATGAGATAACCAATTCTATTTGCGCCCTTTAAGCAACAAACTTTTATCGAAACTTTATGACATTGAATGTCATAATATCTGTCCTTAGGCGTTATTTTTGTACAGATTTTAAGTACTCCCATTTTTTGATGAATACCCAAACACCTACTAGAAAAAAAACACGGCTGCAATTACTGCACCAATACTACAGTTATACTGGTTTTTACAGCTTTTTGGGCGATGCCCTTAAAAAAGCCTTACCTCCTATTCTCGTTGTGATAGGTTTACTTGCAGCGGTACACTTTTTTGTATTAGACATCAACGAAGCGTTGAATTACGTCATTGACAATTATTCGAGCTTTTTGATCTTAACCGTTTTTTTTCTCTCAGAATCTATTTTAGGAATTATTCCTCCAGAACTCTTTATCGCCTGGAGTGGTAAAACTGATGCTCCGCTGCTCTATTTGTCCCTTATTGCTGGCTTATCATATGCAGGAGGTATTGTATCTTACTTCACCGGACGCGCTGCGTTAAAGATACCTTCAGTACATAATTACTTAGACGTAAAAATGGCCAAACACATTAGAAACGCCCGTAAATGGGGTGGCTTTTTGATTATTGTTGGCGCGCTTCTACCCATACCCTTTGCTATTTCTAGTCTTGCTGCTGGTATGATTCGATTTAAGTTTAGCTATTATTTACTTTTTGGTCTTTTGCGATTTTTAAGATTTGCCATTTATGGTGCAGCCATATTTAGTTTAGTGTAACTTTGTGGCATGACAACACTTGTTTTTGCAACCAATAATCCCAATAAATTACGCGAAGTTCAGGCCTTAATGCCCAAAGATATCCAATTAAAAAGTCTTCAAGATATTGGCTGTCATGAGGATATCGTAGAAGATGCAGATACCATAGAAGGAAACGCTGTTTTAAAGGCAAAATATGTCAAAGAGCACTATGGTTATGACTGTTTTGCAGACGATACAGGACTGGAAGTAGCTGCCCTTGATGGAGCTCCTGGAGTATATTCGGCGCGATATGCTGGGCCGCAAAAAAATGCCAACGACAATATCAATAAACTTTTAATCGCATTAGCCGTTCCAGTTGATAGAAGTGCTAGGTTTAAGACGGTTATCGCTTTCGCGAAAGCGGATGACATCTACACCTTTGAAGGGATCTGTCAAGGAAACATCACAAAAGAACGTCGCGGCGATGGTGGTTTTGGGTATGATCCTGTCTTTGAACCTGAGGGGTATCAGGCTACTTTTGCAGAAATGGCTATGATCTTAAAAAGTAAAATAGGTCACAGAGGAAAAGCGATGAAAAAATTTCTTGACTTTCTCGGAAAGTAATAGACTTGAAGTCCTTAAAAAAAGCGCTACTGCAAAATAACACTGTCTTTCTAGTGCTAATCCCTTTTTAAATAGTACTTTTGCAGCTTGAAAAACCTCAGGGTGAGGTATTGTCAATTTTAGAATTGACATTGTGTTGATCGAAGCAATAGGTTTAATATGTCGTTGCGCTTCCCACAGCACATTAACATATTAAAATACGATTCAATGACATTTGATCAATTGGGCCTCGATGCGCCCTTACTTCAGGCAATTGCCGACATGGGTTTTGAAACCCCTTCCGAAATTCAACAAAAAGCAATCCCTATGTTACTTGCTCAAGAGCGAGACATGGTGGCCTTAGCTCAAACGGGAACAGGTAAAACTGCTGCCTTTGGCTTTCCTTTATTACAACAAATTGATGCTAATAGTAAAACCACTCAAGGTTTAATTATCGCTCCAACCCGAGAGCTTTGTCTTCAGATTACCAATGAGATGAAACTCTATGCCAAACACCTCAAAGGGGCAAGAGTGGTAGCCGTTTATGGCGGGGCCAATATTCAAGAGCAGGCTCGCGAAATTTCTAAAGGTGCGCAAATTATTGTAGCAACACCAGGACGTATGCAGGATATGATGCGCAGGCGTATGGTGGACATTTCAAAATTGAGTTATTGCATACTCGATGAGGCCGACGAGATGCTTAATATGGGTTTTTATGAGGACATCACAACTATATTAGCCGATACGCCAGAAGATAAATTGACTTGGCTCTTTAGTGCTACCATGCCAAAAGAAGTGGCACGCATTGCTAAAGAGTTTATGGTGAATCCTATTGAGATTACTGTAGGTTCAAAAAATGAAGGTGCCAAAAATGTATCTCATGAATTTTATATGGTGCACACCAGAGATCGTTATCAAGCATTAAAAAGACTCTCTGACGCTAACCCTGATATATTTTCTGTTGTTTTTTGTCGCACCAAACGCGATACCCAAAAAGTAGCCGAAAAACTGATTGAAGACGGCTATAACGCTGCAGCTCTTCACGGTGATTTGAGTCAGAATCAAAGAGATTTGGTGATGAAGAGTTTTAGGTCACGTCAAATTCAAATGCTAGTGGCTACCGATGTTGCTGCTCGAGGAATTGACGTAGACGATATTACCCATGTTATCAACTATCAATTGCCCGATGAGATAGAGACCTACACACACCGTTCGGGACGTACAGGTAGAGCTGGGAAATCTGGAACTTCTATGGTTATTGTTACCAAAAGTGAAAGTCGAAAAATAAGACAGCTCGAAAAGATTTTAGGGAAAAAATTTGAACAAAAATCGATTCCTGATGGCTTGGAGATTTGTCAAGTGCAGCTCTTGCATCTGGCTAATAGCATACAAACTACAGAAGCTCATGATGAAATTGATGCCTATCTTCCAGCTATTGAAGAAGTGCTAGAACCCTTTTCTAAAGAAGAGTTGATCAAAAAAGTGTTCTCAGTAGAATTTACCCGTTTCTTCAATTACTACAAAAAGGCTAAAGATCTTAACCTAAATGCCAGTGCAGCTATCAAAGAAGAATCTGGAGATACTACACGCTATTTTATCAATGTAGGTCGTAAGGATGACTTTGATTGGATGAAGCTCAAAGATTTCTTAAAAGAAAAAACGGGATTGGGTCAAGACGGTATTTATAGAGTAGATTGTAAGGACAGTTTTTCGTTTTTTAATACTGACACAGAGCACAAAGAAAAGGTGTTGGCCTTATTTGAGGATTTCGAATTGGATGGTAGACGCGTTAGTGTTGAAGAAACCCAAGGCGGGGGTGGTCGTGATCGCAATCGCGGTGACCGTAAAAGAGGTGGTCGCAGATCTGGTGGAGATTTTAAATCGAAACGCGATCGTGGAGACCGTGGTGATCGTCCTAAGAGAAGTAAAGGTAAATCCTTTGATAAAAAAGGAGCTTCAAGCCGTCGTGAGGGTGACCGAGATCAACAACGCGACTCACGAAGAGGAGATCGAAAACCAACGCGTGCCCAGCGCGGAAGTGTTAATACAGATGCTGGAGGAGGCAAAAGTCCCTTTTCGGGAAAACGCCGAAGAAATAGATAAAAAGGCTTTAATCTAAATAAAACATCCCCATTGTGGGATGTTTTTGTTTATATCAAGCTTACTTTGATCAATTTGGTGTATTTATTGTTATTATTTTTGTAAAAGTGTGTAATCGCAGTGATTTTTTCGACAGATTGCATAAATTGCCAAGGCTATGAAAAATCTACTACTCCTCCTGGTTTGTTTGTGCACAGCAGCTAGTGTCTTGGCACAAGAAGCTGGAAATACCGCTCCTCCTTTAGAAGAAGGTCTGATCAATGGAACGGTATTAAGCGCCTCTACCGATAAAGTATTGCAAAACGTCAATATTGTTAACCTAAACAATGTCAAAGGCGCTACCACAGATGATAATGGTTATTTTGAAATCAAAGCAGCTGTTGACGACACCCTATACTTTTCTTACCTAGGTTATAAATCCTTGCAGGTACGTGTTAGCGCTGATTGGGTAAAATATGGCGATGTTAAAATTAAAATGACAGAAATTGGTATTGCCCTAGAAGAAGTTGTAGTTCAAGAAATTCAACTTACGGGATATCTCGAAATTGATGCAAAGAAAATTCCAATTTACAATAACTCAAGATATAGCATAAGCGGTCTCAATCAAGGTTACGAAGGAGGGAATAGCAGACCAGGAGCAGTGACCAGAGTATTGAGTGCTATTTTTAATCCCGCCGATTTCCTATATAACATCTTTGGTAAACGCCCGCAGCAAATGAAAAAGTTGCGCAAGATGAAAGAAGATGATAAGGTTCGTGCGCTTCTCGAAAAGAAATTTGACAGAGAAACACTTACTGCTTTGCTTCAAATTGATCGTATTGATATAGACGAAATATTACGTAATTGTA
>CAZJWI010000226.1:0-2652 GCA_964549485.1 uncultured Flavobacteriaceae bacterium
TGTTGCGTAGCAACGTGACTAAGCCACAAACAAATGGCATATAAATAGTCAACCAATTGTAAATAAAAACAGTCTTGTTTGATCCAGCTCTTTTCCTTGTAACAACATTTTTTTCAAACAAATTCAGTTTACTATGCAACCAAACAATTACGAAACAACATCTGACCACTCAGATAGCAGTTTGCAGCAGTCCACAAATTCAGCAGCTAGAATCCAAGCGTTTGTTGACCACTTGATGGACCAAAGCCAAGAGCTTACCAATCAACTTTTAGAGCTTGAGATCGATTTACAGGAACTCGTCGAAGGTTCCTCACAGCTGACGAGAACGCAGCAAACGAAACAAGACGAACTGGAAGAAAACATTGAAGCCATAGCAGCTCAATTAAACAAAACACAGCAGAGAATCGATGTGTACAACAAGCAACTGTGTCTCTTACAGGGTACCAATATGAGAACCCAATCTGAATCACCCGGATATACAACAAGGGTGAGTTCTAAACGCTTACCCAGTTCTTTACCATACTTCCGAGGTTCAAAAAGCAACGCAATACAAGACCCCAGAGAATTTCTTCAAGAATTTCAGATCATATTAGAGGCTGAAGAAATACCATCGACCAGATGGAGAAACGCTTTAAGAACTTGCTTAACAATCAGTGACGCCCATTGGGCAAGTGAACATACCTCCGATTCAAACACATGGGAAGAAATCAAGGAACTGTTTCTGGAACGCTTCGTGAGCCCGATCATGCTTCAGCAGTATTCAAATGAATTCCTGGAGATCAGACAAACCAAATACGAAGATTTCCTAACATACTGTGACCGGTTCAAACGGTTACTTACAATTCTAAAAATAGACGAAACAGCTGTTTATGGAATACGAAAATTTATTCTTGGAGTGTATAATCCCTCGCTCAGAGCGCAGATCAGCGTTCGATATAGCGACTTCCCTGACGATTCCTTGTCAGAAGTTATGAAGAAATCAAGTATATTAGAAGCAGCCTTTTCTCTCGATGGAGAGGATCCAAAAAGGTCTTCAAGCAAAAAAGAAAATGAACGAAAATGGTGCGACAAGCACAAATTCTCTTCTCCCTCTACAAATGAATGTCGATACATGAGAAGAGAATTATCATCAAGCAAAAACAACAGTAAGGTGAATGACAAGGCAATTGATAGGAGAACTCCGCCTATTGTGACATGCTATAAATGTGGCAAAACAGGACACTATGCCAACAAGTGTAACAATACAAGGCAACTTAAACAAAACAACTTTTCACCTAATGTAGAGTCCAATTACATTGAAACATCTGAGCCTATCAAAAGTCACGAAGAAGAAAACCAGTTCCCTTCTGTAGCAGATTTTCAGCAGCTTGATCTTATGAGAACAGAGATTGAGTCAGGCAACTCAACCGGGAATACTACGAACAATGAAAAGATTATAATACCTTTGTTGATCAATAATCAAAAATATAAGTTTTTATTCGATACCGGCTCGAACAAAACTATACTAGATAAACAAAAGGCAAAGTCAGCCAATATTAGATGTATACCAGCCAATGGACAGATTAAACTAGCAGCAGACAAATGTGTAGTCGAGAGAACTGGCACTTCAGAACCTGTACAGTTACTTTGTGGTGACAAGTCAATGTCATGTGAAATGGAACTGATGGATTTGCCAGATCAGTTCGACGGGATCTTAGGCATGGACCTAATTGACAAGCTTGGAATTACTATATCAGGGCTCCCCTGTAAATACCCTGACCTCGATGCAACCCCTGAGCATGAAGCCGCATTAGACCAGAACATCGATAAAATGGACTTCGACGATCAAGATCAAGATCAAACTCGATGGAATATACTATTGAAGAAAGAAATTGACGAGCATAATAGAACTGTGAATATTTCCAAATTCTGCAATGTACCTGAATCAAAAGTACGTCTTGAGACTTTTGACGAAATTCCTATCTTCAGACGTCAATATCCCATCCCTCACAACATCAAACAGGCAGTTGACTCTCAAGTAAATGAATGGATATCAAAAGAAACGGTTGAAGAAGCGCCTCCAGATTGCACGTGGAACAATCCACTTTTAGCTGTCCCGAAGAAGGATTTAAACAAAGAAAAAACAAAGTTACGAGTGTGCATTGATCCTCGACCTCTCAACCAGAAACTCAGAACCGATGATAGATATCCTATCCCGTTAGTCGAAGATATTTTTTCCAACATTTCAGGAGCGCAATTCTTTACGACGATAGACCTTCAATCCGCATACAATCAATTTGAAGTAGTAGAGCAGTATAGAAACAAATTAAGTTTTACTTGGTTTGGAAAAAGATACCGTTTTCGAGGAACGCCATTCGGACTAAAACATATATCGTCTGTCTTTCAAAGGGTAATGGCAGCGTTATTTCAAAAGCATAGTTTATTTATTTTATCCTTTATTGATGAAATTGTCGTTTTTAGCAAAAATGAAGAGGATCACATTCTGCACGTTAAACTTGTTATTAATATCCTAACCGAGGCAAATTTACAAATTAACTTCAAAAAATGCATCTTCGGTAAGAAACAAATCAGCTTACTGGGGCATATCATCAGTCATAGAACAGTCCAGGCAGATCCTGCCAAGCTTTCCTCCTTGACGAGTTGGAAAAGTCC
>CAZJWI010000227.1:0-2179 GCA_964549485.1 uncultured Flavobacteriaceae bacterium
GAACCAAGATCCACTTTTCTTGACAATTTCGTAATTGACTCCTATATCAATTATCTCGCCAACCTTAGAGACTCCCTCGCCATACATAATGTCAAATTCGGCCATTCTAAATGGTGGAGCGACTTTGTTCTTTACTACCTTGACACGGGTTTTGTTACCCATTACGTTGGCATTGCTGTCTTTAATTTGAGTAGAACGTCTAATATCCAGTCTCACAGAAGCGTAAAACTTAAGGGCATTACCTCCGGTTGTAGTCTCTGGGTTTCCAAACATAACTCCGATTTTTTCTCGAAGCTGATTGATAAAGATCACCGTACAATTGGTTTTGCTTATAGAACCTGTTAGTTTACGGAGTGCCTGAGACATCAATCGCGCGTGTAATCCCATTTTAGAATCACCCATTTCTCCTTCGATTTCACTTTTGGGAGTCAAGGCAGCTACCGAGTCAATGACTATGATATCTATGGCTCCTGAACGAATAAGATTATCGGCAATTTCAAGGGCCTGCTCTCCGTTGTCGGGCTGCGAAATGATAAGATTCTCTATGTCTACATCAAGCTTTTCGGCATAAAAGCGGTCAAAGGCGTGCTCGGCATCGATAAAGGCGGCAATACCTCCCGCTTTTTGAGCCTCAGCAATAGCGTGTAATGTCAATGTGGTTTTACCAGAAGACTCTGGCCCATAAATTTCAATTATTCTTCCTCTCGGGTAACCGCCTACGCCTAAGGCAACGTCCAAGCCTAAAGAACCGGTAGGGATAGCATCTACCTCTTCTACAGCGCTATCGCCCATTTTCATCACAGTACCTTTACCGTAGGTTTTATCTAATTTATCTAATGTAAGTTTTAATGCTTTTAATTTTGCGTCTTTTTCGCTGCTCATAGCTTGTATTTTTATCCTTAAATGTGTTGTAAAAATAAGGCTTCTTTTAGGGGCTTGCTTTCGCGAAAGCAGCTACTTTTTAACAAATTTGAACCTCTTATTTCATTAAAAATAGACCATCCCGCGCAACCTTTTGACTTTTTACTGTCTTTGGAGTGAGAAGTATGTATAAAATGAGTATTAATCGAACTAAATATCAGAACATCCAACTGAGGTTTATCGAGTTACGTCTGGTCACTCATAAACGCAGGTTGGAGGGTGGATAGCTACCCTAATTTGAAGACTTATGAAAAAGAAAATAAGTTCAACCTTGAATTAGCCGTTCTAAAAAATGCCCGCGACAAACTGTTCCGGGCATTTTTTATGGCCCGATCTAGATACCCTTAAAAATTTGTCAATTCGAAGATCGGTGTATCTTTGCAAAAATTTTTCTTAACACTTAAAACGGGTATAGCATGCAACTGTACAACAAATTAAGCGCTAAAGAAAGAGCAGCCCTTATTGATGAGGCTGGTGACGAGCGCTTCACACTCTCTTTTTATAAATACGCCCAGATAGGCAATCCCAACTTATTTCGTGATTATCTTTTTCTTCACTGGAACGAAATGGAGGTTTTGGGTAGAATTTATGTGGCACACGAAGGGATCAATGCCCAGTTGTCTGTGCCGGCCAAAAAATTTGACACTTTCAAAACCTTTATAGATAGCATCTCTTTTCTAAAAGATGTGCGGCTTAATATCGCGATAGAACAAGACAATAAATCCTTTCTCAAACTCAAAGTAAAAGTGCGTCATAAAATTGTGGCCGATGGGCTTAATGACAGCAGTTTTGATGTAACTGATAAGGGAGTACACGTAGATGCAGAGACCTTTAACGCCCTTATCGAAGATCAGGATACGGTTCTGGTTGATATGCGCAATCACTACGAAAGCGAAATTGGACATTTTAAAAACGCGGTTACCCCAGATGTCGATACCTTTAGAGACTCCTTAGATCTTATAGAAGACCAGCTCAAAGATCACAAGGAAGACAAAAAACTCGTGATGTATTGTACCGGGGGCATTAGATGCGAAAAAGCCAGTGCCTATTTTAAACACAAAGGCTTTAAAAAGGTGTATCAACTCGAAGGAGGAATCATCGAATATGCGAGACAGGTAAAATCGCAACATCTTGAAAATAAATTTAAGGGCAAAAACTTTGTCTTTGATCATCGTAGAGGAGAACGCATTTCTGATGATATCATCTCACAGTGTCATCAGTGCGGAAAACCCTGTGATGAGCATGTAAATTGTGCTAA
>CAZJWI010000228.1:0-2977 GCA_964549485.1 uncultured Flavobacteriaceae bacterium
TTCTAAATACACAGAGTCTTGGGCGCTCTGCAGTTCCAGAAATAGTCTTACGAATTCGCAAATGAATTCTATTTCTTTTTTCACTTTTTGATAATGCCATAACGCTATGTATTATGCAGATTTACCTGCTTTTCTTCTAATAATTTCACCAACAAACTTGATACCTTTTCCTTTGTAAGGCTCTGGCTTGCGGAAGCCACGTATTTTTGCGGCAACTTGACCAACGAGTTGTTTGTCATGTGACGTCAACTTAACGATTGGGTTTTTACCTTTTTCTGATACAGTTTCCACTTTAACCTCTGGAGCTACCTCTAAAACAATATTGTGAGAAAATCCGATAGCCAAATCTAATTTTTGACCTTGATTACTCGCACGGTATCCAACTCCAACAAGTTCTAATTCTTTAGACCATCCCTTAGATACTCCTTCGATCATATTAAAGATCAACGCACGGTACAAACCGTGTTTTGCTCTAACATCTTTCTTATCAGAACCACGCTCAAGAGTAATTGTGTTATCTTCTATCTTGATATCGATATCAGAAAACTCCTGGGTAAGCTCTCCTAATTTTCCTTTTGCAGTTACAACACCATCTGCTACTTCAACAGTAACGCCATCTGGAATTGTAATTGGACTTTTTCCTATTCTTGACATCTCTTCGTCTTTTTATCTGATTAGTAAACGTAGCAAAGTACTTCACCACCTACATTGTGCTGTTGCGCCTGTTTTCCTGTCATCACACCTTTAGAGGTAGAAATGATAGCAATACCTAATCCGTTAAGGATTCTTGGCACTTCAGATGAAGAGGCATACTTACGTAAACCTGGTTTACTGATTCTTTGAATATCTCTTATTACAGATTCTTTTGTAAGAGTATCGTACTTCAGCGCGATTTTGATAACGCCTTGGGTTTTGTTCTCTTCGAATTTGTAACTTAAAATGTAACCTTGATCGAACAAGATTTTGGTCATCTCCTTTTTAAGGTTAGATGCCGGGATCTCAACAACTCTGTGATTGGCCGCTGATGCATTTCTAATACGAGTTAGAAAATCTGCAATTGGATCTGTATTCATTTATTAAAATTTGCGGTAATGGTTTTCCTTGGGTTTTGCCTCAGAACCTTCTACCAGTTAAAATTTGGATTACCAGCTTGCCTTCTTGACACCTGGTATCAATCCTTGATTCGCCATTTGACGGAACATCACACGTGAAATTCCAAATTGTCTCATATATCCCTTAGGACGACCGGTCAATTTGCAACGGTTGTGTTGACGTATAGGTGAGGCATTTTTTGGTAGCTTTTGTAGTGCTTCATAATCGCCAGCTTCTTTTAAAGCTTTGCGCTTTTCAGCATACTTAGCAACCGTTTTTGCTCTTTTCACCTCACGGGCTTTCATTGATTCTTTAGCCATAATTAATTCTTTTTAAAAGGTAATCCTAACTCACTTAATAAAGACTTGGCTTCCTTGTCTGTGTTTGCCGAAGTCTCAAAAGTAATATTCATACCTTCAATTTTCTTAATACGATCGATATTGATCTCAGGAAAGATAATTTGCTCTGTAACTCCCATATTGTAGTTACCTCTACCGTCAAAACCTGTGGCTTCGATTCCGTTGAAATCTCTTACACGTGGCAGGGCAGAAGTTACCAAACGATCTAGGAATTCGTACATACGCTCTCCGCGTAATGTTACTTTTGCCCCGATAGGCATTCCCTTTCTCAATTTAAATGAGGCAACATCTTTCTTTGACATTGTAGTTACAGCGTGTTGTCCAGTAATCAAAGACAACTCTTCGGCTGCATTCTCTACTAACTTTTTGTCTGCAACAGCAGCACCAACACCACGAGATACTACGATCTTGTTCAACTTAGGAACCTGCATTACATTTTTGTACCCGAACTCTTCTGAAAGTGCAGCGACGATGCGGTCCTTATATTCTTGTTTTAATCTTGGAATATATGCCATGACTATACTATTTCGTTTGTTGTTTTTGCAAAACGAACCTTTTTATCTCCTTCCATACGGTAACCTACACGAGTAGCTTTACCATTTCCATCGATTAATGATAGATTTGAAATTTGAATAGGTGCTTCTTTTTCCTTAATTCCACCTTGAGGATTTGCGGCGCTTGGCTTTTCGTGCTTCTTCACCATATTGATACCCTCAACGATTGCTTTATTCTTCTCAACAAGTACCTTAACCACCTTGCCCTCTTGACCTTTATGATCTCCAGCTACAACGCGTACAGTATCTCCTGATTTTATTCTAAGCTTTGTCATCTTATTATGTATTAAAGCACTTCAGGTGCTAATGATACAATCTTCATGAATTGTTTATCACGAAGCTCTCTCGCTACAGGACCAAAAACACGAGTACCGCGCATTTCGCCTTGAGCGTTCAAAAGAACACAAGCATTGTCATCAAAACGGATATATGATCCATCAGGGCGACGTACTTCTTTTTTGGTACGTACAACAACTGCTGTAGACACCGCTCCTTTTTTGACCTGCCCATTAGGGGTGCAGTCTTTTACAGAAACGACAATTTTGTCTCCTACAGAAGCATATCTTCTTCCAGTACCTCCTAATACACGGATAGTCAAAACTTCTTTTGCACCGGTATTATCTGCTACTCTTAATCTTGATTCTTGCTGTAACATATTACTTAGCTCTTTCTATGATTTCTACTAGTCTCCAACACTTTGATTTACTCAATGGTCGTGTCTCCATGATACGCACAGTATCACCTTCGTTACAATCATTGTTTTCATCGTGTGCTACGTATTTCTTCGTTTTTAAAACGAACTTTCCATACATAGGGTGCTTTACCTTTTTTACTTCAGAAACCACAATAGACTTCTGCATTTTACTACTGGTAACAGTACCGATACGTTCTTTTCTTAAATTTCTTTTTTCCATCTTACGCAGAGTTATTGTAATTCTCTTTTAGTTAATTCAGTAGCAAGTCTCGCAACAG
>CAZJWI010000229.1:0-2566 GCA_964549485.1 uncultured Flavobacteriaceae bacterium
TAGCTGGGGAGATGAAATTATGATAGCACTAGATTGCGCAGCTGCCGAATTTTATGTAGACGGGGCTTATGATTATACTAAGTTTGAAGGTAGTACAGGAAAGGTAAGATCGAGCCAGCAACAGGCAGATTATCTTGCAGAGCTGGCCGAGAAATACCCGATTATCTCTATAGAAGATGGTATGGATGAAAACGACTGGGACGGTTGGAAGTATTTAACCGAAAAGCTAGGTGATAAGGTGCAGCTGGTAGGAGATGACCTTTTTGTGACTAATGTAACGCGACTATCTCGCGGTATAGAGAACAATATTGCCAATTCGATCTTGATTAAAGTAAATCAGATAGGTACCTTAACCGAAACCATAGCTGCCGTTAATATGGCGCATAATGCTGGGTATACCTCTGTTATGTCTCACCGCTCTGGCGAAACAGAAGACAACACTATTGCCGACTTGGCCGTAGCGCTAAATACAGGTCAAATTAAGACCGGCTCTGCCTCGCGTTCTGATCGTATGGCCAAATACAACCAATTGTTGCGTATTGAAGAACAACTTGGCGCTACTGCATATTTTCCGCAAACTAAAGCCTTTAAAATTTAAGAGATACGCGCATTTAAGATTTCTAGAAAAATCCGCCCGATAGGAGCGGATTTTTTTTTGGAAGAAATAGTAAAATATCGATGAAATACAATTTTTTGAGGCTGATCTACGGTATTTTTGTAGCGACCAAGAAGAATTAATCGGTATGATTTTGACGAATTTAGATGTTTCTAAACTAAATATATGAGGCTTAATTAATATAAATTATTGATAATGAGATAATTATAAAATACTTTAAATAAGTAAGAAAAATATTACATATAAATTTGCATGCAAGTGTTCTTTTTGCGTAATTTTCCAATCCCAAATGCAATGAACGTCTCGAGAGAGTTTACCTACTGTGTGATTTGATATTGGTTTCGATATTTAAGTATTTGTACTTAAGTACAATTCAAATCTCCAAGCTCCTAAGACTTCATACCCAACGATTAAATTAGCTGTTATAGGCAAGTGTAAAATGATTTTAAGTTGGGTAAAAGGGCGGGTGTCTATGGTAGTATATCATTTGCTCGCTCTTTTTTTAGACACACTCTGGGAAACTGGAGTTTATTTTTGAAGTTGGGTAAAGGGTTTGTGCTATGGTGCAGGCCCTTTTTTATAATCTCCACTCTCGATAGTATTACTGTCAATTTTAGGGTTTATTTAACCCTTATAGCCTGCTCAAATGTTAAAAAAATCGTTGCTTTTTTCGTATTTTAGCCTTCCTTTAAAATAAGAATTAATAGCAGAAAATTACATATAACCAATGGCAGATAAAGCAACCCTTACAATAGACGGAAATAATTTCGAATTTCCAATCATAACAGGTTCCGAAAAGGAAAGAGCGATTGATATTAAAACACTACGCGCAGCAACAGGCGGAGTAACAACTATTGATCCTGGATATAAAAATACAGGCTCTTGTCAAAGCGCTATTACTTTTCTTGATGGAGAACAAGGAATACTGAGGTATCGGGGTTATGCTATTGAAGAATTGGCTGAGAAGGCAGACTTTTTAGAAGTGGCCTACTTGCTCATTTTTGGCGAATTGCCATCTAAGGAGCAATTGTCTAAGTTTGATGCTGATATCAAGTCGGAGTCGCATGTTGATGAGGATATGAAAAAGATTTTGGATGGATTTCCAAAGTCTGCTCATCCAATGGGTGTCCTGAGTGCTTTAACCTCTGCCCTGATTGCTTTTAATCCTTCTTCGGTCAATGTAGATTCGGAAGAAGATATGTATAAGTCTATCGTAAAGCTGCTTGCTAAGTTTCCGGTACTTGCGGCTTGGGCAATGCGCAAGAAAAAAAGCCAGCCTCTTGACTATGGCGATAATTCTCTTGGCTATGTAGAGAACTTGCACCAGATGATGTTTGCAAAGCCCAACGAAGAGTATAAAGTAGATAAGGCTGTCATCGCCGCCCTTGATAAATTATTAATTCTTCACGCCGATCATGAGCAAAATTGCTCTACGAGCACAGTGCGTATTGTTGGATCTTCTCACGCTGGTCTCTTTGCTTCGATTTCTGCAGGGATATCTGCACTATGGGGACCTTTACACGGTGGTGCCAATCAAGCAGTAATTGAAATGCTCGAAGGAATTCGAGAAGACGGTGGAGATACCAAAAAGTATATGGCAAAAGCCAAAGACAAGCAGGATCCATTTAGATTAATGGGCTTTGGGCATCGCGTTTATAAGAACTTTGATCCGCGCGCCAAAATTATTAAAGTCGCAGCCGATGATGTTTTGGGTCAATTGGGTATAGAAGATCCTGTTCTTGATATTGCAAAGGGACTAGAAAAAGAAGCCTTAGAAGATCCTTATTTTGTAGACCGTAAGCTTTACCCCAATGTAGATTTCTATTCTGGAATTATCTATCGTGCCCTTGATATTCCTGTAGAGATGTTTACTGTTATGTTTGCCTTGGGTCGCCTACCAGGTTGGATCGCTCAATGGAAAGAAATGAGTGAAAATAAAGAACCTATTGG
>CAZJWI010000230.1:0-8190 GCA_964549485.1 uncultured Flavobacteriaceae bacterium
TTAGACAGTATGGATCTTGAAAGAGAACGTGGCATCACGATCAAATCTCATGCGATCCAAATGGAATATATCTATAAGGGAGAACAGTATCTTCTCAATCTGATCGACACTCCGGGTCATGTCGATTTTTCGTACGAAGTATCACGAAGTATTGCCGCCTGTGAAGGAGCGCTTTTAATTGTAGATGCAGCTCAAAGCATACAGGCACAGACTATATCCAACTTATATCTCGCTCTTGAAAACGATTTGGAAATCATCCCGGTTCTCAATAAACTCGATCTTCCCAGTGCCAATCCTGAAGAGGTGACCGACGATATTGTTGATCTCTTAGGTTGTGATCCTTCTGAGGTGATTCCCGCTTCTGCGAAAACCGGTATCGGTATCGCCGAAATCCTGGAAGCCGTCATCGAGCGTATCCCTGCCCCAAAAGGCAATCCTGACGAGCCATTGCAAGCCCTGATCTTTGATTCGGTATATAATCCGTTTAGAGGGGTAGAGACCTATTTTAGAGTTTTAAATGGCAGTATTAAAAAAAATCAGCAGATCAAATTTATCGCTACCGGTAAAACCTATAGTGCCGATGAAGTAGGCACCTTAAAATTAAATCAGGTGCCCAAACAGGAGATCCATACCGGAGACGTGGGCTATTTGATTACAGGAATAAAAGACGCGAGAGAAGTAAAAGTCGGGGATACTATTACCGACTCCAAAAACCCTACGCAAAATGCCATCGAAGGTTTTGAAGATGTAAAACCAATGGTATTTGCAGGTATTTATCCCGTGGATACCGAAGACTATGAAGACCTGAGGTCTTCTATGGAAAAATTGCAACTCAACGATGCCTCTTTGGTTTTTGAACCTGAGAGTTCGGCAGCTCTTGGATTTGGGTTTAGATGTGGATTCCTGGGCATGTTGCATTTGGAAATCATACAAGAACGACTGGAGCGCGAATTTGATATGACCGTGATTACCACCGTCCCTAACGTATCCTACCACGCCTTTAAAAACAAAGAACCGGATACGGTTATTTTGGTCAATAATCCTTCTGATCTGCCAGATCCTTCATCTTTGAATCGGGTCGAAGAACCTTTTATCAAGGCCTCTATTATCACCAAATCGGATTTTGTGGGACCGGTGATGTCTTTGTGTATCGAAAAACGTGGGGAAATCACCAATCAAACCTATTTGACTCCTGAGCGCGTAGAATTGAGTTTTGATATGCCTTTGGCCGAAATCGTCTTCGATTTTTACGATCGTTTAAAAACGGTCTCCAAAGGATATGCCTCATTTGACTATTCGCCTATCGGCATGCGCCCTTCTCAATTGGTTAAAGTGGATGTCTTGCTCAACGGGCAGGAGGTAGATGCCTTATCGGCGCTATTGCACAAAGACAACGCCTACGACATCGGAAAAAAGATGTGCGAAAAATTGCGCACCCTCATCCCCAGACAGCAGTTTGATATTCCTATTCAAGCCGCTATTGGAGCCAAAATCATTTCACGTGAAACCGTGAAAGCGCTGCGAAAAGATGTAACGGCTAAATGTTATGGAGGTGATATTTCGCGTAAGCGTAAATTATTAGAAAAACAGAAAAAAGGTAAAAAACGAATGCGAGCTGTGGGGAATGTAGAAATTCCACAAGAGGCATTTATGGCCGTGTTAAAACTGAACGATTAACCGCCAAACAATGAATCATACCTAAAAGCCGTCGTTAAGATGGCTTTTTTATTTCAAGGCATCCATGAATTGTCTTATGACCGTAGGGTCCGATTCTGTCTGAAACCCCTTGCTTATATGGGTAAGATCGTGCATAGGCAATGGGTGTTTTGCTCCTGGAAAGCTTCTACTAGCCGAGGCATGAATGGCCGTAAAACCGGCATTGATAAAATCTGCAATCATAGCAGGTCTAATCCCTCCTCCCGGCATAATACGCATGCGGCCTCGAGCCAGTTCTAGACATTGCTTTAAACACTGTAGGCCCTGTAAGGCCGTGGGTTGCTGTCCAGAGCTCAAAAGGCGATCTACACCCAAATCCAAAAGTGTTTGAACACTCTCTAAAGGATCAGGAGTCCAATCAAAGGCACGGTGAAACGTAAATTCAAGCTCATTGCTTGCTTTTATTAAACGGGCCGTCTGTCTCTTATCTATTTGAAAGTGATTGTCGAGTACTCCCGAGACGATTCCTGCCGCGCCTTGCGCTTTCGCGAAAGCAATATCATTAAGCATCACCTCCATCTCCTCTGAGGTATAGGTAAAGTCACCACTGCGCGGTCTAATGAGTATATGGACAGGTATATCAAGACGTCTACACACCATCTCAATTAAACCATGACTGGGAGTAATCCCTCCGAGACTTAGCTCACTACACAACTCAATACGATGCGCCCCTGACTGTTGGGCAGCTTGAGCACTTCTAAAGGAATGGGCACAAATTTCTAATTGCATATCAAAAGGTAGTTAAATAATATGGGGTGCTCAAAAATAGACTGAAATCTGAAAGACTGCCCACTTTTCTTTTTATGTATCTTAGTCACAAATCTCGAAGTTATGCGCATTGGCTATCTGCCACTTTTTATCATCTCAATCCTTTTGTGGGGCTGTTCTCCAGAACACATAGTCGTTCCCGCTAAGCAAACAGAACCACTCATTTCTATGGTTAATCCTTTTATAGGCACAGCAGGACACGGTCATACCTATCCAGGGGCATCACATGCCTTTGGAATGATGCAACTAAGTCCCGATACCAGATTAGATGGCTGGGATGGCTGTTCGGGCTATCATTATAGCGATAACTACATCTACGGGTTTAGCCACACACATTTGAGTGGTACTGGTGTATCTGATTATGGAGATATTTTACTTATGCCTAGCAACACCGTGATATTTAATAATGGTGCCGATGGCAATCCAGGTTACAAAGCGCCCTTTTCTCACGCCAAAGAAACTGCCCAGCCTGGATTTTACAAAGTGCATTTGGACAGTGTCGATATTGATGTAGCCTTAACAGTTTCCAAACGCAGTGGGATGCATAAGTATCAATTTAACGCCTCATCAGACAGTACTAAAAATGGACAGCCTCAATACATCATTTTAGATTTGGAACATCGAGATAAGGTATTGGCCGCCAAAATTAATAAGATATCAGATACAGAAATTTCAGGATACCGACATTCTCAGGCCTGGGCCTCAGATCAGCGGTTGTTTTTCTATATGAAATTTTCACAACCTTTTGCTGGTGATATGGGAGCAAGTACGCCGCTGTCATTTCACAAAGCAGCCTTTCAATTTGACAATCCAGACAATAAGCCAATTTATGTATCTGTGGGTATTTCGGCAGTTGATATAGCAGGAGCCAAACAAAATATGGAGGCTGAAATAAGTGGAAAAAGCTTTGAAGAAATTAAGGCCCAAACACAGGCAGATTGGGAAAAACAACTCCAAAAAATCATAGTAGAAGGCGATGACATAGACGATAAAGTTAATTTTTATACAGCTCTCTATCACAGTATGCTAGCACCTAACCTCTATCAAGATGTAGATGGACGCTATAGAGGTATGGATTTGGATATTCATCAAACCAAAGACTTTGAATATTACACGGTGTTTTCACTTTGGGATACTTATAGAGCAGCGCATCCTTTGTATACCATAATCGAACAAGAAAGGACCAATGACTTTATCAATGCCTTTATAGCCAAACACCAAGAAGGTGGCATCCTTCCTATATGGGATCTAGCTGGCAATTACACAGGGTGTATGATTGGATATCACGCGGTCCCGGTAATTGCCGATGCCTATGTAAAGGGCATACGCGATTATGATGCCGAAAAGGCATTTGAGGCAATGATCCATGCTGCTCAACAAGACCAGCTTGGACTAGCTCCATATAAGACTTATGGGTTTATTCCGGTCGAAGAAGAGTCTGAGTCGGTATCAAAAACCTTAGAATATGCTTTTGATGATTGGAGTATAGCGCAAATGGCAAAAGCCTTAGGCAAACCTGAAGAATACGCAAGGTTTATACAAAGAGCACAATCCTATAAAAATGTCTATGATCCAAATACAGGTTTTATGCGAGGACGTATGCGCAATACATGGTTTGCACCATTCGATCCTTATGAAGTAAATTTTAATTATACCGAGGCCAATGCCTGGCAATATAGTTTTTATGTTCCGCAAGATATAAGTGGCATGATCAAACTTATGGGCGGCAAAAAAGCCGTCGATCAAAAGCTAGACGCCCTATTTACAGCAAGTCAAACTACATCAGGTAGAGATCAAGCCGATATCACTGGGCTTATTGGTCAATATGCCCATGGCAACGAACCAAGTCATCATATGGCTTATTTATATAACTATGTCCAGAAACCATGGAAAACCCAAAAACGGGTACGCCAAATTTTAAAGGAATTGTATCAAAATGCTCCTGACGGTATTTCTGGGAATGAAGACTGTGGTCAGATGAGCGCCTGGTATGTCCTAAGTGCTATGGGGTTCTACCCTGTCACCCCTGCCAGTACTAGATATGCTATAGGTTCACCACTTTTTGACAAAGCGAGTATACAGCTAGAAAATGGCAATACTTTTACGATTAAGGCCAATGGTTTAAGTGAAACGCATTATTATATCAAAGAGGCCAGCTTAAATGGAGACAGTTATCCTTATTCATATTTGGATCACAGCAGTATTACCCAAGGGGGATATCTAGAATTTGAAATGACAGATCAACCCACACGATGGGGTAAACATCCCGCCCATAGCCCTGCTACTGCTATAACCGACGACTTAATTACACCTGTACCTTTTATTGCCAGTGGAGACATTGCTTTTAAAAATGAGACTGCCGTAGTCTTACAAAGCAGCGACAAATTAAGTGATATATATTATGCTCTGGATGATGCTCCATTTGTTTTATATAGAGACACCCTTAGTATTTCTCAACCAGTTAATCTTCGCGCCTACGCCGAACGAAATGGAATTAAAAGCGCGACTATAGAGACCAAATTTTATAAAATTGACGAGCGTCGCAGTATTATATTAGAAGCTACCTATGCCAATGCCTATAATGCTGGTGGAAATAACGCCCTGATTGATGGAATTAGAGGCACTCCAGATTTTAGAACAGGAACCTGGCAAGGCTATTCAGATCAAGACGTTATAGCCACTGTAGATCTAGGAGCAATAACTACAGTAGAGCGTATAGATGTTGGATTTTTACAAGATCAGCGCAGTTGGATTTTCTATCCGACCCAGGTAAGTATATTTACCTCATCAGACGGAGCGTCCTACACTAAGGTTTTTGATCAAAAATATGAAGCCGAGAAAAAGGATGACACCATAGCTATCAAAAATGTTCAAACCGCTCTTAATGACACCGCTATTCGATATATCAAATTGGTGGCTAAAACCTTAGGTCCGGTACCCGAGTGGCATCTAGGGCACCCATACGATGGAAAAAGCTGGATTTTTGTAGACGAAATAGCCATAAACCCATGACACCTATCCTATTACTATCTTTTAAAATACCATTATGAAAAGACGCAGCTTTATACAACGTACAGCTATCACCAGTGTAGGTATGGCCACAGGAGCCACTTTGATAGGATGTCAGCAAAAGCCAGATGAAGAGCCACAGATATCTTCAGAAGGGGCTGGTGATAGTACTTTTTCAATACCAACTGCCATCTGCACCTGGCGCTTTCCGGAAGCCACTGCAAAAGCTGGAGCCCTGCTCTTAGAAGGAGCTAGTGCTTTGGATGCCGTTGTCGCAGGTGTGGCTGTAGAAGAGGCCAATCTCAACAATACAACGGTAGGTGTAGGAGCGACCCCAGATCGGGACGGAGCGGTAACACTTGATGCCTGTGTAATGGCGCCCAGTGGAGATTGTGGTGCTGTTATGGCTGTAGAAAATATTGTACATGTTGCTGCGCTTGCGCGAAAAGTGATGGAAGAAACTCCCCACGTGATTTTAGTAGGTAAAGGAGCCGAGAAATTTGCCTATAAACAAGGCTTTCCCAAACAAGATCTGCTTACCGAAAGCGAACGACAAAAATGGGAACAATGGAAAGAAACCTCAAACTATCAACCCGTTATTAATATCGAAAATCACGATACCATTGGAATGCTCACTCTGGACAAAAACGGAGACATCGCAGGTGCTTGTACCACTTCTGGTTTGGGCTACAAAATGAAAGGACGCGTGGGTGATTCGCCCATAATTGGTGCAGGATTATTTATCGATAACCAAATAGGTGGTGCTGTGGCAACTGGGCTTGGAGAAGAAGTGATTAAAACAGTAGGTAGCTTTTTGATCGTAGAATTAATGCGTCAAGGCAAAAGCCCACAAGAAGCTTGCGAGGAAGCAATAGCACGAATTGTGAAGAGCCCTTCCGATCATACGCAATTTCAGATAGCCTATATCGCTATGAATAAGAGTGGACAAACTGGATCTTATAGCATACATCAGGGCTTTAGTATGATGAAATATCAAGACAGCGTTAACAACGACCTTTTGTCAGACTACGTGTTACCGCTTGCTGAAAACACTTAAAGATTTTAAAGCACTTTAAAGCTCATCGCGATTATAGGATATTCCCGAACCATTAAAGCATCTAATCAAACCAGCATAACACAAAAATTCATTTACTTACAACTCGGCTAAATAATCGATAAAATATAGGTTTTTACAGTTAAAATACACAATCAGACAAAAGCCTATTATTTCATTTTGAGAATAAAATTATTGCCGTATTTTTACAATATTAACAAAGAGACAACGTTATACAAGTATAAAGTTTAGTTGAAATTAAATTGCTGATATACAGTAATTTGTATATTATTTTTATATTTGTACCCGCTTTCGAGCTAAAAATATTTAAGACTGTTGTAATTGACTTTAAATAATCAATTATGATTTGGGGTGAAAGCCAAGCTTCTAGCTTGGCTTTCTTTTTTACTTCTAGCTATGGGGTTCTGTTTTGCCCCAAATCACGACGCGGTGGTGAGCGAGACAAGGCGAAATTTCTTTAATATATCAATATACTGTCGAGCGATCCGTTTCCTGTACTTTTTTGCTTCTAGCTATGGGATTCTTTTTTGCCCCAAATCACTACGGGGTGGTGAGCGAGACAAGGCGAAAGTTTCTTCAATATATCAATATACTGTCGAGCGATCCGTTTCCTGTACTTTCGTGCTTCTAGCTATGGCTTTCTTTTTTGCCCCAAATCACTACGGGGTGGTGAGCGAGACACCCAAATCACTTACATTTAAAAAATCCTTGAACTTGTGATTGATTGTAAAATATGATTTAGTTCTTAAATTCTTTTGAGGCCACAAAATCAGTTTTGGTACGTTGACCGCTAGGGTATTCGTAAAGCCAACTTTCTTCCAATACTGATTTATAGGCAATTTTGATGGTCAGTTCATTGAGATTTTCAAATTCTTTACGAATTTCATCTGTCCACGGTATAAAAAACATAGAACGCTCTTCGCCATTTCTAAAAACTGTTTTATTAACGCTACTCGTATTAATAACGCTATATCCTACATCCAATTTAGGAAACATCGCATCTGCCAGTTCAGCAAAATTGTAAACAGCTTTGCCATTATATATTACCTCAACCGAAGTGATGATTGCAGGCCCTGTACCATTATTACTTGCGGTAAGACCAAATCCCTCATTATTGTATTTCTCATCTACACGCAGGTAAGGCCAGACCATAGCCTCTTGTTGGGTGCGTAATAAATCGGTTTCATAAAGGGAAACAATCAATGCAAGTACACTTATTATCAATGCCGCAAGCGTACCGAGTGATTGAAAGGTTTCTCTTTGCTTTTTCTTTGACATAGTTCTTGTATTTAATAGGATAAGCGTTGCAAAGGCACATTTATCTCAATCTTTGAATTAGGAAGCTGTAAATTAAGGTAGTTACCTGCGCTATAATGTTGTAAGCTCCCCCCTATTTCATTGCCGGTGACGGTAACATCACGATGCTTTGATAAAATAGCCACAACATCTGTACTTACTGACAAGGTGTACTTGTCAACGAGAATATCTACTTTTCCCTTATAAGTGTTTTCTACTGGATAAATGGTCGGCGTTAATTGAGGTTTAAAGTAAAAGTGACCATCACGCTCATCGATCAACTCTTTGGCTTGAGGAGATTCGTAGAATTGAATTAATTCTTTGTT
>CAZJWI010000231.1:0-2103 GCA_964549485.1 uncultured Flavobacteriaceae bacterium
TCCCTTTTGCTGATAAGGCTGCAATAAGCAGTGCTACACCCGCACGAATATCAGGGGAACTCATCTCTATACCACGTAACTGAAATCGTCGGTTCAATCCAATAACCGTAGCTCTATGCGGATCACAAAGAATTATCTTGGCCCCCATATCAATGAGCTTATCAGTAAAAAATAAACGGCTTTCGAACATTTTTTGATGAATCATCACTTCGCCTTTGGCTTGAGTAGCCACTACCAGTACAATACTCAATAGATCTGGAGTAAAACCTGGCCAGGGGGCGTCAGAAATAGTCATAAACGAACCGTCTATATAACTTTCAATAGTATAGCCGTCTTTGTGAGCTGGAATGTAAATATCATCGCCTTTTCGCTCTAAAGTGATGCCCAATTTTCTGAAAGTGTTGGGTATAATCCCAAGATCATCCCAAGAGACATTTTTGATGGTTATTTCGCTCTTTGTCATAGCCGCTAGCCCTATCCAAGATCCAATTTCGATCATATCGGGAAGTATGCGGTGATGACATCCTTTGAGCTCTTTAACACCTTGTATTTGCAACATATTAGAACCGATACCCTCAATTTTGGCACCCATGCTATTGAGCATTTTACACAACTGCTGCAAATAAGGTTCACAGGCTGCGTTGTATATGGTGGTCTTGCCTTTTGCCAATACAGCAGCCATCACAATATTTGCCGTCCCGGTAACCGAAGCCTCATCCAAAAGCATATAAGTGCCTTTCAATCCTTTGGGCGCTTCTACACCGTAAAACCGTTCTTCTCTATTATATCTAAAATCGGCACCCAATTTTATAAATCCTTCAAAATGTGTATCCAGCCTTCGACGCCCTATTTTATCACCTCCTGGTGTTGGGATGTACCCTTTGCCAAAACGAGCCAGGAGCGGGCCTACAATCATAATGGATCCTCTAAGACCGCTACCATCTTGTTTAAATTGTTCACTTTCTAAATACTCTAGGTGTAATTCGTCGCTTTGAAAAGAGTATTCTCCTTTTTTAATCTTTTGAATCTTAACCCCAAGATTGCCCAAAATTTGTATGAGCTTATTGACATCCCGAATATCTGGGATATTACTGATAGTTACTTTTTCTGGAGTGAGCAAAACCGCACAAAGAATTTGAAGTGCTTCGTTTTTGGCTCCTTGAGGTTGTATTTCACCTTTGAGCGGGTGACCGCCTTCAATCTGGAATGTTCCCATAGATATAGGGTAAAGAGGTAGTTTTTAATATCTTTTTTTACGAGAGTAATTGCCTTTCGACTTTTTTACAGGATGGTCTGCGGCTTTTGCTTTTTTAGTAGCGCGTATCAATCGGTCAGAATCTCTTAAATCTTCGTCTTTTTCACGTAAATTGATGGCCCCATCACTAAGCTCGAACAAATGTCCAAAGATCACATCGTCTTCTACAGTGTCCTTATTCCAATTAAGGAAACACTTTTTCATATGATTGGCAATAGTGAATTCTAAGGCCTCTCTCATCTCTCCCTCTTCCCAGCTTTTGGCCACATCAATCATTCGTTTGATATTATTGCCGTAAAAGCGATATTTTGGAAAGTTTTGTGGATAATCTAGTGGTTCTGGACGCTCAGCCAATTCTTCTTTGGATGGTTTCCCGTAAGGGGAATCAACATCGAGTTCAAAATTGGACATGATAAATAATTGATCCCAAAGCTTGTGCTGAAAATCAGGCACATCTCTTAAATGAGGTTGCATATTGCCCATAACTGCAATAATACCTTTGGCTTGTTTGTTGCGCTCCTCGCGATCTTCTATCGTTGTGGTCTGATCAATCATTTTCTGAATATGACGGCCATACTCAGGAATGATCAAATGATCTCTTTCTGTATTGTATTCTAACTGATCTATCAATTGTAAAATATTAAGTGAAGTGGTTTACCTAAATAAACAGTTGCAAAGTACTAAAAATTGTGCGAAAGATGCCACAAAAAGGCCTATTGGATTAAAAATCTGCCGATTGGTATACGATTTAGCGATTGTAGCGGGCATACATCCTATTTTAAAAGAGCTATCTGTAACAAATTTAGGAAATTACTACTAATATTTAGATATTTGTCTAAATAACTAAT
>CAZJWI010000232.1:0-2469 GCA_964549485.1 uncultured Flavobacteriaceae bacterium
GATCGACCGTATTATTTTATCCGTCAAAGTATAGCGATACTCGAGCAAAGACGACAGGAGCATCAAACCCTTAGTGCCGATGATAAGCAGATTTTCGCGAAAGCGGGAGAAGAGCTTGCGGTATTAGCCATAGATCAGCCCTCAAAATATTTGGAGACCTTACAATCTTTAAAATGGCTCACCGAAGACAAATCCCAGCCCGAGACTATGCTCTTAAAGGTACAAGCTGGTTTGTTACAAGCCATACCTAGTCAAAACCAAAATATAAGTGCTGCTCCAACCTCATGGGATCGCTTGGATCAATTAATCATGGAAAAGTTGGATGGAAGAGATTAAGACCACATTTTTTTTACATCAACAATGGCTGTGGCCAGTATTGGCCTTTGCTGTTGTATTGTGGTTGGTTTTTATCTGGAAGGAGCAGAAAACAGCGCTTTGGCCAAGACGTGGTCTTCATATTGTTGTAGCAACTGTAGCGGTACTAAGTCTTGTTGCTTTAGTCTTACGACCCCAGATAGAGGTAGAAGGCAACGGCCGTAGTGGTGTGGTGTTGACAGCTGGCTATCAAGAAAGACATTTGGATAGTTTGCAAAAGCGTTTTCCTAAGCTAGGTGTTATATCTTATACTAAAGGAGATCTGCACCCAGCTGTATTAGATACTATTTCTGATGTATTTGTCTTAGGTGAGGGCCTGGCAGCCTATGACCTATATAAGCTAGCGTCAAAAAATGTACATTTTATCGGCGGGGCAAAAGTGAAAGGAATTACGCGATTGGCTTATGACTCCGAATTGGCGCTAGGTGATTCTATCAAAATAGCTGCAGCGGTGACTGGCCATTATCATCAAGGCAAATTGTTCCTAAAGGATCCAGCTGGCAATACAAGAGATTCTATTGTTATAGATACGCTTGTTAAGGAGTATAGGTTAGGAGCTACAGCTAAAGCATCTGGGAAGTTTTTATTTAATCTCACCCTAACTGATAGTTTGGGTAATGAGCAGGTTTCTGAACCTATTCCTATTCGGGTACGGCCTGTCAAAAACCTCAGTATACTTGTGCTTAATACCTTTCCTACTTTCGAGACAAAGTATCTGAAAAATAAACTTGCAGAGCAAGGACATAGTGTACTAGTAAGAAGCCAAATAAGTAAGAATCGTTATAAATTTGAAAATTACAATAGAACGGCCCAGTCCATTTATGGGCTTACCCTTGCAAATCTAAGCGCTTTTGACTTGGTTATATTGGATCTAGCTAGCTTCATACAATTAAACTCGGGCTCTAGGACCGCCTTAGTCAATGCAGTAACCCTTCAGGGTCTTGGACTTTTTTTTCAACCTGACCAAAAGCTGTTTGAAAGCCGAAATAACAATTTGCCTTTTGGTTTTAAAAGAACCAGACAAAACGAGTTGCGATTACCTCAGTGGCCTCAGCAAAAAATGGCGATATATCCATTTCAGTTTAAAGAAGATCTTTTATTAGAAACATCAATGGCTACAGCAGGTGTAGATCTTGCTGCTTATTACGCAAAAGGTAAGGGGCGCATAGGTACAGCTGTATTCAAAAACACCTATGAACTGCTGTTAGAAGGCAATCAGACTATCTATGATTATTTATGGACAAAAATCATCAACACCATGGCCAAAGGTGTCACTCCTAATGTACGATGGGATCAAAAGAACCCACTGATATATCCAGATGTTCCACTACATTTTAACATAGCTTCTGGGATTGAGCATCCCACAGTTATAGCTAGTGATAGCACGTCCATTGCTATGAAACAAGACCCCTTAATCAACTATAGGTGGGAGGGGAGCTATTTTCCTCATCATTCTGGATGGCAGCAATTAGCTATTGATAAAGACAGTAGTAATGTCTTTGATTATTACGTTTTTGATCCAAGTGATTGGCAGGCTAGAAGTCGATATCAACGCATACAAGACAATCGTCGTTATTTTCTAAAATCAACCTCTACATATATACCGCCTACTTCGCGAGTCCCATTACAGCCGTGGTGGTTTTTAGGATTGTTTTTATTGAGTATGGGTATTTTATGGCTTTCGCCAAAATGGTGATATACTATGATTCAAACTGTCTTATAGGTCTGTACATCACAGTACTGCAAATATAGCTGTCTGTCCTTCCAGTCCGGCGTATGATAATGATTGATCGTAGCTTCGTGGCAGATTACCACAATGACTTGTGGTGGGCCTTCAAGCTCCCGTTAGGGAAATACAGTTGTTCGTCCTTTCAGTACAGCGTATGACAATGATAGATCGTGGCCTCGTGGCAGATTACCACAATTACTTGTAGTGGGCCTTCGAATCGCAGTACTGCAAATATAGCTGTCTGTCCTTCCAGTCCAGCGTATGACAATGATTGATTGTAGTTTCGTGGCAGATTACCACAATGACTTATGGTGGGCCTTCGAGCTCCCGTAAGGGAAATACAGTTGTTCGTCCTTTCAGTCCAG
>CAZJWI010000233.1:0-4465 GCA_964549485.1 uncultured Flavobacteriaceae bacterium
GTGTAACCGCATCACTGGCTCCTCTAAGGTTAGCTACTATCGTCAAAAGTTTACTCTGAGTCGTACTTAGATCGAGTGCAGCCAGTACCTCGGCACTATCCTTCATTTGAGGTATGGCTTTGGGCGAAACAAAACTGCCCACATCAATTGTATCAAATCCACATCGCAGCAACGATTGTATGTATTGCACTTTCTCTGATGTAGGAATCCAATCTTTGATTCCCTGCATGGCATCCCGAGGACATTCAATTATTTTGACGGCTGTATTCACTAGGTAAAAATAGGCATTACTTCTAGAAGTATCACGGAAAAAGTATAAAGACAGCAATCCCCACGAAGACAATTATTTGCACCCATTTTAAAACCAGACCTGCATTTTGAAACCGTTGTAATCCTCTAGAAATCCCTCCTGCCAGCAATGCAAAACTACTAAAAATGACCAGGGAGGTTCCCATAAATACAAAACCTAAAATATAAAACTGTCCTACTGTATTAGCTTGTTGATCCCAGATAAAGGCAGGAAAAAAGGACAGAAAGAATAAAGTCACTTTAGGGTTGAGCACATTCATAATAACCCCTTGTTTGAACAAGGCCCTATAGCTCTTTTTTGGCGCCCCTTGAGTTAGGGTCACCTCACTACTACTTTTCCATACCTTAAAGGCCAGATAGAGCAAATAACCAGCTCCAAAAATTTTAATAACCCATAGTAGCATGGGCGTTGTTGTGAGTAAAGCAGAGACGCCAAAGGCGATCAAGGTAGTATGCACAATACAGCCAGAAATTAAACCCACTGTCGTAGCCAGTCCTGCTTTAGATCCGTTAGCTATACTTTGTGCGAGTACATAAATATTGTCAGGTCCAGGAGTCAAGGCAAGTATGGCTGTAGCTCCAACAAAAGCAAGCAGGGTTTCAAACATCTTCAAAACTGATAAAAAAACGGTACTTTTACAAGAGAAAACCGCAAAAGATACCGAAGATGAAGCGCTCCAAAATCCTACTACTATGCCTGTTGTTCACAGGAACATTCTTCTATAGCACAGCACAGGAAATTGCACAATATCGTTTGACATTTACCAGCAATTGGAGTCAACAAACCCATCCACATCCTAGCGGTAGTCTTCCCAGTCAAGCACATTGGTCACCTTTTGTGGTTGCTATACACAGTGATCAGGTTGACTTTTTAAATATGGGAGCGCCAGCAAGTCAAGGCGTACAAAATATCGCAGAGATTGGGAATGCCACGGTTTTTCTTCAAGAGGTAAATGCCGCAGTGTCAGCCGGGACTGCTCAAGAAGGTTTTCAGGCGGGTGATATAGATGATGCCTTAGGCAGTATAGATATCGATATCGAACTGAGCCAAACCTACCCTATGGTCACTGTCTTATCTATGATTGCTCCTAGTCCAGATTGGTTTGTCGCTTTAGATGGACTTTCGCTTTACGATGGAACGGCTTGGGTTGATCAAATAAGTTTAGACGTATATGCCTATGATGCTGGTACCGATAGCGGTGTAGATTATACCTCATCCAATCTACCTACCACACCTGCCGATAATATAAGTACATTAGAAGGTATCTCGCCTTTTTCTTCAGAGAAAATAGGCACCTTTACACTCTTACTTTCTGATATTTTAGGGGTTGATGATAATCAAAGGTTGCAAGTAAGCATCTACCCTAATCCAGCCACCCAATTTACTCTGCGCAATCCTCAGCAAGACAAGCTAACTCTTACCGTATATAACGTATTAGGACAAGCGGTCTATCGCACCCAAAGCTCTGATGTATTGACTGAAATACCACTTAACGATCAACCTCCTGGAGTTTATATTCTCAGAGCAACAACTCCTGAGGGTCGCCAGTTTACTGAGCGATTGATCAAGGAGTGACATTTGGGTATCAAAGCGTTTTACCACTGCCTTTCCTTCCACATGAGATAGAAACCCAAGATGAGTAGCACAGCCGCTACTCCTAATTTTGCCCACTGTGGTATAAAAGCAGCAAAATCCGGGCGTAAACCGGCCAGCATAAACAATAAGGCAGACAATATAATTTTATGTGAATTTCTCATAAGCAGCTAGTCTCAAAAAAGAAGACAGTATTACAAAAGTTAAAAAGAAAAGCGTGTATTTTACACGCTTTTCTTTTTGGGGTCATTATTTTTTGCTGCGCTTTTGAGCGGCCTTTTGCTGTTCGGCTTGCTCCATCATCTGAGCCATTTTCTTTTGAAAACGACCTTGCTTCTTAGGCTGCGCTTTTTTGACTTCAATCTTGGCTCGAACCTTATCTTCGTCTATGATATACCCTTTGATTACCAAAATAATTCCAATGGTAATAAGGTTTGAGATAAAGTAGTACAAACTCAACCCACTGGCATAATTGTTAAAGAATACCAACATTAATACAGGAGAGAAATACATCATATATTTCATCATTTTACCCATATCTGGCATGCCCTCTTGAGTAGGCTGTTGCATGGCCTGATTTCCTGTAGTTAGGCGCATTGAAAAGAAGATTGTAATGGCGGCAAGAATAGGAAACAAACTAATGTGATCGCCGTAAAATGGAATTTCAAAAGGTAGCGTAGCTATCTCGTCATAGCTCGACAAATCGTCTGCCCACAAAAAGCTTTTTCCTCTCAAGTCAAAGGCAGACGGGAAAAAGGTAAATAAGGCGTAAAACACCGGAATTTGTAATAAGGCTGGTAAACATCCAGCAGCCGGACTTGCTCCTGCTCTACTGTACAAGGCCATAGTTTCTTGCTGCTTTTTCATGGCGTTGTCTTTGTACTTAGCCGAGATAGCAGCAATCTCTGGTTTTAAAACCTTCATTTTGGCTTGAGACAAATACTGTTTGTATTGCACAGGAGACAACATGAGCTTAATTAAAATCGTCATGACAATAATCGCAATTCCAGCTGGTAAAAATCCGCTCAAAAATCCAAAGAAAGGAATGACCAAATACTTGTTTAGAAAACCAAATATCCCCCAACCTAAAGGCATAGCCTCATCTAGATTACGATCGTAGGATTTAAATATCTTATAATCGGTAGGGCCATAATACATATTCATCGCATAGTTTAATTCCCCATTGGTAGGAGTCAACAATACATCAGAGGCATAGGCTTTCGTAAATTCGGAAGGTTTTTGATCATTGTCTTCGGCTTGTTTTACCAAATCGGTAGAAGATAATCGGGCTTCTTTAAAAGGAGTATCGGTCAATAACATTGAGCTAAAGAAATGCTGTCTGTAATTCATCCAGGACAAATCAGTTTCTACCTCATCATCTTCTCCCATCTGGCTAAGTTTGGAAGTCTTATCGCCTTCATATTCATAGGTCAAACGGGTGTAGCGATTTTCGTATTCTATACTTTTGGCATGACGCATTCCTTTAAAATCCCATTGCATACGCATTGGTGTACTCGTGTTAAATACGCGAGACAAACCTTTTGAGCTCACCCCAAAATCTAACATGTACTCGCCAGGCTTTAACACATAGCGATACTCCAAATACTCGCTAGGCGAAACTTTGGCGCGCATGGTCAATACCTGTTGGTCACCATTGCTGCTTAGAGCAGGTTCAAAATAAAGATCTTTGGTATTTAAATTTCTATTGTCTGTGGTGCCAAAAGAAATATTCAGGCTACTATTGCCATCTTTGATCAAATATACTGGCAATGAATCATAAGTTTTCTCTTGGAGCAATTTAGCCGTTACAATGTGTCCTCCTAAAGAACTCACCTCTAATTCAAGAACATCATTAGCAATTGTAGTGGTTTCTACCTGCGCACTAGGCAGGGCGGCAGCATATGCAAAATATCCAAACTGGCTCTGAAGTTGGGCCGTAGCGGTTGAGTCATTCTGTACCAATGGTACTTCGGTCCTAGCTGGTGTTATTGGCTGTTGGTCTGGTGTTGTTACAACTTCGGTTTCTGTTGCCTGTTGTGCATCAAGTTCTTCCTGAGTCGGTTTATTGATGTAAAACATATAAATCAGAATCGCCGCAATAAGAAGCATTCCCGTTAGTGAAGTTTTGTCAAATTTTTGTTCTGCCATGAGCGTTTTATAAAAATGTTGTTGGTCGTGATTATTTCTAGTCTTGCACAGCAAAACTATATCCAAATACGAAGCTTATGCCATAGTGGCATTTTTATGATGGTGTTTTTTTACGGCAGCTGCCACGAATGCCACAAATAATGGATGCGGGCTTGCTACTGTACTTTTGTATTCTGGATGGTATTGAACTCCTACAAACCAAGGGTGATTAGGCAGTTCGATAATTTCTACCAACCCGGTATCAGGATTGGTTCCTGTAATCTTCATACCCGCCTTTTCCAAGTCACTTCGGTAGGCATCATTAAATTCATAACGATGTCTGTGACGCTCCATAATCGTTTTTGATTGATACACCTGGTAAGCGATAGAATCTTCTTCTAAGCTACATTCCCAGGCACCTAATCGCATAGTTCC
>CAZJWI010000234.1:0-10811 GCA_964549485.1 uncultured Flavobacteriaceae bacterium
GGCGTATTTGTACTCACAAGGATAAGGTGTGCATTCATCAAAAGCCATGATAATGTCGGCACCTATCTGACGTTGAATTTCCATCACATTTTCTGGGGTAAATAAATGTGTAGAGCCGTCTACATGCGATTTGAACTTTACTCCTTCTTCTTTAATTTTTCGTCTACCAGAAAGGGAGTATACCTGAAACCCACCACTATCTGTCAAGATAGCCCTGTCCCAATTCATAAACTTGTGTAAGCCTCCTGCTTTTTGCAAAGTTGCTGTGCCCGGACGCAGGTACAAATGATAGGTATTACCCAAAATAATATCGGGATTGATATCTTCTCGAAGCTCGCGTTGATGAACGCCTTTCACAGAAGCCACCGTACCCACGGGCATAAAAATTGGAGTTTCAATCACCCCGTGATCTGTGGTCAGTTTTCCAGCTCGTGCCTGAGAGGAAGCATCGGTAGTACGTAAGTCAAATTGCATAAGGGGCAAAGATATGATTTTTGAAAAGTGCAGCTAGTCCAATTAATAGATTTACAAAATAAATAACAAATCAAGCAGGCATTATAGAGATGCCATAGTCACGACGTTTGTGCTATAGGTGCGCTCAGCTCATCAAAAACCAAATACTAAAGCCGATAAGACAAAGAATACTCAGAATACTTACTATGCGCATAAACAATGATAATCGGGCTGGTGCGGCTATGTCCTTATCTTGAAAGACCAGATAATTACAAATCGCATAAAATGGAGCCGTCAAAAAAGAGAGTATGGTTGCTACTTTAACCAATAGTCCCATCTCGCTCACAAAGAAAAACAATATTACTCCCGTCCCCAACACCAAAATCACTAGCCATAAGGTATAAGTTAATTTTCTGCCCCCAATCTCGAGCAGCTGGCTTGTTTTGGCCATCGCACGAGGTGAGGCATCCAGGGTCGTAAGGGTGGTACTAAACATAGTGGTAAAGGCCGCCACCCCAATAAAAATCTTTGCCCAATCACCTAAGCTACTGGTATACATCCTAATGAGTTGACTTGCAAAAACACCTCCTTTAGAAGAAAAAGTTTCACCACTACCATACATCACCAAGGCCCCCAAACTTAAAAATCCCATACCCAAAACTATGGTACCTATATACCCCAAATTAAAGTCAAAGAGCGACGTTTTTATATCTCCCTTAGCCGTCTTGTTTTTTTCTAAGGTCCATAATGAATGCCAAATCGAAATATCAAGCGGTGCAGGCATCCAACCCATAAATGCAATCAAAAATGCCAGCCCTGCAGCATCTGTTGGTATGTATTGCAAAAGCCCAGATCGCTCACCAATGCCCTGTGTTTGTACGCTTTCGCGAAAAGCGAAAAACACAGCAACCACTGTACTGAGGGTGAGGGTTAAAATGATAATTTTCATTAATCGGTCTAAGGTGCTGTATTTACCCAACCATAGGATGACGGCACATACAAGAGTGATAATAACACTCCATATAGCGATATCCTGGGTGATTCCAAATAGCTCTACTGCCAGCCCAGCGGTGACGATAGTTACCGCAGTTTGTATCGTAAACATAGTGAGTAGTGACAAGATAAAATAGACAACAAGTACGCCCTTCCCAAGTTTTAGGTATCCGTCCAGTAGACTTTTACCTGTGGCAGCGGCATATCTCGGACCCAATTGAAAGAAAGGGTATTTGATGAGATTAACCAAGACTAAGGCCCAAAGTAGACCAAAGCCATAATCGGCGCCAGCCCGAGTACTTTGAACCAAATGCGACACCCCTATGGCTGCGCCAGCAAATAATAGTCCAGGCCCCAATTTTTTGAGAGATAACACGCTCATCGTTCGGCCTTTTCTATAATATCCGCCAACAGGCGTCTGGCCCTTAACAATTTTACCTTGACATTGTTCATGGGTTCATCGAGTTCTTTGGCCATTTCTTTATACGTCATCTCTCTAAAATAACGCAGATTAATCATTTCCTGATAATGCGGCTTTAGCATTTTAATATAGCGTAAAAGCTGCGCCAAATTTTGTTCGTTAATCAATACATCTTCGGCTGTGGGATTTTCGTCTGCCACTCTATAGACACGATCCTCATCGGCTCTATGAGCTATTTGTGCACGGATAGAAGAAGCATTTTTTCGCAAATAATCGATGTGGATATTCTTGGAAATAGTAAGCAACCAAGTATTGAATTGATAAGCGTTATTATAGGTCTTTATCTTATCAAAGGCCCTGGAAAAAGTCTGTATGGTTATATCTTCTGCTTCGTACTCATTTTTGGTACGTTTGAGCTGAAACCCATAAACTTCATTCCAATAGGCATTGAGCAAAAAATTAAAAGCGCTTTGACGCCCCTCTTTTGCCTTTTCAATTTCATCTTGAATCTTAGCAGGATTTATTTCCAACGCTTGGGTTTTGAGATCAGGTTTGCACTAAAGATACCCAATTGAAACAAAATCAAAAACAATTCGTGAAGCGGAAATAAATAAGCTACGTCTATTTCTTTGAGTTTGGCAGCACTTTTTCCTATTGCAATCCATGCTATCAAATACCGTAAAGCTATCAAGAGCAACACCCACTTTACCATAAAACTGCTGCTTACTAGCACAAGCGCCAACACAAAGAACCCCAATTGACTGAGAAAAAACCCACCCAACAGCAATCTGTCTTTTAATTTATAATAGTGAGCAACCGAGATGTGTCTACGTTTTTGAATCACCCAGCTTTTAAAAGTTGATTTGGCTGGTGAAACAGTATGGGCATCCGGATGATAACACACTTTCGTATTATTGGAAGTTGCGGCTTCGTTTACAAACAGATCATCATCACCACTTGGGATTTTCATGTGATTGATAAACCCGCGCTGTTCAAAAAACAATGTTTTGGTATACATTAAGTTTCTTCCCACCCCCATATAGGGATTGCCAGCCAAGGCGTAACTAAAATACTGCATGGCCGTATACACCGTCTCATACCGAATAAGACTGTTAAGCCAAGAATGTTTGCGCTTTTGATACCCGCCATATCCCAAGACCACAGCCGTATTAGGGCTAGCACAGCTCACCATATATTGAATCCAATGAGCGCTTTTGGGGTAGCAATCGGCATCTATAAAGAGTAAACACTCATGTGTTGCCGCTTTGATTCCTAGGGTAAGTGCGTATTTCTTACTTCCCCAAAATGCTTCAATATTTTCGACATTGACTTGCTTTACCCGAGCATCTGTGGTAGCAAAAGATTCCATAACTGCTTTGGTTTGATCATAAGAGGCGTCATTGATTAAAACAATTTCAAAATTTGGATAATCCTGTTGGAGTAGTAATGGAAGATGTTTTTTTAGATTTTCGGCTTCATTCTTTGCACATATAATAACCGAAACTGCGGGTAGCTGACCTTGTTTTTGTCTGAGGTCTGAGTGTACTTTACCGCCAGGCCTCCCTTCTAATTGTGACGGTCGCGGGTTCGCTTTCGCGAAAGCAAATACGTAAAAAAGAAAATGATAGCCCATATTGACTATCGTGATTGCTAAAAAAGTGTAAAAGAGATAATAGTAAAGATCGCCCAAGGGTGTTCGTCTTTATTGATCTTGAGAACAATCACCCATTTCTGAAGGCAGTCTACCACACATACCACAAGCTTCACCCTCTTTGTTGAGATAAGGATTTTGACTGGCGCAGGTCCCTGCAAATTTACCGTCTTTTTTGGCCCAAATTTTAATAGAAATCCCAGCGATTGCCAAAGCCAAAAAGCCTAATGTGATAAAAAATAATGCCATGGTGATTCTTTTTTGCAAATATACAAAGAATGCAATGGCCTACTAAATAGGTACGGTAAAATTTGGAGTTTAATAGAAGCTCACAGAAGAGACCACTTCTTCTTTGGTAGCCTCTTTACTGCCTCCCTTGGGTTCAATAGTAATATTGAAACTAGCCATGCGCTCTTCGTAAGGAATTTCAACCAGGTTTTCTTTAGATATTTTAAGGATGTCAAGCGGCTTCATTACACCATCAACATCTGCCCACATTTGGTATACCTGGTCATCTGGCAATTCGGGCAGGCTCACCACGTGAACATAAGATTTCTTTTCCAACTCATTGACATAAGCCACTGTTTCTAACTTGCGCGCACGACCTTGACCACGAAGTACATATTTTTTAGTGGCTGCATTGTTGAGAATCATAAATTGTTCTTCAACAGATTGAAGACTCTCCTTATTGGAAACAATATCAGAGTTGAGCTGTTCGATTAAGGCATTGGTTAGCTGACGGTCTTCGAGCAATTCTTGATTTTGGTTCCAAATCATAAAGGTGACCAGACCAAAAAGAATAGCAACACCACAAGCTACCATTGCCAAAACTGGAATACCGCGCTTTGGCTTTTTCTTAATTGTATTGATAATACGCTGTTTGAGATGAGCTGGTGCAGCTACAGCATAAGAACTCGCATACTCTTCAAGATTTTCTTGAAGCTCTATGTAGGTTTGCTTGACTTCTGGATACTTTGCGATATAATGCTCAACCTCCTGAGTTTCCATAGGCGAGGTCGTACCCATAAGGTAGCGTTCTAGCAAATCGCTTTCCAAAAATGTATTCACTCTTTCGTTCATACTCATAATGACAATAATACAATAAGCAAACCAAATAGCTTGCGCAATTCTCTCAACCCAATCTTAAGCCTTGACTTTACAGTGCCTAGCGGTATGTTTAACTCATCACTAGCCTCCTGTTGTGTCATTCCCTGAAAAAACAGAGCATCAATGACCACTTTATACTTCTCTTCTAATCCGTCTGCGTGCGCCTGAATATCAAGATGTTCTACAGCCAAGGTAGTGGTTGGTATGTGATATACGTTTGAATCTTGGGTTTGGATTTCTTTCTTGGTTTTTCTCTGACGACTACGCACAGCATCGATAGCCGTATTCTGAACTACTCGGAAAAGCCAGGTAAATAAACGGGCTTTTTCGGCATCGTATTTATGCGCGTTTTTCCAAATTTTGACAAACGAATCCTGCAAGACATCCTGGGCAAGTGCTTCGTCTTTGGTCACCTTAATGGCGACCCCAAATAAGGCATCTGCATAATGATCGTATAATAATCCTATGGCGCGCTGGTCCTGAGCCTTTAATAACTCAACGATATGTTGTTCTATAAACGGTTTCAAAAATGTGGTCGGTTCTAGTTTTAACAAAAGTTTGTGACCTCGGCTCCATCTCTCCTTTAAATATACGGCGTATAAATAGCAAACGAAACAAACTCGTACTTATTAACTCAACAAATTCAAATTTATTATGAAACGTATCTCATTAATTATCGGTGTATTAGCATTGTTTTTTTCAAGCACTATGCTCGCTCAAGGCGATATCGTTGATGTAGCATCAACTTCAAAAGATCACGCCACTTTGGTAGCCGCTGTCAAGGCCGCCGACCTGGTCAACACTTTAAAAGGAGAAGGCCCTTTTACCGTTTTTGCACCTACAAATACAGCCTTTGACGCCTTACCTGAAGGCACCCTTGCCTCACTTTTACAACCTGAAGCCAAAGGCAAACTATCGGCAATACTTACCTATCACGTCGTGGCTGGAACCTTTACGGCAGCAGCTATTTCTGAAGCCATTAAAGAAAATAGTGGCAGTTATGCCATTTCTACCGTAGGTGGAGGCACTCTTACCGCCAAAATTAAGGATGGTAAGGTGGTTTTGATCGATGAAAATGGAGGCATGGCCACTGTAACTGCTACAGACTTAGAGGCCACCAATGGCGTGATTCACGTTATTGACGCTGTTGTGCTTCCAAAATAGCAAAAGCCGGTTTACCAAGTATCACAAGACCCAGCTATAGGCTGGGTCTTATATTTTAAATTATCAAATGTTTGACTTAAAATATGTTCACCTCAGGCGTTATGTCAATCTTAAAGATGCTAGCCACTTTGGCTTGGATCTTTAAAGCGAGCTCCCAAATTTCTTGCCCACTTGCATTGCCGTGATTGACCAGAACTAAAGCTTGTTTGTCATGAACCCCTGCATCACCAAAACGTTTTCCTTTAAAACCAGCTTGTTCTATAAGCCATCCAGCAGGAATTTTATATGCATTCTCACCCACAGGATAAAAGGGAAGGTTTGGAAAGTCTGTCTGCAAGGTTTCAAATGCCTTCTTATCAATAATAGGGTTTTTAAAGAAACTTCCGCTATTGCCTAACACTGCTGGGTCTGGTAATTTTGACTGTCGAATAGAAATGACCGCCCGAGATACATCTTTTATACTAGGTGAAGAAATGTCATATGCCGCCAAGGTATCGGCAATGGCGCCATAGGTGGTTTTAATCTTGTGGTCTTTTCGCGAAAGCGCAAAACGTACCGAAGTAATGATATATTGATCTTTTAATTCATTTTTAAATACCGAATCTCTATAACCAAAGGCGCACTCATCTAGGCTAAACGTTCTAAGTTGTAAGGTAGACCGATTTAAGGCAATACAACTGTGAAAGACATCCTTGAGTTCTACCCCATAGGCTCCAATATTTTGTATCGGTGAGGTCCCTACGTTGCCTGGTATTAAAGAGAGATTTTCGACCCCGCCGTAATCATTCGCTACGCAGTACATTACAAAGTCATGCCAGTTTTCACCCGCCGCCACTTCTAAAACTATGGTGTGCTCTGAAGATAAATCAGAAACCTCAGTGATACCCTTGAGGTTAAGATGTATAACAAGGCGATCTATATCTTGTGTCAAAAGCATATTACTACCTCCTCCAATAATGAATGGACTACCATAACCCTCTAAAGCGAGGGCGGTTTGGAGCTCATCCAAAGTATTGACGCTTACAAAATACCTCGCCTTGACATCTATGCCAAAGGTATTATAAGCGCTCAGCGAAATATGCTCTAGAATTTCCATTAATCTTTGTACTCGGCTAAGGCTGCTGCCAAGATTGCTACAGCCTCATTCAAGACACTTTCTTCTAAGACATATGCGATACGCACTTGATTTTGACCCACACCTTCACTAGAATAAAAGCCCGCTGCCGGAGCTACCATTATGGTTTTACCATCCTTGTCAAAAGACTCTAATAACCACTGTGCAAAGGCATCTGCATTTTTTACAGGAAGTGCAGCAATACAATAAAAGGCACCTTTAGGTTTGGCCACGGCCACCCCAGGAATTTCTCTAAGCCCGGCAACCAGCGTATCACGTCTAGCTACATATTCTTTAATGACATCTTCAAAATAAGAACTAGGTGTATCCAAAGCAGCTTCGGCAGCAATCTGGGCAAAAGTAGGTGGACTTAATCTGGCCTGAGCAAATTTCATTGCTGTAGCCATCAACTCCTTATTACGACTTACGATACAACCTATACGCGCTCCACACATAGAGTAGCGTTTAGAAACCGAATCGATCATTATGGTATGCGCATCGATATCGCGTTGAGCCATCACCGAGTGATGTTTTAAACCGTCGTAGGCAAATTCGCGATATACCTCATCGGCAATCAAAAACAGATCGTGCTTTTTAACCAATTCTGCCAGCTGGCGTATCTCCTCTTCAGAATACAGATAGCCTGTTGGATTGCCTGGATTACAAATGACAATTGCCTTGGTTTTTGCGGTGATCAGCTTTTCAAAATCGGCAATAGGTGGTAAGGCAAAACCTTCTTCTAGGGTAGAAATTACAGGAACAACCTCTACACCACTAGCAGTGGCAAAGCCGTTATAATTGGCATAAAAAGGTTCCGGAATGATGATTTCGTCACCAGGATCTGTCACACTTCCCATCGCAAATAATAATGCCTCAGAACCTCCTGTAGAAACAATAATATCATCAGAAGATACATCTATACCTCTTTGCTGATAATAGTGAGCCAGCTTGTTGCGGTAGCTTTGAAAACCTGCACTATGGCTGTAGGCCAGCACATCTATGGTATTATTTTTAACGGCATCTAACGCAGCTTCAGGCGTTTGTATATCTGGTTGACCTATGTTGAGATGATGAATATGGATTCCTCGTTCTTTGGCTTTATCGGCAAAAGGGACCAGTTTGCGAATCGGAGATTGTGGCATCGCCATCCCCTTTTTTGAAATCGTTGGCATAATTAGAATTTTACACTACAAAAATGCGTTTTTTTATCGATATTAAGAAGTGCGCTTTCGCGAAAATGTGCACGGCCTTTTGTAACTTATAAACACAATATTTTATTATGAAATTAAGCCCCTTTCTCCTGCTGCTTTTGCTGAGTATACTTTCTACGAGTCCGGCTCGGGGCCAATCGCAATTTAGCTTGCCTCCAGGTGTTAATCAGCAAAAAATAGACGTGAAAATTGTGAGCAATATTGTGATTGTACCTGTGACAGTAAACGGTGCCAGTCTGTCTTTTATTTTAGATACTGGAGCCAATGGCACTATCATTTTTCAAGTAGAAGCAGATCAAAAGATTGAAGCCAAAAATGCATCATATATCGCCTTACAGGGTGCTGGCGAAGGTCAACCTATTCAAGCGATTAAGTCTTCAGGAAATCGCATACAAGTTGGAGATGCTGTAGGTAATGATGAATCTATGTATGTTATTCTTGACGAGCGATCCAATTTTTCGCCTAGACTAGGTTATGCCGTGCAAGGGATCTTGGGCTATGAATTTTTTAAAGATTTTATAGTAGAAATCAATTACATCAAAGAACACATCATCATTCACAGACCAACGACTTATAAATACAAAAATCGCAGAAAACAGCACGAAAGCCCTTTAATTTTTTATCGCAACAGACCCTATATTGAGGCAGATGTGGCCATAAGTGATCATAAAGTTCCGGTCTGGATGTTGCTAGACTCTGGAGCCAGCGATGCCATGTGGCTCTTTAGAAATGACAGTACGATTAGTCTTCCCAGACGTAATTTTGCAGACTATCTGGGCATAGGACTTAATGGTCCAATTAACGGTGCCAGAGCGTATACAGATCAATTGTCGTTAGGCCCGTTTCAATTTAAAGAGGTGACAACTGCTTTCCCTGACAGCACCTCGATTAAAAATTTGTACATACATCAAAGACGCAATGGAAGTATAGGTGCCGATTTTCTCAAGCGATTTCATTGTATTATAGACTACCCTAATGCTAAGATCACCCTAACAAAAAATAGAAATTACAATGATCCCTTTGTTTATAATAAAAGTGGCCTTACAGTTGAGCATGGCGATTATACGATTGCTAAGGAATTACTGAGCAGTAATGATCAAAGTATATCCAGGGCCAATGAGTACACTGCACAGATAGTCAATATTTTTAAAACCAGGAATTACTATAAGACGGTTTTATTACCTACCTATCAAATTGCCGAGATACGACCAAGATCGCCAGCTGCTCTTAGCGGTTTTGAAGTAGGCGATGTCCTATTGCGGATTAACAATAAAAATACAGCCAAGCTCACTCTTGAAGAAATCAATCGCTATTTCTATCAAAATGAAGGCAAGGTCATACGCATCAGAATTGAACGAGATGGTATACCTTACGATCTATCCTTCACCCTAAAAGACATCTTATAAAAAAAGCCGCACAAGGCGGCCTTTTTTAGTATTTGCTATAAAGAGTAAGCTTAGTTACCATTGATTGGTCCATCGCTCTTTTTTTCTAAAGGACTAGACTCTGGCAGCACCTTACCTTTAATCTTTAAACTCTGTGGCACTTCTGATGCGTTAGAATACACCGTAATGGTTTTTCTAATAGGACCAGGACGTTTGGTGTCATATTTTACTTCAATCACACCAGACTCACCTGGCGCGATAGGTGCTTCAGGTTTTTTAGGAATAGTACATCCGCAAGTAGAATAAACTCTCGCTACAATTAAGACATCATTTCCAGTATTTGTAAACTTAAATTGACGAACTCCATCCGATCCATAGGCTACTTCTCCATAATCTACAACATCAGACTCAAAGGTCATCTCAGCTTTCTTTTCTTGCGCTTGAAGACTTACGGTCATAAGACCTACTACAAACAAAAACATTAGTTTTTTCATAATTTCCAATATTTGAGGACGATAAAAGTACTCAGAAATTGCCCAGTTACCAAATAATGATATTAACAATAACGGGGCGCATACAGCCTATCAGGTATGAAAAATACGGTTTAGGCTATATATTAATCCTATTGATATGAGTACTTTTGCTCATTATTATTCAATCATTGACAATTATCAGACCAAACTATGAGCATTGCTTCTAAATATGACGCTTCGACAGTAGAAGACAAATGGTACACCTACTGGATGGAACACAATTATTTTCATTCTACACCTAATGAAAAAGAGCCATATACAATTGTAATCCCACCTCCTAATGTCACAGGAGTACTACATATGGGGCATATGCTTAACAATACGCTACAAGACGTACTTATACGTCGTGCTCGCCTTAAAGGGATGAATGCGTGTTGGGTACCAGGTACCGATCACGCTTCTATCGCTACCGAGGCAAAGGTAGTAGCCAAACTAGCCGAAAAGGGCATCAAAAAATCAGATTTAACACGCGAAGAATTCTTGGCGCATGCCTGGGAATGGAAAGAAGAATACGGCGGTGTTATTTTGGATCAATTAAAAAAACTGGGAGCCTCTTGTGACTGGGAGCGCACAAAGTTTACTATGGATCCCGACATGTCCGAGGCTGTCATTCAAACCTTTGTAGATCTTTACAATAAAGGACTGATCTATCGTGGGTACCGCATGGTAAACTGGGATCCTGAAGCCAAGACAACCCTATCTGATGAAGAAGTTATACACCAGGAGCGGGAAGGCCTGCTGTATTATTTGAAATATCAACTTGAAAATAGCGATGAAAC
>CAZJWI010000235.1:0-5250 GCA_964549485.1 uncultured Flavobacteriaceae bacterium
AAACGGTTCCAAAATTTGGATCGTCTTCTACTAATAAAATCTTTTTGTTTTCAGTTTCCATGTGTTATGATATTAGTGGTAATTTTATAATGAAGGTACTACCCTTCCCTTTTTCACTTTCTACAAATATTTCACCTTGGTGATCTTCAACTATTTGTTTGACATAGGCCAATCCTAAACCGTGACCTTTGACGTTGTGTATATTTCCTGTATGCTCGCGATAAAATTTCTCAAAAATCTTACGCTGTACCGTCTTGGACATCCCATCTCCCTGATCCTGGATCTTGACGATGATAAAATTCTTTACATTCTCGGTATAAATATCGATTTTGGGGGCATCTGCCGAATATTTGACCGCATTGTCTAGTATGTTAACGATAACATTGGTAAAATGTGTTTCGTTTGCCAAAATGGAAGACTTTGCCGCCTCCAAATGCGTATTTATATAACCTTGCCGATCTTCGACTATGAGCTCGATATGCATCACAGCATCTTCAATAATGTCGTGTAGCTTATAACGCTCTTTCTTGATGTCGAGTTCATTTTTTTCCAATTTGGAAATTCGTAGCACATTCTCAACCTGGGCGTGCATGCGCTTATTTTCGTCACGAATCATATGGTGATAATAAGATACCTTCTCGGCATCATTGGCCACTTTTGGGTTTTTGATCGCATCCAGTGCCAGATTAATTGTGGCAATTGGTGTTTTAAACTCATGCGTCATATTATTTATAAAATCGGTCTTAATCTGCGATATCTGTCGTTGTTTGTTTAATTGATTTAACGCACTAGAATAGGCCACTATGATGATGATCGTAAAAATCACAGACAAAATAACCATTCCTAATATCGACGATATGACAAACTTCTTTTCACCAGGAAAATTGGCATAAAGTTGATAATTGCTTTGCCCGTTTTGATTTGAAAATAAGGGCACCCCATAAGTAGGCGCAGCACCTTCCAACTCAAAATTTTCAGAACGAACTCGTGTACTCAAATTATTACTATACACGGCAAATTCAAATTCGGTCTCCATTTCACGCTCTCCAAGCTCCAAACTCATAAGACGCTGAATCTCTTCTACGCTCACCCTCATATGTACAGGCTTCTTGGCTGCTCTTTCCATGATGAGTGTGCTAAAATTGTATTTTTCGAATTCTTGTAATCGCGAAAAATCTTCAAATCTGCTTTCGGCTCCACCGCTCAAATCATCTCCAGAAGTACCTCTATCCATCAATATGCGTTGAGTACGTGTAAAATACCGTTTGTACTCTATACTATCTAAATCGAGATCAAAAGCTGGAGAAGCTAATTTGAAATCTTGCTGCAGTATCCCATTACGATAGATAAAGACATCATTAGAGTATGGCAACTGCTCTAGCATAACAAATTCATCAAATGATAGATCATCTGGAATTCCTATGCTATCTACTAACTTTTTATAGGGCACAAAATAATCTTCAATCTCTCTGTTTTGGATCTTTTTAGAAACAGCGACCAAAGCTTGTTTTGCGCTAAACTCAAACTGTTCGCGCTTGGTATTAACGCTATTTGTAATCCAATATCCCTGAACAAAAATAATCCCAATCAGGGATAGACTCATTAAGAGTATAAGTAGATAGAACAGTTTTTTATTCATCAATCAAAAGTAAGATTTTAACATTTAGAGCTCTTTCCCTTTAACCAAATGTTAACAGAGCCCTATGTTACCAATTTTGTTCGATGCGTCTTAAGAGGTGCTGGTGTATTCTCAACACCGCTTTTTTAGTATTAGCGAGCACTTCATTATGAATATGGGCGTCTGCATATGCCAATTTTTTAGCATCAGACCACTGGGCGTTTATCCGGCTTTTTACTTGAGCTTCGGATACTTTGTCCCTTTTCATAACACGCTGTATTCGAAGTGCAATAGGAGCCGTTACCACTATATTAAAGTCATTGTGTATATAGCTGCCATTTTCAAATAAGATAGCGGCTTCTTTGATGACGTATGAACTCTTTTGTGCGCTTTTCCATTGCGAGAAGTGTTCTGCAACCACAGGATGCACCAAAGCGTTCATTTGTGCTCTCAAAGTATTGTCGTCAAAAATTTTACTAGCGATATAAGGACGATTTAAACTATTGCCCATGTAGGCTTCTGATCCTAAGAGGTCAATAATAGCTTCCTTTAAGGCCGTTTTGGATACCATAAGCTCTTTGGCGTGCTGGTCTGCAATATACACAGCAATTCCCAGCGCTTCAAAGAACTGCGCTGCCGTGGTCTTTCCAGTACCAATACCACCTGTTAATCCAACTATCATTGACTTACGATTAGATATTGAACCTTATTGACGCCTAACCTAAGCTCGGTTACCTGGTCTGGCTTTTTCGCTATTTCTAATAGCATCACTTGACTCTCTGTATTTTTTTTTGAAAAATCACAAATTACCTTAAAATCACTTGGCTTAATATCCTCGAAGGCATCAATAGGCACCTTGTAGAAGACTTTAGTTTGTTTAGGAAAAAGTTGAAGGGTAGCGTCAGCATTAATTACAGAGATTGGAATATCCATAGCCCCTTCGGTAAAGGGGGCCACCTTTACGTCAAGATCAATCTGTTCTGGGGTGATGCGTATGTCACTGGCTAGGTTTGACTTGTCAATAGTCAAAGCAATAGTAGTGCTCTCCTTAAGAGATTCACGACCTACTACCTCTGTATAGATGGTATCGATAGTGGCAAGTATATCGGAAGCACCAGTTAGGAGTACACTGCTGGGGCTCAGGGTGGGAGGTTGAACAGGACCGTAACCGGAGGTATAATCGAGCTGATGTCTGGAAACTACCACAACTTCTTTCTGAGCGAGACTGTCTGCTCCAAAGGAAATAGTATTAGGGCGTATGGTCAACTTTTGATTTGCAGCGTTTAAATGGTTTGCCACCAATGGATTTATCTCTTGTGTGGGCAATTGGTACAAATTTGACTTTAAAGAAAGCTGATCAAAAGGTATTGGTAATGGTGTTTTTGTAAAATCATTTGCGACAAGCATAAAACCCGTTGTAATATAATCTACGCTAAGAGATGCCAAGCCACCATTGGTCAAAACTAAATTTTGAGGGATATCTTTTATTTGCACTTCTATCACAGCAGTGGTGTCATAATTTTTTGCCAGTTTTATAATTACTGCTAGCACCGTAGTGAACAGCAGAAAAAAGAGATATCCTTTGACATTAGTATTTTTTACTATGGACGAAAACTTTGTTGGCATATAAATTTTAAAGAACTTAAAATTACTTAAAAAATAATTGTGGAAACTTTTTCTTAGGATTAATCTTTCTCCAACCTACATAATAGGTAGATTTTAAAAACCCTAGGCCATAGGCATAAAATTGTATAGCCGTTGCCGCGACTCCTAGAAAGGCTATTTTTAAAGAACGTGTTTGATAAAGCGCCGTCAAAAACAATACTAGAATATAACTCAACAATAGCAGTAAAGGAATATACCAACCTATTAGCGCAGCTATGACCGCTATCAGACAACCTATTAGAAATAGGGTGGGAAACCAAAAAGTTATTTTTTTAGAATCGGGGTGCCATTGGTTTAGGATTGGCCGCACCATACCAAATTTGTGGACTTGGGTGTAAAACTTGGACCAAGAGATCCTACGTTTGTGATAGACATAGGCTGTTTCCAGCAGTCTAGAGTGGTATCCCGCTTTCCAGAGCCGTAAAACCAAGTCAGGATCTTCCCCAGGATGAATCTTACCAAAACCTTCAGTAGCCATAAAAGTGTTTTTGGATAATCCCATATTGAAACTTCTTGGCTGAAATGTATTCACGCTATTCTTGCTACCTCTAATACCACCGGTAGTGAGAAAGGAGGTCATACTAAAATTAATCGCTTTTTGTATACTACTAAAACTCTTATGTGCGGCATCTGGACCGCCAAAAAAGTCAACATATTCCTCAGAAAGTGCCTCTTGTACATTTTGCATATAATGAGAAGGAAGAATGCAATCAGAATCTAAAATGAGAAAGTAATTTCCCGCTGCACGTTGCATCCCATAATTGCGTGATGGTCCTGGACCTGAATTAGATTTGAATAAGTAAGTAATTTGCAGTTGGTCTTTAAAGCGATCTACTACAGTATCACAAGCAATATCAGAACCATCTTCAATAATGACTACTTCAAAGTTCTTAACAGTTTGCTCACACATACTCTGCAACAACTCTTCTACCTCCTGTGGTCTGTTATATACTGGGACTATAAAAGAAAATGACAACTCCATTAGAACAAAACTACTTTAATTATATGCATAAAAAAAATCCCCGACCTAAGGCCGGGGATTTCTTATCGTACTTGATGTACGTTATATAAATAACAGCTTACTGCTTGATTACTCTATAAGCACCAGTCTGGTTATTGATAGTAACATTTACTAGATATACACCAGCGTTTAATTGGCTCATGTCAACAGTAGTGTTAAGCGCGTCAGGAGACTGCTTAGCAACTGATTGTCCTAGTAAGTTAAAGATCTCAACATTTTGAATGTTTTCTTGTGCAGAAAGATTCAATTCGTTGTTTACTGGGTTTGGATAGAAGTTGAATCCAAGAGCAGAAAGATCGTTTACAGAGAAGTACTCATCGTATGCAGCGATACGGAAATCTCCAGTTAATCCACCTGTATCAGATCCCCATACACGGATGTATAGAGTCTCACCTTCAGTTAATCCAGTTAACTCAACGATAGAGAAGCTTCCAACTCCATTGTTATCGTCACAAGCAAGTTCTGTAAGAGATCCACAAGATCCACCGTATACTGAAAGTCCAGTATCAAGGATATCGTTAGTTCCAGTTACAGTAGCCTGAGTTTCGATAGTAATGCTTCCAGTTGGTGGCACTTCAACAGTGTACCAAACATCATCAGCAACACCAGCAGTAAAGAATCCACAAGAAGGATCTGCACCACCGTTAGCAGTGTTTGCACCAGTACTTGTAGCCTCAACAGCTGCTTCGTCAAATGTCTCACCTGGAGTTAATGGAAGTGCAGTAGAACATACATCGTTCAATAAAGAACAAGTAATGTCAGCAACCCATCCATCGCCTACACCAGCACCGTCAGACTCGAAGCAAACTGTAATTGCTCCAGAAGGATCAGTAGATGTGAAAGAAGCAGGAGCTTGAAGATCTAATGTGAATGGCTGAGAATCATCCTCTCCGTTGTACACAGATAAGAAATCTTCACCAAATTCAAGATCAATAGATGTAAATGT
>CAZJWI010000236.1:0-2173 GCA_964549485.1 uncultured Flavobacteriaceae bacterium
AATCATTCCGATGGCTGGTTTGTGGCCTACAATCCCAAATTGGTTACTGGCGTATGGGTAGGTGCAGAGTCTCCAGGCGTACGTTTTCGCTCTTTGCGCTTAGGTCAAGGAGCCAATACCGCATTACCAATTTTTGCGGAATATTTTAAAAACTTAAAGGATAACCCAGAAATGAGTCCCATCGCTCAAGCTAAATTTGCCGAGCCGAGTGATAGTTTAAAACAAGTATTGGATTGTCCAAATATCAAATGGCCCGTTCAAGTTAAAGTAGACTCTACCATAGTTGCTCCTATAGTAGCCGTGGCAGAAGATGATTAGTGTATGCAAATTAGAAGCAAACATGAGTCATCCCGAACTTTGAGCCCACATTAAAGTGAGGCAAATGGAGATGGCCATACGCAGTCTATAGAGCGGTATCGAAGCAGATCGGTACCGCTCTCCTGTTCTATGGCAGTAAGCTTTAAGTAGGCTTTCTACCCATTGTTTATTTCGTCTTAATGTATGGAGTAGGAAGTCATAGACTAAACTTACAATGGCCATCAGTTTAAGTCTGTTTTCCCAGAACCAAAGACGAGGGGATTCGAGAGCTAATTCTGTTTTAAAGAACCTGAAGCCTTGTTCACTTTCCCAGCGGTGCATGTAGGAGAAGAGCATTTCGAAGGCTTCAGATACGGTATGAATGGGGAGGGATGTCAGTAGGTACATCGGCCCTCTGCCTTTGTACTTTGAGTCACGTATAATAATGATTGTCAATACTTTGTCAAGATAATCAGGATGGTTTACTTGGGTCCATGCAATATTAATACGCTTATTTTGTTTACGTTGCTTATCTCGCACTATGCGACTTGCCTTAGGCTTCGTTTTTCTGGAGATTTTATCAATTTTGAGTAACTCCCCCTGATACATCAAGTAGACATTCTTTTTCCAGCGAATAAGAAAATCCTGCTGAAAGTGTAACAGGTAGCGGATCATTTTTTCATGGGCATATCCCCGGTCAAATACATGTAGGATGCCTGCAAGATTGCTTTTATAAATCTTAGCGAGCAGCCGCCAAATGATGTTATCTGGATCTTCTTTATGCTTACCTCGATTTGTCCACCAACTCATCTGGCATATACTTGGACTAGAACCTAAACAAGATAAAAACACACCGGTCCACTTGAAGCCAGGTACACAAATACGTTCTTTGGGAGGACGGTAGTAGCCTGGGCGCACCTGAGTTAAGCGCTTGGCTTTACTGCTCCACACGCTGCACAAACCTTCTGACATCCAGCTTTCATGCTTCTCCACACGACTATCATCCCACAACAGCAGTGGGCGTTTACCTTGCTTTAATAGCTCGGTAATGCGATGGATAGATCGATTAAAAAAATAGGCATCAATAAAACTAGCGTCCCATTTGTTCGACCGTAACAAATTACTGATCCGCTTGGTACCTGCTGGAGCATGTGAATGACCGCATAAATAACCACCTAACTCACTGAGCAGTAGTCCCATACGACGTTCTCGAAACAATAAGATAATGGCGAGTAAATTGAAAAAGGTCCGCACCAAGCGAACGTCTAGTAAAACATCCAATTGTTGGCGTAGGTCCTCCGTATAATCGTCAAGTTTGGACAGAACTAATAAGGCGTTGGAGTGATTCGTTACCTCCGTATGATTTTCTTGTAGTATCTTTAAAAACATAGGCTCTTTTTGTAGTTCGACGTTTGTGGTTATTCATCGAATTTACATAAAAGAGCCTATTTTTATGAGTCAACTAAAATTCGGGATGACTCATGTTTTTATTTACTCCTCCTCTTCATTTACTTGCCTTCCACTGCGATTGATAAAATTGCTACCTGCTTGTTGGGTACCCATCATTAGAACATCCTGAATGTTCACATGGGCAGGGCGACTGGCAATAAAGAAAATCGTTTCTGCAACATCTCCCGAAGTAAGCGGTAGGAAGTCTTCGTAGATCTTAGCACGATTCGCATCACCATCGAAGCGAACTAAAGCGAATTCGGTTTCTTCCACATGTCCAGGACTAATTTGACTTACCCTTATGTTATGTTGATGTAAATCTATCCGCATGGCTTTGGTCAAAGCATCCACTGCAAATTTAGTAGCGCAGTAAACATTCCCATTTGGATAAACTTCCTTTCCTGCGGTAGAGCAGATATTCATGATA
>CAZJWI010000237.1:0-4605 GCA_964549485.1 uncultured Flavobacteriaceae bacterium
ACTTACAAAACATTGTCAATGGGGATATCCAAAAAATCCTAGACGAGCTTCGACTTGTAGAGAATACCGAAAAGCTCAAATTTGACGAAGGTGAACTATAATTATTTAGGTTGAAAACAACAGATTTAATACAGCAAATAAAACGCAAGAAGTCATTTTTGATAGTTGGGCTAGACACCGACCTCGATAAAATCCCACCACACTTGCTTGAAGAGGAAGATCCAATCTTTTCCTTCAATAAGGCTATTATTGATGCCACTCATGATCTTTGTGTAGGTTACAAGCCCAATATCGCTTTTTACGAGGCCTATGGTATTAAAGGATGGCAAGCGCTAGAAAAAACGATCAACTATCTCAACAACAACTATCCTGAGCAATTTACCATTGCAGATGCCAAACGCGGAGATATTGGAAATACGAGCACTCGTTATGCCAAGGCCTTTTTTGAAGATCTGGCCTTTGACTCGGTAACTATTGCTCCTTATATGGGAAAAGATTCGGTCGAGCCTTTCTTGGCCTTTAAAGACAAGCACACTATATTATTAGCACTTACCTCGAATCAAGGTGCATTTGATTTTCAGACCAAAGTCGTAGAAGGAACTGAACTCTACAAACAGGTTTTGCACACTTCAAAAAGCTATACTAATGCCCAGCAACTGATGTACGTGGTAGGGGCTACAAAGGCCAGCTATCTAACAGCGATAAGAGAGATAATTCCTAATGCCTTTTTATTGGTTCCCGGGGTTGGCGCTCAAGGCGGAAGTCTGGAAGAAGTGTGTAAATACGGTTTAAACAAGCAGGTTGGACTCCTTGTAAACTCTTCTCGAGGGATCATTTACAAGTCTAATAAAAGCGATTTTGCTCAAGCCGCTAGAGAAGTAGCCCAACAAATGCAGCAACAAATGCACTCTATACTTGACCGTCAAGCATTGCTTAGATGATACAATTAAGAGATCAACTAGGGCAAGAGCTAAGCTTAAAGGAAGTGCCTAAGCGTATAGTGTCCTTGGTGCCTAGTCAAACCGAACTCTTAGTTGATTTAGGTTTAAAAGATAGCTTGGTTGGTGTGACCAAATTTTGTGTACATCCTGTCGGCTTGAATAAAGAAAAGAGGGTGGTTGGAGGAACCAAAGCGGTTCATTATGATAGAATTGCTAGCTTAGAACCAGATCTTATTCTTTGTAATAAAGAGGAAAATACCAAAGATATGGTCTTGGAGCTTAGAAAAATAGCAGCTGTACATACCTCTGATGTGATTAGCTTAGATGACAATGAGGAGCTGATTAGGCAATACGGCATAGTATTTTCTAAAGATGCGCTCGCCCTCCAGCTCATAGAACAATTGCGTTTTAAAATAGCTGCATTTAACAAACAGATACGTAAACGTTCTAAGCCAAGGGTAGCTTACCTCATATGGAAAAATCCCTATATGGCGGCTGGAAATCACACTTTTATCAATAGTATTCTGGAATTATGTGGGTTTGACAATGGATTAAAACATCTAGATGGACGTTATCCCGAACTTACTCCTGAGCATTTTCTAGATCTTGATTATTTGTTATTATCATCAGAGCCATTTCCTTTTAAGGAGCGAGATCTAAAGGAGCTTGAGAATCAAAGCAATATACCTGCTATTTTAGTTGATGGCGAATATTTCTCTTGGTATGGCAGTAGGCTACTAAAGGCGTTTACCTATTTTGAGACCTTGTTAAAAAGACTAGAGCTCTAAGAATTTGAGCTTTTGATCAATCTTTAGCGCTTCATAGGTGAGTATATCACTCGTACTGGCATCAGTATATTTTAGATTATAGGCCTCTTCAACAAGTCGCTGGTACTTGCGTTCCATAAAATTCTTGATGCGTTTATGTTTATTGGCAGCGTTCAAAATGGAAATGAGTTCTTCTAATTAATGATTCTAAAATAGCTAAAATTTTGATATACAGTTAATTATAGTGTAAGAATTTTCTCCTTGTATTAAATCAAAATTATTTGTTTCTCAAATATACTGTCTTTGGTTATTTCTATTCACTTAATATTTGACGGAATAATTTTATTTTTGATGCAATTAAATAAAACGAGATGAAAAAGAGTCTTCTGATATTACTTCTTAGCTTTTTGCCTCTGGTATCATTTGCACAATCCGATTGTCAATGCTGTGCCAATGGACAAAAAGACTTTGATTTTTGGATAGGTGAGTGGGAGGTGACCAATCCTCAAGGAAAGGTTGAGGGATACAACACTATTGATAAACTTACCGATACCTGTATCATACGAGAAGTATTTACCGATGCCACGGGAAAGTATGTAGGATCGAGTAATAATTTTTACCATAAAGAATTAGAACAGTGGCAACAAATATGGGTGTATGCCGATGGTCGCACCTTGTTTTTAACAGGGAATAGAATCGGAAATCAAATGATTCTAAAAAGTCCTACCAAAAAAAATGCAGCTGGTGTTCTAGAACAAGACATAATTACTTGGACTGCCAATCCAGATGGCAGCGTAAGACAACTTTGGGAACACACCTTTAACGGGGGCAATACACAAGTTTATTTTGACGGTATGTACCGCAAAAAACAAACAGATTAATCCTGTAAGGCAAAGACCCTCCGCAATAATTCTGTGGTGCGGCTAGCGGTCTTTGTTCTAATTTGCTGCTCTTCTACTGCTATCATTGTATAAACACCTTTAAGCGCCTCTGTTGTGACATAATCGGTTAAATCTGGGTTGACATCGGCAGTGAGAGGTAAATTATTATACTTGGTAATCAAATTGGTCCAAATTTGATCGGCACCAACCTTGGCAAACGAATTTTGGATGACCGGATTAAATTTATTGTAAAGTGCTTGTTGCGTCTTGGACTTTAGATAAGTAGTAGCCGCATCATTACTGCCCAATAAAATGTTACGCGCATCTGCAAAAGTAATGCCTTTGACTGCGTCTACAAAAATGGGCGTTGCCTCCTTAACAGCATCTTCGGCAGCTCTATTAAGTGATTTGATACCTTCGTCGGCAAGTTTTCCTAAGCCAATTTTACGTAGGGTATTATCTACCTTTTGTAATTCTGGTGGTAATAGAATTTTCACCAACTCATTGCTGTAAAAACCGTTCTTTTGGGTGAGCTTGGTAACTTGTTTGTCAATTCCGAAATCTAGTGCCTGTTTGAGACCATTTCCAATCATGGCATTGTCCATTCCGGCTTGACCAGGTAATCCTCCAACAACGTTTTGCAATTCGGCGCAAGAACTCAACAAACAAATAAAACAGATAGCGACAATCTTTTTCATTTAGGTATCTTTAAAGTGAATTGTAAAGATATGAATTTAAGAATTTGGAAGTGCCTATGGTCATTGTTGGTCGTTTCTTGTGCCGATCAGGCCCAAAAACCTCAAACCCCCTTAGAACCGCAAAGCACAATTAATTCAATAAACCAGAGCACAGCTGCTAGGCCGTCATTGTCTCCTTATATAAGTGTATTAGGTATTGCTCAAGATGGGGGTTATCCGCATACCAATTACAATGCAGAATTTGAAGCTGTAGCCCGTGGGGTGAAACAGCGATTGGCGGTTGTTTCATTAGGTCTGGTGGTTCCTAATTATGGTCAAAATTATTTATTTGAAGCCACACCAGATTTGCCCGAGCAATTATTTGCCTTACAGCAGTTGGATAGTAGGGCAACAGGACTAGATGGTATCTTTCTGACTCATGCGCATATAGGTCATTATACAGGCTTAATGTTTCTGGGAAGAGAAGTGATGGGTGGCCACCAAATACCAGTTTACGCTATGCCACAAATGACTGCCTTCTTAAAAACAAATGGACCTTGGAGTCAATTAGTCGATCTCCAAAATATAGTCCTGTATCCTCTTAAAGACCAACAAACACAACAACTCAACCCAGAGGTGAAAGTGACTCCCTTTATCGTACCACATAGAGATGAATTTTCTGAGACTGTAGGTTACCGCATTCAAGGGCCTTCCAAAACTGCGGTGTTTATTCCTGATATCGACAAGTGGGAGCAGTGGGAAGAATCGATAGTTTCTCTAGTACAAGAAGTAGACTACGCCTTTGTCGATGCAACCTTTTTCCAAGATGGAGAAATACCACGGCCTATGCAAGAAGTGCCGCATCCTTTTATTAGTGAGACTGTTTCGCTTTTCGCGAAAGCCGACAAAGCCTTGAAATCTAAGATCGTTTTTATTCATTTTAATCACTCTAATCCCTTGCTGGTTAGGGAACATCCAGAGCGCAAACGTCTGGAGCAGGAAGGATTCCGGTTTGCCCAAAAAGGGATGCGATTTGATCTTTGATTTTGAGGAGGCGGCAGCTATTGATATAGGAAGGAGCCTATACTCAATCGTTTGAAAAATCTCAAAAATTGGATTATATAACTGCGAATTTCGTAAATTTACGCCTCTAAAAACACCTTTATTTGCACATGGAACAAATTGCGCCCTATACCCCTACACATAAAGTTCGAATCGTTACAGCTGCCTCCTTATTTGATGGTCATGATGCTGCAATTAATATTATGCGTCGTATCATTCAAAGTACTGGGGTCGAGGTGATTCATTTAGGGCATGATCGCTCTGTAGAAGAGGTTGT
>CAZJWI010000238.1:0-33426 GCA_964549485.1 uncultured Flavobacteriaceae bacterium
TTTTGGCGCGATGTCTGGACACTATCAAATGGTCAATTTTACCAATACACGCAAATTTAGGGTAAGTGTTCCCACCTTTAAGCTGAGTGCACCCTTTGCATTAAATTAGGCTTACTCTCCTTTTTGACATAAAGCTCAAGGCGAAAACTCGTATTTGCTTGCTCTACGGTGCAAAAAGCACAATTGGAATCATAAACAAAAGCATACGGCTCTTTGGGGTCAAAATTGGAAGGGAGTTCTGTACATCCTTCAAAATCTAGCATCCCCAATTCATTATACCTTCGCACCACAAAGTCGCCCTGCTCATTTTGAGTGAGCTCAAACCAGGCAGAACTTCCCGTTCCTTTAAGTAATTGGGCCGACTCTGGCACCCTTGAAACAATTTGTCGCTGCTCTTTTTTAGGGACTTTCTTATCAAAATAATTGGTTAAATTTTCGCGTAAAGCGGAAGACTGATACGGCCTTATACTACCATTGGAAACCTCAAATATCTCTTCGGTAGCACTTTTCTCCACGTTACCAACGGTACTGGGGGTAAATTTCTTATTGTGATTGAGACGTTTGATAATATGCGGCTCTGAGGTAGCGGCCAGTATGGTCTCTGTAACAAAACGCGCACAATTACTACCAACCTTCCCAAAGGCCTTATACGGAATGCTTCCCTGAGCTTGTAAAGCTAAAATATAATCCAAGGCCAATTCATAATTGATATGCTCACAAAGCGATGCTACAAGACGTCCTGATCCATGCGTTTTTTCAGGATGCGCATTCAACCAAAGCAGAAATTGATCTAAATTTTTGAGTCGTTCTTGCTCATCGAGCGCTGCTAAAAATGGTATATGCAATTCGGTATCTGTAATCGCCCCTCGTACCCTGCCCTTACCCGGAGGTGTGATGTAACGTCCAAAATCGAAATACTGCGCTTTTCCTGTAGTATTTTCGATCAGAATCAAAGCTGCATGACCAGCTTTAATGTGTGTACGGGTTCCCAAACCAACCAGGGGTAAAATTTTACACATCAATTCATCCGATAATTTTACAAAAGTATCGGGGAATGCGAGCACTATTATTTTTCCGTTATAAATCAATGGTTTCAAATTCAAAGATAGCCGAATACTGCTTATCGCGCCCGTAATCGTGATAGGTCATCTTACACTGACTAGCGGTTTTCACCACCTGTGTAGTACTCACCGTTTTTAAATGACCCCTATCCATATTTACATCAATGTTGGGATCACCTATGCCTGCAGTTTGGTGAAATTCTAAAATTTCTGCAGCTGTGGGAGTATGTTTTTCTAAAAATTGTGCAAACCATCGCTGACGCTGGTCTTTCATTTCTTGAGTATATAGGGTTGACGAAGACCAGATTCGAGCTGTGTTTCCCAAATCATCGATATGTGCTTTTTGACCATCCCAGACCAATTCTTTGGCAGCAGGGGTATTGGACCAATCTACAGCAATAACAGTAAAGGGTTCTATTTGCTTGAGATCGATGGTGTCCAGATGCTGCTCTAGCGATTTGGCTTTTAATAGATCTTTGACTACAATACCACGACTGTATCGGTAATTATCGACCCGCAAGTGATTGGTAAAACCTCCATTGAGCAAACAAATAAGTCGTTGTTGTCCAGAAATTCCAATCCATGTCCCACCTGCCACTCCATCTTTGGGAAATAACATCTTTACTCCGTCTACTTCATAGAAACTAGGTGGAATGGTGGTGCGTCCTATAGCTTCGTCTCTATTGGATGTTAATAAAAAGCTGTCTTTAGACTGCGGGATATAGGTGACAGTACACATAGGGTCTATTGGTCAAAAATGGGATCTGCAACTTACAAAAAATATGATAGAAAATTTTTATTAATGATTGAGCTCAAACAAAACACCAAACAGGAGTTTGTGCTTCTAAAACAAATAGTTAAAAGGTCCTTTTTTGGGCTTACTAGGATGCTAATGGTCTTACGAAAACCCTAAGAAATTTGTACCTTCGCTCAACTAATTAAAAAAACGAAACCTATTATGGGAAAAGGATTTTTTCAAGTACCAATCGCTGTTAATGAAGAGGTAAAAACCTATGCACCTGGCTCACCAGAAAGAGAAGCCGTTGCCGCAGCCTATAAAGAACTTTTTAATACCCATACTGATGTTCCTATGTTTATCAACGGAGCAGAAGTACGGACGGGTAACACCAATACAATGTCTGCTCCACATGATCACCAGCATATTGTTGGTAGCTATCATTTGGCCGAAAAAAAACACATAGATGATGCTATAGCAGGTGCCTTGGCTGCAAGAACCGCCTGGGCCGATTTACCTTGGGAACAACGCGCAGGTATTTTTCTCAAAGCTGCAGAGTTGATTGCAGGACCCTATAGAGCTCGAATTAATGCTGCAACGATGATTGCACAGTCTAAAACAGTTCACCAAGCCGAAATTGATGCGGCATGTGAACTGATTGACTTCTTGAGATTCAATGTTCAATTCATGACCGATATCTATAACGAGCAACCCGAATCTACATCTGGAGCCTGGAATCGCTTAGAATATCGTCCTTTGGAAGGTTTTATTTACGCAATTACGCCGTTTAACTTCACAGCTATTGCCGCAAACTTGCCAGCAAGTGCTGCCATGATGGGTAATGTAGTGGTATGGAAACCATCCGATAGTCAAATGTTATCTGCCAAAATCATCGTAGATATCTTTAGAGAGGCTGGCGTTCCTGACGGAGTTATCAATGTTGTTCACGGTGACCCAGTAATGATAACCGACACGGTATTGGACAGTCCTGATTTTTCTGGATTGCACTTTACAGGTTCTACCCATGTATTCAAGGATATTTGGAAGAAGATTGGGACCAATATTCACAATTATAAGACCTATCCTAGAATCGTTGGAGAAACCGGAGGGAAAGACTTTATTGTCGCACACCCATCTGCCGATCCAAAACAAGTCGCTACTGCCATATCTAGAGGTGCCTTTGAATTTCAAGGTCAAAAATGTAGTGCCGCTAGTAGAGCGTATATCCCAGCAAGTATGTGGGAAAGCGTAAAGGAACATGTAGTCTCCGATGTGAAATCCTTTAAAATGGGATCGCCAGAAGATATGAGTAATTTTATCACCGCTGTGATACACGAAGGCTCATTTGATAAATTGGCCAAATATATCGACCAGGCCAAGACCGATGACAATGCAGAAATTATTGTAGGTGGCTCTTATGATAAATCTAAAGGATACTTTATAGACCCTACTGTTATTTTGACTAAAGATCCAAAATATACAACGATGTGTACAGAGCTTTTTGGCCCTGTAATTACAATATTCGTTTATGAAGACGAGGACTGGTCTGAGACACTCAAACTTGTAGATGAGACTTCAGAATATGCCTTGACGGGAGCCATATTATCAAGAGATCGGTATGCTATTCAAGAGGCGACAAAAGCCTTGAAAAATGCGGCGGGTAATTTCTACATCAATGACAAACCAACTGGTGCTGTGGTAGGACAACAGCCTTTTGGAGGAGCAAGAGCTTCTGGCACAAATGACAAGGCGGGATCGGCGCTTAATTTATTGCGTTGGGTGAGCCCAAGAATGATTAAGGAGACTTTTGTAACTCCAACAGATTATCGTTATCCCTTTTTAGGTGAATAAGAATTGGTTTAAACCATTTTAAAAAGGCTGCCCTTGGCAGCCTTTTTTTTGTTTATAAAGCTTGTTAGGTATTAGTCTTCAAAGCGGAGTCTTCCTGTAAAAAGCACTTCAACATCAACCACTTCTGGTCTATTTTTGGCAATGACATCACCACTACTTACTAATTGACCTTCTATTTTATCGAGTGGATATACAATCATCTCATTACTGCCGCGGTGAAATACGCGTAAGTCATTCACTTTTAATTGGGCCCCTTCAAACCGATTGGCGCCACCATAAAATCCTATAAGGGCACGTTGGGCTTTTCCTGAAAGAAAAAAGTTGCTAAAATTATTGGCTACAATTTCCAGTCCTCCAACCTCTATGTCAAGTCTAAAATCGGCAATGCTGTATTGTGCGCCTTCGTTATTGTCACTTACCAATACCAAACGCTCATAACGCAAGATTCCAACACTTGAAACTTCATATTGAGAAGCATTTCTGATACGATTGATATTGGGTGCGGTTACATAAATTTTGGTGGGTTCGCTGGCAGTAAGCAAATCGCATCTGTTGGGATCAATCAATGTAAGTATGCCATTTTGAACTATGACTTTCACCTCATCAATCACAGATTGCGCCGTTACTATTTCAATACGCTGAGGCCCCTCTTTTAGAAAAAGCTGGATGTTTTCGCGCACATTTATCTCATTAAAAGCCGGAGTCTCCACATCCTTTTGGGCTATGGTATCACCTTGGTCAAAACACCATTTGGGATTACTCGAGTCACACCCCACAATAAGTAGCGGCAACAATACTCCCAATATTATTAGTCTTGAAATTTTCATCATATTATTTAATCGATGCTCACCATTTAAAACCCACTCCAAATTCTAATGCTTCGGCCTTAGCCGCATGCGCTTTTACAGAGGCGGTGGCATACCACTGCTGGCCCAAATACCGTTTTAACCCGAGACGATTGTAAACGCGTCCTTCAAAAGGTACGGGATAATATACCATATAACCTAAATGGGCAAAAATAGCAGTCTGACTAATTCGCAGTTCGTATCCGGCAAAAACTCCAACTTGTTTATTGTCGTCATTGGCCCTAATCCCCTCTTCTGGAAAGGCGATGCTTCGATAATTTATAAACTCCCTAATAGCTCCAGAAACTACCATATCTACGCCAAAGAGAAAACTACTCTTATAGGAAATACGCTTATCAACAAAAACTTGAAGTCCTAAAAAAGGTTTGCGATCTAATCCTATCACATTAATCTCATTAAGACCACCTAGCAGGGCAATATTATAACGCCAGCGGTCACTAACTGCTGATAGTTTGGCATCTTTTACAAAATGGCGTTCATCTTTTGACGATAGGTTAAATCCAAGCGCTAAAGACAACATATTGGCACTCGTATTTGGTGTGCGCAAACGGCCATTAGAAAAGTGTACAAATTGTAAGCCTGCCTCAATACCAATACCTCCTACTAATCGAGGATTGACATATCGAAACCCTAACATGCTTGTGCTCATTAAGTGACTACCAAAAGCGATATTCCTGAAATTGGTGTTGGGGTCATAAGGATTCGTATTATAGCCTATGCCTGTCGCGGCAGTTAAGACAAACCTTCTATTGGCCATATAGAAATTGTAATGCCCGTAAAGAGCCAGATTTTCTCCCAATACCGCATTGCCTAAGTCTGCGTAATACATAGACAGGCCATAATCAGGATAATTATACCGCTGTTGCCAGTCTTTAGCACCTGCTGTTTGAATGTTGTATTGCAACATCACACCCTGGGTGTGTTGCTCAATAAGCTGGCCCAGATCGGGATTATGCTCTATAATAGGTCCATTGTGGTAGAACAAGCTCCAACTACGGCCCGACTCTTGCTCTTGAGCGTATATCAGACCAACTTGTAAAAGACTCAACGTAAGTAAAATGATAGCGTGCCGCACTGCGCTAAAATAGCTAATCCCTAGAAAATAGCACTGGCAATTTTTTGAATGTTATCAGACTTCCCCATAGAATAATAATGAATAACAGGCACCCCTGCTGCCACAAGTTCTTTGCTTTGAGCAATGGCCCATTCTATACCCACCTCCCGGATGCCTTTTGTTGAATCGCATTTTATGACTTCCCGTACCAATTCATCTGGTAGATCTACATTAAAACGCTGAGGGATCATATTGAGCTGCTTCCTAGTTGCAATAGGTTTTATACCAGGAATTATAGGCTTTGTTATACCCGCTGCTCGCGCCTTATCTACAAATTCAAAGTATTTTTGATTGTCAAAAAACATTTGAGTTACTACATAACAGCCTCCGGCATCTAATTTTTTTCTTAAAAAATGAATATCACTTTCTACACTGGGCGCTTCTAGATGTTTTTCGGGATAACCCGCCACACCAACGCAAAAATCGGTGGCAGAACTATTTTGTAAGTCGTCATCTAGATATACTCCCTGATTGAGATCCATAATTTGCTCTACCAAATCTTGTGCATAGACATTTCCATTTTTATTGGGTTTGTAATAAATCTCGCTTTTTACAGCATCACCTCTAAGTGCCATCACATTTTCAATACCCAAAAAATCCAAATCTATCAGGAAATTTTCGGTGTCTTCTTTGGTAAATCCACCACAAAGAACATGAGGAACAGCATCTACACTGTACTTATTTTGTATAGCCGCACAAATACCTACGGTACCAGGACGTTTACGAACAATCTTCTTTTCTAATAAACCGTCGGCGTGCTCTTTGTAAATATACTCTTCGCGATGATAGGTCACATTAATAAATGGCGGGCAAAACTCCATCAATGGATCAATATTGGCAAATATGGTATCGATATTTTGTCCTTTGAGTGGTGGTAAAATTTCAAAAGAAAACGCGGTTTTCTTTGCGGCTATGGCCTGGGTAATATGTTCGCTTACTTTAGTCATAATTGACGTTTTAAAAAAGCCGCGCTCATTCGGCTATGTTGGGACGCAGCCATTTTTTGGCTTCGGCTATCGTTATATTTCTTCTCTTGGCGTAAGAAGCAACCTGATCTTCTTTGATCTTGCCCACCCCAAAATACCGTGCCTCGGGATGCGCAAAGTAATATCCACTTACACTTGCGGCTGGCCACATCGCTAGATTCTCGGTTAGAGATACCCCTATGGTATGATCGACATCCAGCAGTTTCCAAATTGTCTTTTTTTCGAGATGGTCAGGACATGCAGGATATCCTGGAGCAGGTCGAATGCCTCTGTATGCTTCTTTGATTAAGTCTGCATTGGTTAGATTTTCCTCCTTTGAATAACCCCAATAGGTTAGGCGTACCTCACGATGCAAATACTCTGCAGCTGCTTCGGCCAGTCTATCGGCAAGAGCTTTTATCATTATGGCATTATAATCGTCATTATCTTGCTCAAAGGCCTTCGCTTTCTCGGCCGTACCAAAACCAGTACTTACACAAAAACAACCGATATAATCCTGAAGACCGCTAGTAGAAGGGGCGATAAAATCGGCTAACGCCAAATTGGGACGTCCTTTGGCTTTTTTGGATTGTTGTCTCAAGGTCAAAAAGGAAAATTGATCCCCATTTTGGGTGCTAACTACAATATCATCGTCTTTGGAATTTGCTTTATAAATTCCAAAAACAGCTTTAGCCTTGAGCCAATTTTGAGCTACAATTGTTCTAAGCATCTCTTGGGCATCGTCAAATAACTCTGAAGCCTGAGTCCCTACAACGGGATCCTTCAACACCCCTGGATAAGCCCCATGAATATCCCAACTTCTAAAAAATGGCGTCCAGTCAATAAAAGGAATCAGCTCCTGAAGATCGATAGCAGCAAGCACCCTACGCCCTAGCAGCTGCGGTGGCTCAATATCTTCTTTTCTCCATTCGATTTGAAATTTTCTTTGACGCGCTTCGGATATGCTTAGTATTTCCTTGTGTTGTTGACGCTTGTTAAAGCTTTCGCGAAAGCGGGCATAGTCTAGTTTCAATTCTTTTTTAAAATCTATTTGCGATTCTGACTGTAATAAATCGCCAACTATGGTCACGGCTCTAGAAGCGTCATTTACATGCACCACCGAATGGGCATACTGGGGATCAATTTTAACAGCAGTATGAGCTTTACTTGTGGTTGCTCCTCCAATGAGCAAAGGTATCTCGAGCTGACGATGTTGTAGTTCTTGGGCCAGATAGACCATCTCATCCAGACTTGGGGTAATCAAACCACTAAGCCCAATAATATCTACTTGCTGCTCAATGGCCGTCTCAATAATTTTTTCTGGCGGAACCATAACCCCTAGGTCAATGATCTCATAATTATTACTGGCCAATACAACGCTGACAATATTTTTACCAATATCGTGCACATCGCCCTTAACCGTAGCCATTAAAATTTTTCCTGCGGTTTTTGAACTGGAATAGCCTTGTAATTTCTTTTCTTCTTCGATAAACGGCAAGAGATAGGCCACCGCTTTTTTCATCACTCGGGCACTTTTGACCACTTGAGGCAGAAACATCTTTCCACTGCCAAAAAGATCTCCCACCACATTCATACCCGTCATTAATTCTTTTTCTATAACCGAAATTGTAGTCTTCGCACCTTGTCTGGCCTCCTCTATATCTTCTATGATAAAAGTGTCTATTCCTTTTACCAAAGCTCTGGTAATACGATCTTGCAAAAGATCTTCACGCCAGGCCAATTGGGCGGTTGGTTTTGTCGCAGTGGGCCCAATGGTTTCTGCAAAGGTCAATAAGCGCTCTGTAGCATCAGGTCTTCGGTTCAGGATCACATCTTCTACATAAGCTAAAGGATCTTTGGGGATATCGTCATAAACTTCAAGCAAGGCTGGATTGACAATACCCATATTCATTCCTGCTTGGATCGCATGGTACAAAAACACCGAATGCATGGCTTCTCTTACAGCATTATTTCCTCTAAAACTAAAAGAGACATTGCTCACGCCACCACTTACACTACAATAGGGCAAGTGTTGTCGCACCCATTGTGCGGCAGCAATAAAATCTACGGCATTGGTGGCATGCTCATCCATCCCTGTAGCTACGGGAAAGATATTGAGATCAAATATGATGTCTTGGGCCGCAAACCCTACTCGATCAACCAGTATGCGATACGAGCGCTGGGCAATTTCAATCCTTCGAGCTAAAGTATCGGCCTGTCCAATTTCGTCAAAGGCCATCACGATAACAGCAGCACCATATCGCTGAATCATTTTGGCCTGCTCAATAAATATAGTTTCACCCTCTTTAAGACTGATAGAGTTGACCACACATTTGCCTTGAACCACCTCAAGCCCCGCCTGTATGATCTCCCATTTGGAACTATCTATCATAATAGGAACTCTGGCTATATCGGGCTCGGCCATGAGCAATTTTAAAAAGCGAACCATAGCTAGCTTCCCATCAATAAGCCCGTCATCCATATTAATATCAAGAATCTGCGCACCATTTTCTACCTGCTCTCTTGCTATCTCTAAGGCCGCCTCAAAATCATTTGCTTTGATAAGCCTTAGAAATTTTCGAGATCCAGCCACATTAGTACGTTCTCCCACATTGATAAAATTACTTTCTGGGGTGATGATTAGCGGTTCTAGACCCGCCAATTTTAAATAGCGCGCTGTAGTTTTCATAGGCACTGTATAGATCTAGGAGTGATACCTTCTACGAGTTGAGAAATGGCTTTGATATGCTTTGGTGTGGTACCACAGCAACCTCCCAAAATATTGACAACTGCCTTATCTATGTAAGGCTGTAACTGTGCTGCCATTTGTTCTGGACTTTGATCATATGCACCAAATGCGTTGGGCAAACCTGCGTTAGGATGGGCCGAAATGGCCATAGAAGTTCGACTGGCAATAGCCTCAAGATGTGGTTGCAATTGGGCCGCACCTAAGGCACAATTAAATCCAATAGATAACAGCGGTATATGTGATACCGAAATTAAAAAAGCTTCTGGAGTCTGTCCTGAAAGGGTGCGACCAGAGGCATCGGTAATGGTGCCCGAAACCATAACGGGTATATCGATTTGTAATTCTTCTTTTAGCTTATCTATCGCAAAAAGGGCAGCTTTGGCGTTGAGGGTATCAAAAACAGTTTCGACCATCAGTATGTCTACACCTCCTTCGATTAAGGCTTTTGCCTGTTCGCTATAAGCCTGCTCCAATTCTGAGAAGCTAATAGCCCTAAAACCAGGATCGTTCACATCTGGAGACATACTGGCCGTTTTATTGGTGGGCCCCATGCATCCTGCTACAAATCGTGGTTTGTCTGGATTTTGATTGGTGTATGCTTTTGTGAGCGCTTTGGCGATTTTGGCAGCAGCGTAATTTAACTCATAGACCTGCTGTTCTAAACCATAATCTGCCATGGCAATACATGTTGAAGAAAAAGTGTTGGTTTCGATTATATCGGCTCCAGCATCCAGATACGCCCGATGCACCTCTGCTATGGCTGCTGGCTGGGTAATAGAAAGCAAATCATTATTACCTTGTAATGGCTTAGTCCAGTCTTTAAAACGCTCCCCCCTAAAGTCAGACTCTGAAAATGAGTAGGCCTGCAACATGGTACCCATAGCGCCGTCAAGAACAAGGATTCGGTTTTGTAATGCCTTTTTGAGTTTGTCTAACATCTATTAATTTAAACTTTGTGCTACTTTGATAATATCGCCTAGAACCCCTCTAGCGGTAACCGCTTTGCCCGCTCCTGCTCCTTGGATTACAAGTGGTTGATCACCATAGGATGCTGTATATATTTCAAAAACGGCATCGGCGCCTTGTGTTTGCCCCAAGGCTGTTGTCTTCTTTTCTTTAACCAGTTTTACCTCTAGAGATTGTGCGGGCAAATCGAGTTCACCCACATGACGCAGTACCTCGTTATGATCTAGCTCTGCTTTATTTCTTTCAAAAATGGCGTCTAAGGTTTTGATACTGCTTAGGAATTCGCAGCGTGTGGTCCTACCATTGAGTTCTGGTGGCACCAAGTTCTGTATGGCTACGTCTTCCACTTCTTTACGTATGCCCAGCTCGCGACCTAAAATAAGCAGCTTGCGCGCAACGTCCTTACCAGATAGGTCTTCGCGCGCATCTGGTTCTGTAAGTCCAAGAGCATCTGCTTCAAGTAGGATTTCTGAAAAGCGTTTTTCTTCTTGCGAAAATGTATTAAACAAGTAGCTCAAAGAACCTGAAAATACACCGCGTATTTTATGTATTTCTTCACCGCTAGCGTGAAGGTTTTTTATGGTTTCTATAATAGGAAGACCAGCCCCTACATTGGTTTCGTACAAAAATTGCTTGTTTCTGGTCTCTAAACGATCTCGCAAATCCTTGTAAAACTCATAAGACAAGGTGTTGGCTATTTTATTCGCCGTTACAATATGAAAGCCATTATCCACAATGTTTATATAATGATTTACAAAATCGGGACTTGCAGTTACGTCTACAGCGATCAAGTTGTGGTAGTTTTTTGCTTTCGCGAAAGCATACACATCCTCAATAGTATAAGAGCCTGCGCAGTTTTCAAAATTTGTAGCCCATTGATCTACCGCTCCATTTTCTTGTAAAATTGCGACTGAAGAATTTGCAATTGCAAACACATTAAGCGCTGTTCCTAGCTCTTTTTTGTTGTAGGAGATCACCTGCTTTATGAGTGTGCTTCCTACATTTCCTATACCAAAAATGGCAATATTTATTTGTGACATAACTGTTTTTGAAAAATAGGTTGAACAATAGCCGATAGTTGCTTATACTCGATCAGAAAAGCATCATGACCGTGAATAGATTGTATCTCATGATAGTGCGTATCGACTCCTGCTTCTTTCAATGAGAGATGAGTTTGGTAAATTTCATCTGCTAGAAAGAATCCATCTGTATCGATGGCAACGAGGTGAATTTTGGCCGATATATCTTTTACAACATCTTTAAAAGGAGACACTCCAGCGGTAATATCTGCGCTACGTAGTAGGTGATTCATCATTTTATACGATGCTACTGAAAACCGTTCTTTAAGGCGTTGCCCGTGATAAACGAGCCAGCTTTCAATATGAAATACCTCTTTTGACTTTTTAGTGCGATTAAATTTTGCCTTGAATGACGCTGGTGTGCGGTAAAAGGTCATTGCGTGTTTTCTACTATCCTGTAAAGGCTGTGAGGAGTTATTTAAAATGGCATCTTGAATGTGGCATTGTGCCACTACCCAGTCTGTGGCTTTCCAGTCTGAGGCGACCGGAATAAGATGCTTAATAAGATGAGGCTGTTGTACTGCAAGTTCCCAAGCAATTTGTCCTCCAAGCGATCCTCCTATCACAGCAAATAGCTTTTTTATTTCCAAAATTTTAATAATCTCATTTTGAATTCGGGCAATGTCAAAAACTGTGAATTGCTTATAATGCGCTATTAAATTTTGAGCCTGGTCATCATATCCGTTTCCAGGAATATCGATAGCAAGAATGGTAAAACAATCTGTATCTATCGCTAATTCTTTTCCAATCAAGGCCTTCCACCAACCATTAGGACCGGTAATTGTAGAATTTCCTGTAAGCGCGTGATTTACCAGTACTACTGGAGCTGCTCCCAGCGGCTGTCCAAATAATTGATAGGTCACATATATGTGACTGGTATATCCACTGCGGGTCTGAAAATTCTTAATGGTATGTGTTTTTAGTTTCATCACTCAAAAAATAGTACTCCCTCTTACTGCTCCATATAGGAAAAGATAGAGGGAGACAGATTACACTAATACTGTTTTAGGCACCTTTGCAAATGCGTATGCCAGATCTTCTTTAAGGTCTTCGATATGCTCGAGGCCTACCGAGAGCCGAATCAGATCTTTTGTCACCCCTGTACTTTGCTGTTCCTTATCGGTAAGTTGCTGGTGGGTGGTGCTTGCTGGGTGAATGATAAGCGATTTACTATCTCCAATGTTTGCTAGCAATGAGAAGAGTTTTGTTTGGTCTGCAATCGTTTTTGCACTATCAAAACCACCCTTTACACCAAAGGTCACAATGCCACCTTGTCCTTCTGGCAAATATTCCTTAGCTAGATCATTATACGGGCTACTTTCAAGCCCTGGATAGTTTACCCAGGCGACCTCTTCACGTTCTTCCAGCCATTTTGCAAGAGCCAGCGCATTTTCTGAATGTTTTTTTACTCGAATTTGGAGTGTTTCCAATCCCTGTAATATTTGAAAGGCATTAAACGGACTTAAGGCAGCACCGTGGTCGCGGAGTCCTTCGATACGGACTTTGGCAATAAACGCGGCTTCTCCTAAGGCATCGTGATATACAAGCCCGTGATATCCTGGTGAGGGCTCTGTAAATTCAGGGAATTTCCCAGATGACCAGTCAAATTTTCCTGCATCTATTATGGCTCCGCCTAGTGCCGTACCATTGCCATTAATGTATTTTGTCAAAGAGTGAATAACAATATCTGCTCCGTGCTCTATAGGGTTGAGCAATGCAGGTGTGGCTACTGTATTATCTACTATTAAAGGGACTTTGTACGCTTTCGCGAAAGCGGATATCCTCTTTAGATCCAATACGTCCAACTTTGGATTCCCCAGTGACTCTACAAAAAATACTCGCGTATTTTCCTGAGCCGCTCCTTCAAAATTGTCTGGATTAGAAGGATCTACAAAGGTTGTTGTGATACCAAATCTTGGAAGCGTAACACTCAACAAATTGTAAGTTCCTCCATACAGACTGCTAGAAGCCACAATGTGATCACCAGCTTTGAGAAGTGTCAGTAATGTAGTATTAATGGCAGCAGTTCCAGAGGCAGTTACGACAGCTGCAAGCCCTCCCTCAATTTGAGCAAGGCGTTTCTCCAGTATGTCGTTTGTTGGATTGTTTAACCTGGTGTAGATAAAGCCAGGTTCTGTCAGGTTAAAAAGATTTGCCGCGTGGTCTGCATCGTTAAAAACATATGCGGTGCTTTGATAGATAGGAACGGCACGTGTACCTGCGTTAAGTGTTGTGTCGTGTCCTGCATGCAACGCTTGAGTTGCAAATTTTTGTGTACTCATTTTTCTTGTTTTTGAGTTTAATAAATGCCCTATCACTTCGTGTGAAAGGATTAAATACAAAAGCCATACATCTCATCGTAGATGAAATACTTGAAAGAAAAATATTATAAGAAAAACATAAGCTATGCCTAGGCCATAGTCTCGATGTTATCTATCCCAACTCCCAAAAATGACTGGTCGTTATGAGTAGAATGTAGCACCTTCTTTCTAAGTGAAAGGGTTGCTAAGACGTCACTGGGTCTAATCCCTCGGTCTTTCTTGATAACATTTCAATAAAATTGTGAACTTTTACTCGGCAAAGATTACAATGATTTTTGAAAAAGCCAAATAAAACAGAAAATTTTTCTAATTATACAGCTATTTTAATGCATATACCGAAAATGCATCTACATATAAGAATAAGAAAAAAATTAAATTTACCATACAGCTTTATGGTAATTTTTTTTTCGATTGATATCCCTAAAAAGAGCCTTGAGAAGTGCGTTGGAATATTCAAAAGTTTAGTTACCTTTGCCGCATTAATCGAGGAAAGATTTGACTGCTTGCAACCTCTTAAAAAAATGCCTAAAACTACAGCACAACTATTCCGTTTTGTTGTTATGTTTCTACCGCACGCTCGTCAAATCTCCCTTATAGCTTTTTAAAACGATATACATGGCGTATTTATTTACCTCAGAAAGTGTTTCTGAAGGACACCCAGACAAAGTAGCAGATCAAATTAGTGACGCACTTATTGATAATTTTTTAGCTTTTGATCCCGAATCAAAAGTAGCTTGCGAAACGCTGGTAACTACCGGGCAAGTATTCCTGGCTGGTGAAGTAAAAAGTAGTGCTTACTTAGATGTGCAAAAAATTGCACGTGAGGCCATACGTAAAATTGGTTATACCAAAGGTGAATATATGTTTGATGCACATTCGTGTAGTGTGTTATCTGCCATACACGAGCAATCTGACGATATCAATCGCGGCGTAGATAGAGCTTCAAAAGAAGAGCAAGGGGCAGGAGATCAAGGTATGATGTTTGGTTATGCCACTAAAGAGACGGCAGACTTTATGCCCTTGGCTTTGGACCTATCTCATAAAATATTAATAGAGCTCGCAGCCCTTAGACGTGAAAATAACGATATTACGTATTTACGCCCTGATTCTAAAAGCCAAGTCACTATAGAATACAGTGATGATAACGTACCTCAACGTATAGATGCTATTGTTATCTCTACGCAGCATGACGATTTTGATACGGATGACAAGATGTTAGAGAGAATCCGTAAAGATATCAAGGAGATATTGATCCCGCGTTTGGTGGGCCAGCTCCCAGAAAAAGTAGCAGCCTTATTTAATGATGAGATCACTTATCACATCAACCCTACCGGAAAGTTTGTAATAGGAGGGCCACATGGAGACACTGGTCTTACCGGACGTAAGATTATTGTAGACACCTATGGAGGTAAAGGCGCACACGGTGGTGGTGCTTTTTCTGGTAAAGATCCAAGTAAAGTAGACCGCTCTGCAGCCTACGCAACTAGACATATAGCCAAGAACATGGTTGCCGCAGGTATTGCCAACGAAATTTTAGTTCAGGTATCTTACGCCATTGGTGTGGTTGAACCTATGGGGATATTTGTAGACACTTATGGCACTGCCAATGTAGAGCTGACCGATGGTGAAATTGCCGAGAAAATTGCTGATATCTTTGACATGCGCCCCGCTGCTATTGAAAGCCGTCTCAAATTGCGTTCTCCAATGTATAGTGAAACTGCTGCCTATGGTCATATGGGAAGAAAAAATGAAACCATCACTAAAACATTTGAACGTTTTGATGGGACCCAGCACAAGGTAGACGTAGAGCTATTTACTTGGGAGAAATTGGATTATGTCGACAAAGTCAGAGCCGCTTTTCAATTGTAAGATCCTCATATAAAGTAATCATAAAGGTCAATGGGTGTAAAGCTGATTGACCTTTTTTTTGAGGTGCTTTATAGCCTTATTCTAAACTCAGTATTTTTGTGTCGCTTTAATTCTCTTTTTGTACACGCGATCAAGGATTGCATTGACCAAGAAAATGGTTAAAAAGATCATACGCGCTGTATTGGGGAGTACCGCTGCAATGACTGCAGCAATGAACCAAATTGCCACCACGGTAAGCCCGCGCCACTGATACCAGTGATAAATTAAAGAGGTAAAGCCAGTTTTGCCCTTTTCCTTTTGGTATACATAGCGCGTCATAAAAAAAAGAAAGATACCAATCACACCTAGATTTAAACTGTAAAAAACAAAGGGCCCTGTAAGGGTATACCCTGTCACGTACAAATCTGTAGAAAAGGGAAGCAGTACTACAAATAGCAACAAAAAAATGTTTAAATAGAGAAATTTGGCATCAAGCGAAGATAGAAATCGTGTCAATTTTAAATGAGCTACCCAGTACATAGCAATAACCAAAAAGCTTACCAAAAACCCTATGAGTCCAGGCACCATATCGCTAAAGGCCGCGCCAAAACCTTTTTGATATAGCTTTGCTGTTGGTATGGCAATGTCCAAGACCAATAAGGTCATAGCTATTGAAAAAACAGCATCCGAGAAATTGAGTACACGGCTTTTATCAAATGTAAATGGGTTCATAGCTGCTGTTTCTCCAAATATAGTATAATCTACATTTATTGAAAACGGATGTAATCTACTTCAAAGGAAAATGGGCTGGCTTTCTTTTGATTAGATATAAACCCCATGCGTATGATTTTTTCTAGGTCATCTGTTACCAGGGCACCCAACAGGCGATTGCCCAAACGATAGCGCTTAAAACGATCCCATGACAGCCTTTTGGTTATCCATTGACCATCAGTGACTGGGAGATCTGCTTTAAAATTGGGTCTATAAAACCTGCGATATTTATTAAGCGTAAACGCGAAATCTTGACCTGTAGACCTATAGCGTATCTCTACTTCATCGAACTGCGAAAGATCGTATTGACCATATTCGCTTCTGAATGAGGCAAAACCTCCATTATTGGCAAGCGAAATTGCCCCCTTAAAGACGATACTCTTTTGTATAACTTCAATGCTACCATTGGAGCGACCGCCCATGACACCGTCCAAAACGACATACCATTGGCAGTTGTCACAACCGTCTTTTCCAAAGTTGATGGTTTGTATGTCTTGAGGAAGATTCATAAATAACAGTATGAGTATAAGGTATTTCAAATGAATTATTTACAGATTGTACTTCACTGTAAACATAAGAATTCTGGGCTGAACAAAATATTCAGTATTCCTAATTGAGATATCATTAACACTATTATTACTGATCACATCCACATCTAGCAAGTTTGTGGCTTGTATACGAAATTCCCATTTACTCTCAGGTTTTTGATAGTATAAATTGGCCTCAAGAAAGGTGTACATATTATCGATATCAGTTGTCGGATCGTCATCGTCATAATTGTATAAACTCCAATCGGCACCAAAGGTAAAACCATTTAAAAAGTTGATCTCTGCATTGGCAAAAGGCCTAATGGTGGTAAAGGTTCGGTCTGTGGCACCGTTGTCAGAATTGGTAATGGTATGATTATATCCAAGCTCAAAATTAGGTGCATTTTTAAAATTAGTCTCGGCGCTAGTTCTGTAATTTTGAGTAATGTTTTTGGTATTTCTAGGCTCACCGTTAATTATGTTGTTCAAATCACTGTAAGACCCATTGGCACTCAAATTGAGTTTCCACTTTTTGAAACGCTTAGAAAAACGGGCGTTTCCGCTAAAGGTTTCGTCAAAGAAATTGGTATTGTTTATAGGGCGCGATACTTGATTGATTCCCGTAAAGTCTCCTGAGGTCTTTATCGCATCTACTCTTCTGGTATAATTTACCCCACCAAACAAGCTAGTAAAATTAAACATACTAAAGCTAAAATAATTTAAACTGGCTGTATGAAATATAGCATTTTCTATATCCCTATTTCCTCTAAAAAGACTGTTGTAATTGTTGAGCACTAAACCTTCGGCAAAATTATTGACATCGGTATATTGTGCAGTCATCTGATAGTTGGCCCTCAAACTCTTTCCTTGAGAAAACTGTACAACTGTAAATAAATCTGGGAGTAATTTCCATTCATTTTCATCGGTGGTCAATCCAAATTGTTCGCTTTTTGTTCCATAATTGTGCAAAGTAAGTCCTGGGGTTATGGTAAATATGCCTGTCTTTACCTTGTAATGCAGCCCTAAGAAGATATCACTAAAATTAAATTTGACATCATTACCAATGGCTTGTCCGGCATTATCTTCGGTCAAGGGATCAGGACCACCCTCTAAAATTTGGAATAAGCTCGAATCAAAATTCTGAGTACTTAAGGTAGTACCCAAGGTAAAATTCAAATTACTTTTATCATTGAGAATGTAGTAATAATCTACCTTGGCGTCCAATTTATGACTCTCAACATTTTTGTTTTGGTTAAGATCAAACAAACCAGATGGTGCCATTTGAAATGGAATAGTACTTACAAAGGCTGGATTATCTGGTCCTGTGGGTTGGTCTGGATCAAAATCATCATTTGGTGTTTGAAAGGGCTCTTCACTCAATCGAGCTCGGTAAAAAGGATTCTCATCAGAAAAGAGATGAACAAAGGTTCCTGCAAAAATATTTTTCTCATCTAAAGTATAGTACAAATTGACATTCTGATTAATAGAGAAAGGGTCGTTTTCCTTGTTTTGATCGGTGATGTTTTCAACTATATCTCCACCGCGATTAAGGATACTCAAACCATCTGAAAATTCGGTCTGTTTTGATTTTTTTACCAAAACGTCATAGTCAAATTGCAGATTCACATTGGGTTTATACACCGAACTAAATTTAACCATACCCAATTGATTACGCTGGTCACTGGTCTCCTCAAATCCTTGTGTAAAACCTTGATTGATAAAGGTATTTAATGAATTATTTACAAAATTGGTCAAATTATCACTGTATAAGGCAAAGCCACTAATATCCCATTTAGGACTTGCAGCATAGGTAAAATTGACCGCGGCAAAATTAGTTTCTATATCATTGGCTCTATTATTCTGGGTAGTTAAAAAACCTAAGCCACCATCAGATATATTAAAGGAGGTACCCCCGCGTTGATTAAAATTCCTAAATCCCCCCGTAAAATTGAAGTAATCTCTAAAGGTAAAGGGTACTTCACCATTGTTATTAAAATCGGTAATGATATTAATAGACCCCTTGGGGCTGTAGTAGAACAATTTGGGTTTGACAAGGTAGCGGGTTTTCTCGCCCTCTCCCAGGCCAGCAGTGACTTCTCCAAACCAGAAGTTTTTCTTACCTTCCTTGAGTTTGAGATTAATGGCAACATTATCCTGATCGTTACCTAGACCCCGCATTTGTGAAACCTCATTATAATTTTTTAATACCTCGACCTTCTTTAAAGCATCGGCAGGAATATTCTTGGTTGCCAGTTTGGTATCTCCGTCAAAAAAGTCTTTCCCTTCAATCATGACTTTATTGACCACCTTACCCTCTACTTCGATCTCTCCGTCATCATTTACTTCTACCCCAGGCAACTTTTTAAGAACGTCGCCTAACTTCTTTTCGTTTCCGTTGGTAAAGCTGTCGGTGTTATAGACGATGGTATCTCCCTTTACCGTGACCGGCATTTCGTATACCAGTTCTACATCATCTAGTTGATTTGGATCTGCCTTTAACACAAAATCTTTGGTCATATCCTGAGCTTGCTGGTCTACTTCAAGATCAATCAATTCTGATTTTAGACCCAAAAAACTCACCTTTAATTCATAGGTGCTGCCTTTGGTCAAATCTAATTTGTACCGGCCTTCTCCGTCGGTGATGCCATAAGATTCTAAAGTGCCTTCTGCCTTATTTGATGCTATAATATTAGCAAATTCTAAAGGACTACCTATACTATCTCTCACTACTCCTTTTAAGGTAATACTTTGCGCAAAAACCCCTGTTGACAATACAAGTAGTACTGCCAATAAACTATTTTTTAATGTCATTTGTTTTAATTTGATTGATTAGATGGGTTGTTCAAACAGAAGCTATCATCGTCCCTAAGCCTCAAATTTGCACCGTATTTCGGTCCTAAAAACGTCGGCCTCCACCACGTCGATTACTTCGCCCATAACGTTCTGCCATTTCTTTAGCCTTTTCTTCTACTATGGCCACGTATTCGGCACGCGATACTTCCTTCCCCTTAGATGGTACATCAATAATTACTTCTTCTTTTGGATTGAGTACTACTTTTGTACAAAGCATGGTCGTATTGTTAGTACTCAACTCCAAAATTAATCCAGGTAACCCCCCAAATTCGTCTGGACCGTGGGAGGCAGGAATCATCGGTGTATACCAGGCGGTTATGGTCTCTGTAGTGGATTCATCCTCTTCTGGTTCTTGTGTGGTCGCTGTACTATCAGTTTTTTTGGCATTGGCCTTTTGCGCAGCTCTGGCACGTCTACCCATTCTACTCCACATATTAGCCTCAATATCTCTGGTGGCCACCGCCTTAAAAACAGGATATTGACCAATCATTTTGCTCTCTTTTACCAATTCCCACTCCAGGGCATTGATCGTATCTTTGACCAAAAAGGTTTTACCCATCATATTGTTTTCTCGGGCATAGGCCTTGGTAGCGGTATTTTTATAAATACCTCCTTGGGTAAAGCCTCCTCCCCAACCACCACCTTGACCCGGTGCAGCTAGTTTTTCTTCTTCTTTGTAGAATGACTCTTCATTGTTAAAAGTCAAAGTATACTCCTTTTCTAAAAAATTCTTCATACGCTCCATAATTTGCTTTTTACGCTGTTCGGTCATTTGTTGGCCGCCGCGATTAAATCGAGATAAATCTATGGTCGTTTTGGTCTGATAAGTAGCTACTCCCTGTATTTTTTGTGCATATATCGGTAAGGCAACAAGGCAAATTAGAATTACTACTGTTAATTTTCTCAAGGGTATAAACATTCTTCTATTATTTAATGGTCCAAAAACTTTAGACTTTAAAAGTAAACCAAAGTTCAATCCAAGGTGGTATTTTAAGAAGAAATTATGAAAATGGACTACCCTAACCTTTGATGCTTATAGTCATCATACTGCCATCGCCTTTCTTGCGATTAGATTGCATACGCTCCATCAATTCTTCAGACTTTTTACGTGCGGTTTCATCATAGCTCGCCTGATCTATTTTTTTTCCTTTAACGGGTATTTCTATCTCGACTCCCTCCTTGGGATTAAGTACAACCTTGGTACACATCATAGACATCTTCCCATCATTAACTTCTAGAATCAGTCCAGGTAACCCCCAAAACTCGTCCGGACCGTGTGAGATAGGGATATCTAAAGTATACCAGGCGGTTATCTTGCGAGTCGAGGTCTTGGTTACCTTTTTACTTTTTCCATCCACCATTTGCATAGATCGCTCTTCTTGTTCTTCTTCAAGGGTCGCTTTAAAACATGTGTATTGTCCTATATTCTTGGTCTCCTTTTCGAGTTTCCACTTTGGCTTTTCTAGAACGTCTTCTATTAAAAACAACTTCCCCATCAAATCTGTTTGCTGGGTGTACTTTTTATCGGCGATATCTTGATACAACACATCTTTACTTGCCGAAACGGTAATGACCATACCACCACTGCTAGGCGCTTGTGGTTTGGCCAGCTCTTCAGGTTGTTGTTGCCAGATGGCCTCACTACCCTTAAAGGTGAGATCGTATTTACGTTGAAACTGTTTTCTGAGTTGCTCTTGTATGCTCTTGTGCATTTCGTCTGTCATTCCAGAAGAAGAATCGAGCTTCATCTCTACGTGACGCTGTGTTTGATAAGTGGCTATCCCTTCTATATTTTGAGCATACGCTTTCGCGAAAGCAAATACAGAAAGTAGCAAGGCAAATTTGATAGTTTTCATAGGATTGGTGTTTTGTTGTTACAAAGATGTCAAAAAGTTATGTTGACTTTTGTTAAGCAGTGTTAACGAGTGTTAACCGATTTGTCCAGCCTTGGCTAAGCGACTACATTTGAATTATGCAAAAACGCCATTACAAATCGGTGCTCTATTTTATCAGCTTGGTGATTGTGTTGACCCTCGCTATACAAGTGTATTGGAATTACAAAAATTATCAACAAGGAAAGCAACAACTCATCAATGAGGTGCAAATTGGGCTCGATCAGGCTGTAGACACCTATTATATCGATCTTGCCACAGACAACACCATTGGTTTTGCTATAAACCAATCACCAAATCTAAAATTTTTAAAATCATTTAAGGGTTCAAATAATTCACTTGATATCAATATTTCTAGCTGGTCAGCAGATACTACAAAATTTTCAAAAAGTCCCTTATCCATTTCACAGAAAATCAATGATAGTGCAGCTCTTAAAACCTTGCATTTTATCATACAAGACACCACGGTCGAGCTTCCGCATAAAAAAAAGCCGTCATTAGCACTGTCTGATGCTGGGGTAACAGAATCGATACCGCTATTTGGGGGAGGCACGGCTATGATAGACACCTTGGTGTCACAACTTTCTATTAATGATTCGATTAAGCGCGGGGCTGTCAAATGGTTTTTGGGAGATTCAACCCAGCGCGATAATGCCTTAGCACAACTTACCTCCAGAGTCATTTTCTCTATAAGCTCGGATAGCCTGGCCTTAGACAAAATGAGTGATTTGGTAGCTCAAGAACTCTCTCGTAAAAAAATTGATGTCGATTACAGTATCGAATTTGTTGACCCTAATGGCCGTAAACAATATTCTAATAAAAAAATTAGCGATACCGCTCCTTTGACAACGGCTTCAACCTCAGCCTATCTACCCGCTAAGAGCACACTCACCTTGGCTTTTACCAATGGCACTTTTACTATACTAAAGAATAATCTCTTGGGTATTTTACTCAGTTTTATATTAATGGCAGCCGTTGTAAGCAGCCTTTTGTATTTATTACATATTATTAAACAGCAAAAAGAGCTAGCCTCAATTAAAAACGATTTTATTGGAAATATGACCCATGAATTTAAGACACCTATAGCGACCATAGGGGTGGCATTAGAAAGTATTCAACACTTTAACACCAATAACGATCCAAAGAAGACCAAAAAATATATTGATATGTCCTCGGTGCAAATCGCAAAACTAAATACTATGGTCGAAAAACTATTAGAAACTGCCACGCTAGACAAAGAGGCCTTGGCCCTGCAAAAGGAGCCATATAATATGGTCACTTTGTTAGAGAGTATCAAACAAAAATACAGTCAAACCTATCCTTCGCATCACATTACACTTATAACACCACAAGCTTCTTGTATGCTGGCTATAGATGTCTTTCATTTAGAAAATGCACTAGACAATATCTTTGATAATGCTGTTAAATACGGAGGAGATCGTATTGAGATCTCATTGCATCCTAAAAAAGATAGCTGTTTGATCCGTATTAAAGACAATGGACATCATTTGACCAAAGCCCAAGCCACCAAAATTTTTGAAAAATTCTATCGAGTCCCAAAAGGCAACACCCACGATGTAAAGGGGTTTGGCATTGGCCTGTTTTACACCAAGACAATCATAGAAAAACACGGCGGTCAAATACTTTGTACCACCGCTCCTACAACATTTAGCATCCATTTACCCTATGTCTAAAACACGTTTACTCTTAGCCGAAGATGAGCCAGCTCTGGGACAAATTGTTCAAGAAAGTCTAGAAACCCGAGATTTTGAGGTACATCTATCTAGTGATGGTGAATTGGCTTTAGACTATTTTACCCAAAAGGGCGCCGATTTGGTGATCTTGGATGTGATGATGCCAAAACTTGATGGGTTCAGCGTGGCCAAGGCGATACGTCAAATCGATGACGCTGTTCCTATCATTTTTCTCACCGCCAAATCCCAAACCGAAGATGTAGTAGAAGGCTTTAGTATTGGTGGTAATGATTATGTCAAAAAACCATTTAGTATAGAAGAATTAATTGCCCGTATCAATAACCTACTTCATAGAAGCCTCGAACAAAAACACGCTCATGTTTTAACTATTGGAGCCTACGCCTTTGACTTTCCAAAACAAGAATTGCGCTTTCGCGAAAGCGTTCAAAAACTCACCCACCGTGAAGCCCACCTACTTTTTCATCTCTGCAAAAACAAAAATCAGGTCCTAGACCGCTCGTTTATCTTAAAAAAACTCTGGGGTGATGACGACTTTTTTAGTGGGCGCTCGATGGATGTATTTATTAGTAAACTAAGAAAAAAACTCAAGGAGGACGAACGCATTTCAATCGTTAATGTGCGTGGCTATGGCTACAAACTCATTTGCTAATATCATGCGCTAAACACCCGCTCTGGCTAATCTCAAAAAGCGGCAAGTTTTTTGTACTTTGCTAGCACATGAAGTCATTTGTTTTTTTAGTGTTTTGGTCTTTTGCGATGGGGGTCTTTGCCCAATCGGTAAAGGTGAGCCCTTTAGAGGTATTCCCGTTAGAAGCCGAGCGCTTTCTAGGAATTGACGATTACAATAGCCTCTATTATGTAAAAGGCAATACCCTCTTTAAAAAAGACGATAGGCAATTGTATCAATTTGCAGCCTTGCAACTGGGGCCCATTGCAGAAGTTGACCTGATTAACCCCTTAAAAATTACATTATTTTACAAAGACGCAAATACTGTCTTGATTTTGGACAACACCCTTTCTGAGATTAAGCGCCTTTCTTTTACTAATATTGAAAATTTTAGAAACGTCAGCCATACCGCAACTGCCAATGACAGGCGCTTTTGGATTTTCAATACAGACACGCAACGACTGGAAGTTTTTGACTACAACACTCAGAAGGTGATTCAACAATCTCTGCCTATTGAAAAAGTACCCTTACAAATTGCGAGTAATTTTAATTTTGTCTGGTTACTTATGGATACTCAAATTCTCGCTTTAAATACCTATGGGAGTTTTTTACATACCCTAGAACATCAGGGTTTTATAAATCTCAAACAACACAATGGCAATCTCTTGGGATGGGACGGTCAACAATTTTTTTACAAACCCGCAACTCAAGCAGCGTTTTTGCCTATAGATCTGCCAAAAATACCCGTCAAACAGTTTTCGTTGAATAATGAAATCCTGTATATTTACGACGGTCAAAAGGTGACCTCTTTTCGACTCAAACCAGCTAAAAACTAAAACATGCACATTGCCATTGCCGGAAACATCGGGGCGGGAAAAACCACCTTGGCGCGATTACTTGCCAAACATTTTAAGTGGACACCCCAATACGAAGATGTGGTTGATAATCCGTATCTGGATGATTTTTACAACGCAATGGAACGCTGGTCTTTTAATCTTCAAATCTATTTTTTAAATAGTAGATTTAGACAATTGCTCGAAATAAGAAATAGCAAGAAGAGTATTATTCAGGATCGAACGATTTATGAAGACGCTTTTATCTTTGCTCCCAATTTGCATGCTATGGGGTTGCTTACCAATAGGGATTACAACAATTATCGCTCGCTTTTTGACTTAATGGAAAGCGTGGTTGACGCCCCAGATTTAATGATCTATTTGCGCAGTTCAATTCCTAACTTGGTCTCTCAAATCCACAAACGCGGACGCGAGTATGAGAACTCTATCAGTATAGACTACCTCAGTAGGCTCAATGAGCGTTATGAAGCCTGGGTAACCGGATATGACAAGGGCAAATTATTGATTATTGATGTAGATGATATTAATTTTGTCGATAACCCAGAAGACTTGGGCGAGATTATCAATCGTATCGATGCCGAACTAAACGGCCTATTCTAAGCACTAGTTAAGTGAGATAACTTCCTATTGAATCAGACCGATAGATCGCGCATGGGATTCGGCCATACGGCTTTCTTTTACCATAATAGCTGGTATACCCGAATATTGACTTAAAACCGCTGACACCCGCTCCATTTTCTTTTTGTGTTTGACACTGCGTAAGTACACCGCCAGGATTTGCTCTGGAAATTGCTGGGCTACTTCTAGATAAATATCGACATCGTGTTCTCCACTATCGCCAATGAGTACAAATTTGAGATGCGGATATGTTTTGAGAATATTTCTTATCTCGCGCTGCTTATGTGGTTTTTCGGGTTTTGGCGTCTTGTCAAAAGGACCTCTAAAATCTCTCAATAAGATAGGACCCTTAGGAAAACCAGCTTTTCGGATAAAATGTTCTAGATATTTGTATAGATTCCAAGGGCTATTGCTCACATAAAACATAGGGTTTGCGGCATGACCGGATTTTCCAAGATGGAGTTTTTGATAGAATGCAGGGGCACCTGCCAGTGAAGTCCTTTGATGCACCGATTTAAATGCAGTATTTACAATTACTCGCCATTTTAGTCTGGAGGCTACACCAGTGTGCAAGATCGTATCGTCAATATCACTAATAACGCCGTATTCTGCTGAAGCCGGAGGGATAAGCATCTGCGCAGGAAATTCATTGTTAGATAATACCTCAACCGAAGATGTCACATCATCAAAACTAATCGATAACCCTACCCAGCCTTCACTATTGATGAGGGTATCCAAGCCCTCGACCTTCTCATCAATTTTAAAATAGCCCTCGGCATCGGTTGTTACATAGAACGTTCGATCATCGGGTAGGCGTACTCTTAATCTGGTGTGGCGTAGCTCGTCTGTAGCAAACTGCTTATACGCATTTTTAATCGCAGCTAACAAACCTCGTTGTTCAAGATCGACACCTTCATGTTCTAGCGCACGCCCTAATGCATACAAGTGGTTTTGGGTTCCGTAAGACTGGTAACCATCTATTTCGATTGGGTCATTAGAGGAAAAAAGTGCCATAAGTAAGTGTTTGTCAAATGCTGCTATGGTCTCAATATAACATTCAAATTAAGCTTTTACGATCGATATTGCATTCTATATAGACCCAAAAAAAACGCCCGTTGCATTAACAGGCGTTTTTGTCTTGGTCTCAAAAAGCGTAAGATTACTTACCCTCTTCTACTTCTTCTATTTCAATGACCACTTTGGTCTTGTCTTTGGTATTTTTCACTTTGACATTTTCAAGTGCCTCTACCTCAGCTTTTACCTCATCGGGTGTACCTTCAATAATTTTCGTATCTACTGTGGTTTCCCCATTTTTGGTCGTAGTTGTGGTAACTACAGCCTTGGCATCGTCACCTTCTGTAGCCGTCATTTTAACCTCAACTTGTTTTTCAACATTCATAGCCACCTCAGGTGTCTCTGCAAGATTTAATACAGTCTTGGTTCCATCATCGGCAATAAAAATAGCCTCTTTTACTTGAGTAGTAGCAACACCTTCTTCAGTATGCCCTCCCAAAATTGGAGCTATTACTAATCCGACTAGGCAGGTAAGCTTAATCAATATATTCATAGATGGTCCAGAAGTATCCTTAAACGGATCACCTACGGTATCTCCCGTAACTGCTGCTTTATGAGCATCAGAGCCTTTGTAGGTCATCTCTCCATCTATCATAACTCCTGCCTCAAATGATTTCTTGGCATTGTCCCAAGCACCACCAGCATTATTTTGAAAGATTGCCCACATCACACCACTTACACATACACCTGCCATATAACCTCCTAAGGGTTCGGCCCCAAAAAGAAGCCCGATAATAATAGGAGTAATAATCGTAATGAGGCCTGGCAGTAACATTTCTTTAAGTGCTGCCTTGGTCGAGATATCGACACATTTGGCATATTCTGGGGTACCAGTGCCTTCCATGATACCAGGAATCTCTCTAAATTGACGACGTACTTCCTGTACCATTTCCATGGCTGCTTTACCTACAGATTTCATAGCCAATGCCGAGAATACCACAGGTATCATACCTCCCACAAACAACATTGCTAGTACATCTGCTTTAAAAATGTTTATCCCATCAATACCTGTAAAAGTAACATAGGCTGCAAAAAGAGCAAGAGCCGTTAAAGCCGCAGAGGCAATTGCAAAACCTTTACCCACAGCAGCAGTTGTGTTTCCTACAGAGTCAAGAATATCTGTACGCTCTCGCACGTGATCTTCTAATTCACTCATCTCGGCCACACCACCTGCATTATCGGCTATAGGTCCAAAAGCATCAATAGCCAATTGCATCGCTGTTGTTGCCATCATAGCAGAGGCGGCAAGCGCCACTCCATAAAAGCCAGCCAATTCATAAGAGCCATAGATAGCCGCTGCAAACAATAAGACAGAGGCAAAAGTAGACTTCATTCCAACGGCAAGACCAGCAATAATATTGGTCGCAGCTCCAGTTGACGAGTTTTGTACGATATCCATCACTGGTTTTTTCCCAAGACTGGTATAATAGGCAGTTACTATAGAAATCAAGGCTCCAACAGCAAGTCCTATGACCGCAGCGTAAAAGACATTCATCGAAGATATTTCTTTATATCCTTCTCCAAAAAAGCTTAATTGCATCGTTTCTGGAAGCATCCATTTAATCAAAAAGAAACTAGCGATCAAGGTCAATCCGATAGCGACCCAGTTTCCTAAATCGAGAGCGGCTTGAACTTTACCTTCTTTGGCCTCATTGTTTTTTACACCTACTAGAAAGGTACCAATGATAGAAGCTAATATTCCTACACCAGCAATTACGATAGGTAGTAAAATAGGCCCCATATTATTAAAAGCATCGGTATATTGAACTCCACCAGCCAGTGAAATATCTCTAATCACATAATTACCCAATACCATAGCGGCAAGTACTGTGGCTACGTAAGAACCAAATAAATCGGCTCCCATCCCTGCTACATCACCTACATTATCTCCTACGTTATCGGCGATGGTTGCCGGATTACGCGGATCGTCTTCTGGAATCCCAGCCTCGACCTTTCCTACAAGATCTGCTCCAACATCGGCTGCCTTGGTGTAAATCCCTCCTCCTACTCGGGCAAATAAGGCAATACTCTCGGCACCTAGTGAAAATCCGGCAAGAGCCTCAAGTACAATGGTCATGTTTCTATAAAATGACCCTTCCTCTCCCATAAACTGTCCAGTAAAGAACAAAAAGAATAAACTCAAACCTAGTACAGCAAGTCCTGCTACACCAAGTCCCATAACGGTTCCGCCTCCAAAAGAAACTTTGAGCGCTTGGGGTAAAGAAGTTTTGGCCGCTTCGGCGGTACGTGCGTTGGCATCGGTGGCTATGCGCATCCCAATATTTCCCGCAAGGGCAGAAAAGAATGCCCCTAGAATAAAAGCAGGAACGATCATAATACTTGTGGTATCTACGATCTGTGAAATTCCAAATAAGGCCGCAGAGGCGATAAGTACAAAAATGAGCAAAAGTCTATATTCGGCTGCTAGAAAGGCAAGTGCACCTTCTTTAATGGCCTTAGATATTTCTTGCATTCTGGCATTTCCAGGTGATTGTTTCTTTACCCATGCCATTTTTATAAACATGAAAAGTAGACCCAATACGGATAGTGCCACAGGCACCCAAATAATATTTTTTTCCATTCGGTTTTGAGGTTAAATTAAAGTCAGGCTAAAGTAACAAAATCAAAGCGAACAAAAAAAGCCCCAATCTGGTAGACTGCGGCTGAGGGCTAACTCATTTATATCGTGAAAATTAAGGAACTGTAACAATATCAACAACGCTTGTAAAACGCTATTGACTTAGTTTACCTCCTCCTCTCAGTATATACTTACTTCACTTCTTGGAACGTCACTTTCCTGATACCTTTCGATACATTTGGCAACGATGTCTTTGGCTTCATCAACATTACCCCATCCTCCAACGTCAACCTTCTTTTCTTCAAGATCCTTGTACACTTGAAAAAAGTGCTCAATCTCCTTGATCAAATGCTGATTTAATTCTGGAAGGTCATTTACTCTGCTGGCAATTGGATCACTAACAGGTACACAAATTACTTTTTCGTCTGGTCCCTTTTCGTCTGCCATGTGAAAGACTCCAATGGGTTTCACCTCTATCACACACCCTGGAAAAGTAGGTTCTGTCACCAAGACCAATACATCTAAAGGATCACCATCAAGAGCCAGAGTTTCGGGCATAAAACCGTAATCTGCTGGGTACATCATTGACGAAAAAATCATACGATCATATCGAATTTTTTTTAACTCAAAATCGTACTCGTATTTGTTTCGACTTCCTTTCGGAATCTCGATTAATACATCAAATGTTTTTACTTTATCTGCTGTCATACTATTATCGCGCCGCCTGTAAAAGATCGGCATTTATAAAGACCTTATTATCAAGGTCTATTGAACTCTTTTTTTAAAGATCTCAGCCATATTTTCGGATTATTACACACTAAAACGGCGGCTGTGACCGCTTTCGCGAAAGCGAATATTAACATATTGAATTACAACTACTTATGCGGTTATAACAACATATTGCTCGCTAACGGGGTGCAAAAATACGGTGTATTACCCATACCACCAAAAATTCCTATGTTAAGTTTAGGTTAGAAATAGAAACCAAAGGAGCCTGTTACGCCAAAGTTTCTGGCATCGGGCAAGTCGTTGTAGTTACCTCTGAAATTAAAATCAATCCGAAAGACTTTGAAGATATTCCCAATCCCGAAACTGTATTCGTAATAGGGCTCAGATATAGGCGCAATATCGGACGGGCGTATAGGTCTGGTATTCCCATCTGGAAATAGTAAATTTTCGAACGCAGGTCTGTTTAAGTCTATATTGGCCTGAGATATACTTCCAATAACCCCTCTAATTCCAACAATCTCACGTAGGTTTAACTTCTTCAAAAATGGTATTCTGGAGAATATACGACCCCCAAAATTGTGTTCGATTTGCAATGAGGCGTATTGATCTGTAGTAAACTCATAAAAATTGAGTTGTGAATAAGTGTTGAAAATGGAGAATAAGGATTGGTTACCTGGGACTGGGCTTAGCAAAGCCAAAGGTACTTCTCCAAAGGTTTTACCCAATTCGGTGGCGACACTTAATTGCCCAAAACCACCTACACGTATACTTTTTCTAAAAGAGAATTGAAGCTTATCGTAAGCAAAATCACTGTCTAAGGTGCCTTCGAGTCCACGGGTATAGCTGGCAAAAATACTCGGAAACCACTCATTCGCCGTACGGCGTTCAACCCCAAAGCCAGAGGTCTTCTTGCCAGGTTCCCAAATTGTAGTGAAGACCACTTCGGCTTGTTTTATCTCACCGCTAGTCATTGTTTGGGCGGCATCAGTAAAGTAGTCCAAACTAAATGTTTCTGAAGCAGACGACAAGGTGCGTAACGAAAAATCAGTTCTCAATTTTAAGTTCCTGACAGGTTCTATCTCTACAGCAACGTTGGCCAGTTCTATGGCGGTGAGTTTATCGTTTGCAGCGGTATTGACCAAAGATGAGGAAGCAAGATTTCTACCCAACACATCTCTTGAGGTGGTAAGACTGGCCCCAATTTGTTCTACGTCTTTTCGATACCCTCCCGATAGGATTAAACGACTGCGTTTATCTACAAGCCACTTTCCAGACAGACCGTATTTGAATTTTTTATCTTTAAATCCATAGGCTGCAAAACCTTCAAGGCGCCACAAATCGTTTTGACTAAAATACGTCCTACCCCCTGTGCGAATACGAAGCCCTTCAACCTCATTAAACCCAAAAGTCGAAAAGATGGGCCCATAATCTAAGTTGAGATCGGTAAACTCGTAATACCCCGATGCCAGGACCGAACCCAGATTGTACAAATTCTTGAATTTCTTTACGGTTTTGAGCGTATCGAGCATCTTATAGACGCCCTTTTCGTCTTTGCTAAGTGCTTCTTGCCTGTTTTCTTTCCAGAAGGCGTCATCCCGATTATATACGTCCTTGTCGTAATAATATACTTCTCTTTTGTAAAAATCAGGATCTAACTTTTTATCAAATTCATAATTGTCATAAAGGGTGGTGCGCTTTCCGTATAGCCCGCGTGATTCTTCTTTCTTATTAAACACAAAATCGGATAAGAAATAATCGCGTTTTAATAAAAAGGTGGTATCGTTTACAATATCAAATTCTTGCTCCATATACACTTCCTTGACCCAATTGATATTGGCGCTTTTGGAGAGTTGCATATTGATCTCTTTAATAGCCCATGTCGAATCATTTACCCAAAAATCGCCTTTAAAGGTGAGTTCATTTTTGCGTCTGGGATAGTAGATAATATTGTAACACCATTTGTTGTCTATAAAGGTACTATCGGCAAGTACGTAATTATAGGTTTGTATGCCTGTACGCGAGATAGGACTGGTAAAACTCTTATCAAAAAACTGAAGGTAATTACTGTAGACGTCATATTCGTTATACAGGTCTTTTACAAAGGAGATTATCGTTTGATTCTCACTAAACCCACTATTCTTATTACCCTCTAATACTTCTTTGTATTTGTTTTCCACATTATCACCATACACCTTAGACACTGCTTCATTAACAAAAATGGGCAAATAGGTTTTACCGGTAACTCTAGAAGTATCGGTTTGATCAAAAATAAACTCCATACCTCTAAAGAGTTTACTCTTAATCAAGGCACTGTCTATGGTATTGAGATCAAATTCCAATTTTTCGTACTTGTCGTATTGGTATTGGTCGTATTGCCGCAAACCGTTTTGACGCTTATTGGCCCAAATTTTACGCAGTATATCAATGGCAGGGTTGTCCTTTTTGGAGGTTTTTCCAGAGTAGACCACTACCTCGGCCATGGCTTCAGCCTCTTCTTCCAAGACAATCTTCATCTCATAAGTGACCGCTTTAGCCAAGTCTACATCCTTGGTAGTATATCCTAAAAAAGAGACGCGAATCTTAGTGTATTTTTGATCTGACTCAAGATAAAACCGACCGTTTTCATTGGTAATCGTCCCTTCATTTGAATCGACAAAAATGACATTGGCAAAAGGAATAGGAGAACCAGTGCTATCAAAAACATCTCCACTTATTTTAGTTTGAGCCAAAACCACTACGGGCAGCAATAGCAAGATAAATAATATGCGATGTTTCATAGACGAGATCAGTCTCAAAAATAAGAGCTTCATTACATTAGAAATGAAGCTCGAGTGCAGTGGTAAACTCCCATCTTTACTGTGACAGAAGTGCACCAATTCTATTTATATAGTACTTTCTTAACAGCCTTAATAACATCGTTGCTATTAGGTAACCATTCTTCTAACAATACAGGAGAATATGGCGCTGGTGTATCGGCTGTGTTAATCTTAATGATAGGTGCATCCAAATAGTCAAACACTTGTTCTTGCACCTGATATGTGATTTCTGTGGCAACACTACTAAAAGGCCAGGCCTCTTCAAGTATTACTAAGCGGTTTGTCTTTTTAACAGAGTCCATAATCGTTTTATGATCCATAGGACGAACAGTTCTCAAATCAATAATCTCACAAGAGATACCTTCTTCCTCCAAGGCATCGGCGGCTTTGTAGGCTTCTTTGATAATTTTTCCAAACGATACTATAGTAACATCACTACCTTCTCGTTTAATATCTGCCACCCCTATAGGAATGAGGTATTCACCTTCTGGCACCTCGCCTTTATCACCATACCTTTGCTCGGATTCCACAAAGATAACTGGGTCGTTGTCGCGTATAGCGGCCTTGAGTAACCCTTTTGCATCGTAAGGATTTGAAGGAACAATCACCTTGAGGCCAGGTGTGTTGGCAAACCAATTTTCAAAGGCTTGTGAGTGTGTCGCTCCCAGTTGTCCTGCAGATCCTGTAGGACCTCTAAATACAATAGGGCAAGAAAACTGCCCACCACTCATCTGTCTGATCTTAGCGGCATTATTAATGATTTGATCAATCCCAAC
>CAZJWI010000239.1:0-10141 GCA_964549485.1 uncultured Flavobacteriaceae bacterium
ATTTTATGGAAATTGCCAAAATGAGAGCCGCCAGAATGCTTTGGGCCAAGATTGTAGCTCAATTTGAACCTAAAAACCCTAAATCGTTGGCCTTGCGTACGCATTGTCAAACCAGCGGTTGGAGCCTTACCGAACAAGATCCATTTAATAATGTAGCCCGTACCTGTATTGAGGCGGCTGCAGCAGCTTTTGGAGGCACACAGAGCTTGCATACTAATGCACTTGATGAGGCCATTGCCTTACCTACCGATTTTTCGGCACGTATAGCTCGTAATACGCAGATATACCTACAACAAGAAACCTTTATCACAAAAACAGTAGATCCTTGGGCGGGGAGCTACTATGTAGAATCGCTCACAGACCAAATTGCACAAAAGGCCTGGAAGTTGATCCAGGAAGTAGAAGAATTAGGTGGAATGACCAAAGCCATTGAGGCTGGAATCCCAAAACTACGAATAGAAGAAGCCGCGGCCCGTAAGCAAGCCCGCATCGATAGTGGTAACGATATTATAGTGGGTGTCAATAAATACCGCCCTGAAGAAGATGAGCATCTAGACATATTAGAAGTTGATAATACCAAAGTAAGAGAAGGTCAATTGCAACGTTTACAAGCAACAAAGGCAAAAAGAGATGAACAAGCGGTACAACAGGCACTCAACAAACTTACCGAAGCTGCGCGGACCAAAAGCGGTAATATGCTCGAACTAGCCGTAGATGCTGCCAGAGCAAGGGCTACCTTAGGAGAAATTTCCCAGGCCTTAGAAAAGATCTACGGGCGTCACAAAGCTGCTATTAAATCATTTAGCGGTGTTTACAGTAAAGAGATGAAGAAAGATCCCGCTTTCGCGAAAGCACAAGAACTCGCAAACACTTTTGCCATTCAAGATGGACGTCGTCCTAGAATTATGATTGCCAAAATGGGACAAGACGGTCATGATCGAGGTGCAAAGGTAGTTGCTACAGGCTATGCCGACATTGGCTTTGATGTAGATATTGGACCCTTGTTTCAAACACCAAAGGAAGCAGCCAAGCAGGCCATGGAAAACGACGTGCATATCCTAGGAGTCTCATCCCTTGCAGCTGGACACAAGACCTTAGTACCTCAGGTCATTGCCGAATTGAAAGCCCTAGGCCGCGACGATATTATGGTGATTGTTGGAGGTGTCATCCCACAACAAGATTATCAATTCTTGTTTGACGCAGGAGCTGCTGCTGTTTTTGGTCCTGGAACTAAAATTAGTGAAGCCGCTATAAGCTTGCTCGAGATATTAATTGCGACCTCCAAATAACAACTTAAAACCTCAACAATGGTTGATAAAAAAAATACCGTCCGATTTGTTATTGCCCTGGTTGCTTTTGTTTGTACTATTCACTTAGAGGCGCAAACCACTATATCACTAGACGGTACTCAAAGTATGTCTATCACGGGCAAAGGCCCAGGACAAGATGCTGTGCTCAATCCCTATAAAACCAGTGAAAGTATAGCCATAGTCAAAAATATAGGGCAAAACGCCTTAGGGGTTCGAATCCAAAAAGAAGGTACAATCATTTTAGAAAAAACACTCCAACCTAATCAAGAACAATCTTTTGAGCTTGAAAAAGGCTATGAACTCTATCTAGACAGTGCTAAAAAATCAAAAGCGCTTATCGATTTTGTAAAGAAGACTACTTAAACGAATGTCGTTTACCAAACATAGCTTCGCCATATGTTAAAATGCTGTCGCGTTTATGTTTCTTTTTAGGGAAATCTATCGCAGAAATTTACTTTATGTTTCATCTACACGACAACCGATAGGTTAGGTAAGCTTCTTTGACTATAGATAACAACTTGGGCGATTTGTTACCCCTACCCTCCTACTTTAATTTTGAGAATCACATTTGTCGTTGTATCTTATCAGTAGTACTCTAGAACTAGAGCCTACTTTTGACAAGGCTGAGATGTATTATTGATGTTTATTTGTAACTAAGTTGAGATAAACTTTTATCGGGACTACCTCATAAGGCTACATTTTGCACGATTTTTGATGCTATAATTTTAAAAAATCCTACTATGAAAAGAATATTGCTTACGCTTTGTTGCGCACTTTTTTTACTACCCCTAACGGCCCAACGCTTATCCAAGGGTAGTATCACTACTTCAGACAATCGCACTATTGAGGGAAAACTTTCAATAGACTATACTGACAATCAAATTACTATTAAGGAGGGCTATGATACCCGCCTACTGGGATTTGATAGGGTAAATGGGGTCGAGTTAAATGGTAGAGGGTATACCAAGCAAAGGGTTGGGGATCAAACCTACTTTGTCAATGCCATCTCCGATCAACCGGGAATTGGTCAACTCTATCAAATAAATAATAATGCGTTTTTGATTACCAAGGCCAATGGTACTTCTCAAGCTTTTGACCTTGTAGAAGACAAGGCTAGAGTTCCAGGAATTTTGGCGGTATTGTTTAATGATTGTAATACGATAAGAGATCGCTTGTATCAAAACAGTATCAGCAATCGCTCTGAGGTGATTGCGATCTTTGATCGATATGCCAACTGTGACAAAAGTGATTATGCGCCCACAGCCAATGAAATTGAACGCGCCAATGCCTTTGGTCCAGATCAAATGCGCTTTTACGTAGGTGGCGGTGTTGGTCTCAATTCATTGACAATTAATAAGGCTTCAGATACAGAGAGTATGCTCTCAGGGCAAATTGCTGTTGGGGTCATTGCCTCTCCCAATTTTTTTGGAAGCCTTCAAGGTAATCTCTTCTTCTCTTTAGAGGCACAGGCAGCCTTTGCTGGAGAAAAGGACTTTACCGATGGCACTACTCCACTCTCTTTTAGAACCAATACCTATAGACTACTCGCAGGTCTGGAATACCACTTTAATAAAAATGGAAGTATTTTGCCTGTTGTTGGGCTACACATTGGCCCCACCAGCGATCATTTTAAAGGAAACTACGATGGGCTTGATTTTAATATTGACGGAGGCAATCCCATTTTTGCACCTAAGGTAGGTGCCCGTTTTAAAATGAATAATGACCGTTATTTAGGGGTGATGGTGCAATATATTTCTGATTACTCAAATAACTTGTCTTTCCCATCTGGAGATACCTTTGTAAATCTCGATGTTAATAATCAATACATTACCTTAGGTCTAAATTATTATTTCTAAATAGGTAGCAAAATAGCAATAGATAAAGGCGATTTGAATGTATCGCCTTTTTCATTTGAAAGCATTTTGTATACCCATTATTAATCGTATTTTTACCTTCCAAATGTCCTAAATAATCTATGGGTAAAATTATTGCTATCGCAAATCAAAAAGGTGGTGTTGGTAAAACAACGACCTCGGTCAATCTGGCCGCTTCCTTGGGTGTTCTTGAGAAAAAAGTGTTGTTAATTGATGCCGATCCTCAAGCCAATGCAACCTCTGGATTGGGTATTGATGTAGATAGTGTAGCTGTAGGTACATATCAGTTATTAGAACATACCAATGCCGCTGAGGAGGCCATCGTTGAAACCGCCTCTCCAAATTTGGACTTGATTCCTGCTCACATTGATCTGGTGGCCATAGAAATTGAACTGGTAGATAAGGAGGCTCGTGAGTATATGATGCAAAAGGCGATTAGTCAATTGCGAGATCGCTATGATTATATACTAATTGACTGTGCGCCATCGTTAGGCTTACTAACCTTAAATGCTCTTACGGCCTCTGATGCAGTCATTATTCCTATCCAATGTGAATATTTTGCCTTAGAAGGACTAGGAAAACTCTTAAACACCATCAAGAGTGTTCAAAAAATTCACAACAAAGAACTCGACATCGAGGGCTTGTTGTTGACGATGTACGATTCGCGTTTGCGACTGTCAAACCAAGTGGTTGAAGAAGTGCAAAAACATTTTAGCGAAATGGTTTTTGACACTATTATACAGCGCAACGTTCGTCTTAGTGAAGCTCCGAGTTATGGCGAGAGTATCATCAATTATGATGCGGGAAGTAAGGGTGCTTCAAATTACTTGAGTCTCGCACAAGAGCTCATTACAAAAAACAGCTAGTACTATGGCTAAAGCAACAAAAAAACAAGCCTTAGGTCGCGGGCTTTCGGCTCTGTTAAAAGACCCGGAAAATGATATCCAAAGCGCCGAAGATAAAAATGCCGATAAGGTTGTGGGTAATATTGTCGAGTTAGAACTTGGCCATATTGAGGTTAACCCTTTTCAACCCAGAACCAGTTTTAACGAGGAAGCCTTACGAGAGCTTGCCTCATCCATTCGTGAGCTGGGCGTTATTCAACCCATCACGGTACGCAAATTAGGTTTTAACAAATACCAGCTGGTATCGGGAGAACGTCGCTACAGGGCTAGCAAACTCCTAGGAAATGAAACCATTCCTGCCTATATCCGTATTGCCAACGATCAGGAAAGTCTGGAAATGGCATTGGTCGAAAATATACAGAGACAAGATTTAGACCCAATAGAGATTGCCTTGTCCTACCAACGTCTGATAGACGAAATTCAATTGACCCAAGAGCAAATGAGCGAACGTGTAGGTAAAAACCGATCTACTATCGCTAATTACTTACGCCTGCTCAAATTAGATCCGATTGTTCAGACTGGCATGCGGGATGGATTTTTGTCTATGGGTCACGGTCGCGCTTTAATCAATATCAGCGATACTGGAGATCAATTGGACATCTATGAAAAGATTATAGCCAATAAATTATCGGTGAGACAAACCGAAGCCTTGGTAAAAAATTATCACAACACAGACACCACAGAGCTCCCTGAAAAAGAAGAAACACCGAAGTTTATTCGCAAAGGTGTCAAAGATTTTGCCGAGTATTTTGGCGCCAAAGTAGACGTTAAAGTTGCAAAAAATGGACGTGGTAAAATCACCATCCCCTTCTCTTCAGAAGAAGACTTTAACCGCATCAAGAAACTGATCAATAGTGCCAAGTAAAACGCATATAGTATGGGTGCTCCTTTTTGTTTTTGCTTTCGCGAAAGCGCAAGATGCCTCCATTGAAGCCGAAGAAATAAGCGAAGGTGCCAGTGTTAACTACGACCCTTTACGCCCGGCTAAAGCTGCGTTTTACAGTGCTGTATTGCCTGGTCTAGGACAAGCCTACAATACCGATTATTGGAAAGTACCAATTGTTTACGGCGCCTTGGGCACTAGTGTCTTTTTTGCTATTGACAATCACAACGAATTTCAAAGATATCGCAGCGCGTTTAAAAATAGATTGGCTGGAAGACCTGACGAATTTACCATCATCGATCCTTTGACTGGAGAACGTACCGAAATATTTACAGACGACGGTCTTATAGACGCTCAAGATTTTTTTAGAAGACGAAAAGAACTCTCAATACTTGTTACAGCAGGTATTTATGTCTTACAGATGATTGAGGCCAATGTTGATGCGCACTTATCACAATATGACGTTACTGACGATCTGGTCTTTGCCCCCGATATGCAAGCTGACGATCTTGGAATGGGGATGCATTATGGCTTTAAATTAACCTATCATTTAGACTGATGAAAATTGCACTGCTAGGCTACGGTAAAATGGGAAAAGCGATTGAAGCGATGGCGATAGATCAAGGACATGATATTGTGCTAAAAGTAAGTCGTGAACGATCTTATGATCTAAGCAATGTTGACGTAGCTATCGATTTTAGTGGTCCCGAAATGGCTGCTATCCATATTAAGAATTGTTTGGAGGCACAAGTGGCTGTGGTCTCTGGCACTACAGGTTGGTTGGATCAATATCAGGAGATGGTAGCCCTGTGCAAAACCAAGAATGGTGCCTTTTTATATGCCTCTAATTTTAGTATTGGTGTAAATCTCTTTTTTGAAATCACCAATAAAGTGGCACAAATCATGGATCATAGCGCCTATAAAGCCAGTATTAAAGAGATACATCACACTCAAAAACGAGATGCACCAAGTGGCACTGCTATTAGCATAGCCCAAAATGTTATTAACAACAGCAGCTATACAGGATGGGAATTAATAGACCCCTCTCAAAAAGAGATCAATACTAAGTCTCATACCATCGGTATAGAAGCCGAAAGAACAGCCAGCGTGCCTGGTACACATCACCTTTACTACACCAGCCCTATCGATACTATACGCCTTACACACGAGGCGCATACAAGAGAGGGATTTGTAAAGGGCGCCTTATTGGCGGCGTGCTGGCTGGAAGGTAAAAAAGGTGTATTTTCGATGAAGGAGGTATTAAATATATCTTAAGAGCGTAACATCAGGTCATATAAAGTCTCTAATGGACATAACAGCAAGCGTATAAAGAATTTCAATAATGACAATAACACAGTGGTTACTTTTTATAGTAGTAGTTCAGCTCATACATTTTGCAGGTACATGGAAATTGTATCAGCGCGCAGGTAGACAAGCCTGGGAGGCTGCCGTGCCTATTTACAATGCGGTAGTCTTGATGAAGATTATCAATAGACCCTGGTGGTATACCATACTTTTATTTGTACCTATAGTCAATCTGATTATGTTTCCCGTAGTTTGGACAGAAACCGCACGCAGCTTTGGTTTTAATAGTTATAAAGATACTGCCTTAGTCGTCCTTACCTTTGGGCTTTATCTTTACTACATCAATTACGCTACCGATGCTCCACATATAAAAGAGCGTGAGCTGCAACCTAAAAGCAGAAGTGGCGAATGGGTGAGCTCAATTCTCTTTGCCATTGTTGCGGCTACCATTGTTCATACCTATTTTATGCAGCCGTTTACCATTCCTACCTCTTCGCTTGAAAAAACGCTTTTGGTAGGTGATTACTTATTTGTAAGCAAGTTTCACTATGGCGCTCGTACACCTATGACCACCGTGGCAGCCCCCATGCTGCACGACTCGCTTATCGTAGTCAAAAGTAAGTCCTATCTCCCCAAGCCTCAATTACCTTATTTTAGATTACCAGGATTTCAAGAGATAGAGCGCAATGATATTGTTGTTTTTAGCTGGCCAGTAGACACTCTAATTAACGCCAATCCTGGTCAAGAATACGGAAGTGTACGCAAGCCTATTGATAAAAAATCAAACTATGTCAAACGTTGCGTAGGTCTACCTGGAGATTCGCTCTCTGTAAGAAATGGCTATGTATACATCAATGGTCAAAAAAACCAATTACCCGACAGAGCTAGACTGCAATTTGGGTATACTTTTGATTCTAAAGAACTTTTTATACAAACTACGCCTCGTGGAGAAATCATCCAGAAACCAACTCCTTTTGTCGCTGAGCGCTATGATATTTCAGATATCTATATTTCAAATATCGACAGAGAAAATAGGATCTACACCTATACCACCCAACTCACCGAAGAGAGTGCTGCCTTATTAAAGGCCAACTCTAATATTCAAAACTTAAAGCGCATTCCCTTTGAGACTGGACAGCGTGGTTCGCGTGTATTTCCCAATGCACCCATCCACGATTGGAATGTCAACGAGTACGGTCCCATTTATATACCCGAAGAAGGTAAAACAGTGGCAATAACACCAGAGAGCTTGCCATTTTACAAAAGAATTATAGAGGTATATGAAGGATATGAATTAGGCTATGATAATAAGGTGACCGTTTCAGGAACTCAGGTATACCTCAACGGAGCCCCTTTAAACGAGTATACCTTTAAACAAAATTACTATTGGATGATGGGTGATAATCGTAACAACTCGCTAGACGCACGATCTTGGGGCTACGTTCCAGAGACCCATGTGATGGGTAAACCCGTAATGGTATGGCTCAGTATTGACCCCAACAAAGAGGGCAACCTTATTCAACGATTGCGTTGGGACCGCATGTTTACCACTGTAGGTGGTAATGGTCCATTAGTGAGTTATCGCTATCTCGTTTTGGCACTTATCATACTGTATTTTGGATACAGTTTTTATAAGAGCAAAGCCAAGAAAAAAGCCTAGAAAATCGTGGAAACCGTTATACTTCAACCAGCCTATTGTGCGCCCATTATTCAATATGCGGCTATGGCCCAAGCCAAAGCCGTGGTTTTAGAAGTCTTTGACAATTATCAGAAACAGTCCTATCGCAACCGTATGCGGATTGCTACGGCTACGGGTGAGCTTACCTTAACCATACCTATTTTACACCGCTCAGATAGTGCCCAAAGACATCAATTGACCCAAGAGGTACGTATTGAGAATCAGTTTAAATGGCAGCGCAATCACTGGAGATCCTTAAAAACGGCCTATCAGACTTCGCCTTATTTTGAATATTATGAAGATGAGTTTGAACCCCTCTACCACACCCAATGGGAGTTATTGTCAGATTTTCATAGCGCCTGTAGGGCTGTGATTTTAGAGGCCTTGCAATTGGATGTTCCTATAAGCAGCTCTACCGAATATTTTAGAACCCCAGAACAAACCGATCTTAGGCAGCTTATCAATTGCAAACGGGAGCCCAATTACCCCTTACCTGCTTATCATCAATTGTTTGAAGACAAACACGGCTATCTAAAAAACTTGAGTATTTTGGATCTCCTTTTTAATCAGGGCCCATCGGCATTGAGTTATCTCGAAAATATCGATCTATCAGGGCTTGGATAATCATTCTTTGGCACCAATGGCAAGCTCTGCCATAATTGGATAGTGATCTGAAAGCGCGATGTCGTAATTCTCAAAGCCCAACACCTTAAAAATCGGATCTGAAAGTATAAAGTCTATTCTCAAGGGTAAAAAATCAAACACAAAGGTACGTCCTGTGCCTGAGCCCGCTTTCGCGAAAGCGTCCAGCTTATCTCCTTTTGCTTTTCTGTAGATATAAGAAAAGGCGCTGTTATTAAAGTCTCCAGCAATCACTACAGGGTGAGCAGACTGCTGCTCATGGGCTAAAAACAACTTGAGTTGTGCTTCTTGTTTTTTAAACGCATCTCCCATACGTCCCAATAATCGCTTAGAATCCTCTTGTTGTAGGTTTGAAAATTTTGGAGACATTTTAAACGATTGGAAGTGAATATTGTAGACCCTGATGGTGTCAGTCTTTATTGCTATGTCAGCATAAATGATATTATTTCCAGAGTTGGGAAAATCTATAGAACCTTTATCAACGATAGGATATTTGGAATAAATAATTTGTCCAAAATTCTGTTTGGTATTGGTCATTTTGGCGTAGGCATAAGGATAAGATGCTGCCATAGAGACGCTGGGATGGTATTCTTGCAAAGAGAGAATATCTGGCGCTGCTTTAGCTATAAATGAGCTCATTGCAGGTCCAGTCTCCGATCGCGGGATACTGCCATCCTGGGTAAAGCTATGCACATTATACGACATGATACGAAAACCCTCGGTATGCGGTAGGCTACTCCCTCCAAAAGGGAGCAAGGCCGTAAGATGGGTAAAACCTATGAGTAAAACCACAGCTGAGAGAAACATCTTTCGTTTGAGCCGCAATAACCAATAGAGAAAGAAAACGCCATTAATAACAATGAGCACTGGCAATAACAATGAGAGTACAGAAAGTCTCGGAAAATAACTTGGCGGCACATAAGGTAATGCATACCCCAATAACAATAAGATTGCTGCAATACTATTACCTATGAAAACAATTTTTCCAAACCAGCCAATCTTGTTCATTATGATTTTTTAATCGTCCTTACCTGCCTTAAACAAAAAGTCCTTTTCGGCTTTGGTAAGACTGTCATAACCGCTTTTACTAATCTTGTCTAAGATCGTATCGATTTGACGTTGCTGATCGGATTTGGAGGTTGTGGCCTTGGTCGCTGTTTTGCGAGTAGTGCTTTTCTTTTTGCGATGTACGGTATGCATCTTAGTGCGCTTGGGCGATGGCTTGCTAGAAAACCAAGTCGCTACAGTATCCATAAGGCGTTCAAACCAAGCTCCAATATCATTGCCTTTAACCATTTGCTGTGCATAGATATAACCAAAGGCCGCACCCCCAAGATGTGCGATAAACCCACCGGTGTTTTCGGTGGTGGTAGCAACTCTTAACAAATCACTTAACACGAAGAAAGCGGCAATCTGCCATAGTTTGATATTAAAAATAAACAAACGTAATTGGGTATTGGGCGAATAGGTCGCAATAAAAATAATAATCGCATTAACCGCCGCCGAAGCGCCTACCATAGCACCAGGCCCTCTTGCCACTAATG
>CAZJWI010000240.1:0-2064 GCA_964549485.1 uncultured Flavobacteriaceae bacterium
AATGCTTACGCAAATGGAGCCACTGCAGAAGAGAATGATGCCTTTCTAAGAGCTATTCAGCAAAGTGATCTATTAGAACCCGCAAATCAAAAAATACCCTATTTGTATATGGAAAGTGGCGATAAGCTGCAAGATTTTAATCCAACGGAAGAGTACCATTATTACAAACAACTATCCTCCACTAATAAGTATTATGCGCGTTTTATCAATAGTGAGCATTCTCATTTTGTGTGTATACCAGCGATATTGAATGCCTCTGAGGCAGCAGTTACCAACTATAGTCAAATGCAGCAAGCCGTAGTGCTTTTTTTTAAGAATTATTTCGGCCTAGAAAGCGATTTTGAACGGTACTGGAAGGAAATGGTAAAGGATGAAAATATTACGACGCAGACTTATGTTTTGGCAGACAAGATATCGGATAAGGAAAAGGAATCTGATGTACTGTTGAGAGCTAGAGTGGTAGATGATAAATCAAAAAACCCATTGGCTTACGTAAATATTGGTGTTTTAAATAGAGAGGTAGGTACGGTTACCAATCAGGAAGGATTCTTTGAACTGAAAATAAAGGACGACTTTCAGGAAGATACTTTGCGAATCTCGATGATTGGTTATGAGCCAATCGAATTACTGATAAAGGATTTAGATTTGTCTACGGGTAGTAAAACTTTTGCGTTGAAAGAAAAGGTAAGTGAACTCAAAGAGGTAGTTGTATATGCAAAAGCATTAAAAAAGAGAGTACTGGGCAACAAAACCACATCGAAGTTTTTGGGAACAGGATTTGGTTATGATCAACTGGGAGCGGAGATGGGGATTAAAATTAACGTTCGAAATAGCCCAGTACATGTAGATCGGTTTAACTTCTTTGTTTCACAAAATAGGTTGACTACGAGGACCACATTTCGACTTAATATATATAGAGTGGTCAAGAGATATCCTGGAGACAACATTTTGAAAGAGAATATTTTAGTAAGCGTTGATCCTAAGGATACAGGCATGATGCATATCAATTTAAAACCATTTGGGATAGTGCTAAATGAAGATGTAATTGTTTCCCTGGAATGGGTTGGTTCCGATGGGGAAAACAACAAAAGCGAAGCAATATTTTTTTCACTTGGCCTAATGACCACGGGAACGCTGTATAAAAGCTCTAGTCAAGCCAAGTTTAAAAAGCACAGTAATTTTGGTCCTGGTTTTTCCCTTGATGTACGGTATGACTAGGTTAAGAGGTATTTCAAGATCTTCTATTTTCGAAATCTGGATAATAGCAGAAGTTTTTTCTTGGTATTTATAAAGTAGACACCGGTTAGAAGTACCGCCGCTGCAATTATAGACTGTGTGCTAATTGGCTCATTAAGAAAGTAATTACCCAGAATCATCGCAACGATTGGATTAACGTATGTATTGGTAGCTACTTTTTCAGGAGATACCGTTTTTAACAGGAAATTAAAAGAAGTAAATGCCACTATGCTACCGAAAAGTATTAAGAGAACCATGGCCCAAATTGTTCCCTCAGACCACTGACTGGGAGAAGTCCAACTTTCCCCGATGAGAACACTGAAAACACCTAATAAAATACCACCGCTAAGCATTTGATACCCTGTATTCACAAAGAAGTTTTTGTGAAAATCAGCTTTTCCGACAAAGAGACTTCCATAGGCCCAAGCCAGCATTGCACAAAGTATCATTAGGATTCCAATAAAGGAATTCTCCTGCTCTACTACAGTCTCTTGATTTATCAGTAAGTACATGCCCAAAATTCCTAGGACTATACCAATAAACGAACTGCCTTGTATCTTCTTCCCTTGAAAAATCCACATCATCAACAGAATTATTAGGGGTTGAGCTGAAATTTCGAGAGCAGCAAAATTACTATCTACATATCGCAAAGCCCATACCACTACTCCATTGCCAAAACTCAAAAATAAAAATCCGGCTATAATACTATTTACAAGTTGTTTTCTTGTTATTCTTAGGCTTTTACCCAAGATAGCTGCAATGATAAATACTAATATGCCTGCTGTAATAAAACGCACTCCTGCCAACATCAATGGCGGTAATTCTGAA
>CAZJWI010000241.1:0-20205 GCA_964549485.1 uncultured Flavobacteriaceae bacterium
TGGCTTTTAAATCTTCTTTTTTCGCTTTCGCGGAAGCTAATACATCTTCAATATAAGTATGTAAACGCTCTGCATGAGAAAACTTCACATCGTAATCTTCCTGAAGGTGAATCGCTTTACCATCCAAAGACAAAGCCACCGAACAATTTGTGGTGGCTGTCTCTAAACATAATATAAGTTCTGATTTACTATTCATCGGCTTTCTCTGAAGCTGGGCCATCTTCATTTTCGACTTCAACTTTTTTTCCAGTCTTCAATGTTTTATTCACTAAGTTATAAGGCCCGGTAATTATCACATCCCCTTCATCCAAGCCACTTAATATTTCAATATTCGTGTCATCCTGGATACCAGTGGTCACTACTTTAAGTTTGGCTTCACCGTTGGATTTTACAAATACACATTCAAATTTTTCATTAGAAGCTTCCTCGCTATCCTTACGATCGTCCTTGCTGCCACCGCCTCGTGTAGAAGTTGTATCAGACTTTACCACTATCGCACTAATTGGGGCTGCAAGTACTTTTTCCTTCTTGTTTGTAATAATATCTACGGTAGCTGTCATTCCTGGTCTAAAAGGTGAATACGATTCTTTTTTACCTTCTAAAAGATCGGCGTAGGACGATTCAAGTATGCGCACCTTTACCTTAAAATTGGTCACCTGATCGGCGGTAAGTGTAGCCTCGGCCGAATTTGCAATTTCGGTAACGATCCCTTTAAACTCTTTTTTCAAATAGGCATCTACCTCTACTATGGTAGAGTCTCCTACATTGATCTTTACGATATCATTCTCATTAACATCTACCTCAACCTCCATATTTGTCAGATTGGCAACGCGAAGAATTTCTGTTCCAGCCATCTGAGCTGTTCCTACCACGCGCTCTCCCAACTCGATGCTCATTTTAGAAATGGTTCCAGACATTGGGGCGTAAATAGAGGTTCTCCCCAAATTATCTTTGGCTTGCTTTACCTGAGCCGCTACGCTTTGAACATTGTAAAATGCAGATTGACGATTGGCTTGTGCAATCTCATAGTCTGACTGAGCACGCTCAAAATCAGCCTTAGAAATCACCCCTCTTTCATATAGGGGTTTATTACGCTCATAATTTAAGGTAGCCTGTTTTAGACTTGCCTCAGCTTGCGCCAATCCTGCTCTAGAATTACTAAGTGCCGCTTGAGTTTGATTGACCGCACTTTGTACCAGATCTGGATTTATACGCGCCAATAAATCTCCTTTTTCTACATCCTGCCCTTCAATTACAGGTAATTCTATCACCTCTCCAGAAACTTCAGAAGATAGACTGACCTCAATTTCTGGCTGTATCTTTCCGGTGGCGGCAACGGTTTCTACTATGGTTTCCCGCTCTACTTCTTGGACGGTTACAATTGCTGCATCCGATCGCTTACCAAACCATTCTAGTTGGGCTCCGGCAATCAATACGGTAGCGATAATAGCAACAGCGATGAGAAGAATTTTGGTTGTTTTGTTCATGGTTAGAATTTTAGTTCGGTTGCTGGAATGCCAAAATAAAGCTCCAACACCTTGATACGGAATATATAGTCGTATTTTGAGCGCGACAATTCGATTTGTGCATTGTCATAACGCAGTTTAGATTGACTAAAGTCAAAAGCGTTTGTAAGACCTACGTCATAACGATCTTTGGCGTAAGCATAAGCCAACTCTTGAGAGTTTACCGCTGCCAATGCCGCTTCATAACTCTCTCTTGCCGCGATAGCGCCAGTATAAGCCTGATAGATGGTAGACTCCAGGTCCAGCTTGGCTTGTGCCACCAAGTTTTCATTTCTAATCGCATTGAGCTCATTGCGTTTTACATTATTCTTGGCGCTAAAGCCGTTGAGAATAGGTACGTTCAAACTGAGTCCATAATTTACCCCGTCATTGATATAAATCTGCTCTTCAAAGGGCAAAGGATTAACATCGGCGTAGGTGGTATTATATCCAAAAAAGGCACGAATTGTAGGTAGCAAAGCTCCTTTGGCAATCTGTACATCTTTTTTGGCGAGTTCTAGATTTTGTTCTGCAATTTTGATCTCGTAGCGATTGTCTTTGGCACTTTCAATGATAACATCGACTGGTTGATCAATGACCTGAGCCCCAAGAATACTATAGGAGCGTTCGGCTATATCAAAATCTTGATAGTTTTCAATGGCCAGTAATTGAGCCAAACTTACACGAGAGAGAATCACTGCGTTTTTTGCGGCTACTATACGCTGACGCTCGTTGGCCGCGGTAGCTTCAATTTCTAATAAGTCTCCTCTTGGCAATACGCCTCCATCCACCAGTTCTTTGGTTTGCTCAATTTGCTTGAGGGTAACCTGGTGTTGGGCCTCTATAGTTCTTAAGTTTTCTTTGTTGAGAATGATGTCTAAAAAACCATTGGCAACAAATAGCGAAATATCATCTTTAATCTTGGCTATATTATATTCGGCGGCAATTCTACTTAATTTGGCTCTTTGCAGCTGTCTAATATTCCTAAGCCCATCAAATACATTATATCCTACATTCACACCACCATTGGCAGAGAGAAAGGTCTCTGTACTGGCATCGTTGGTCAATGGGTTAAAACTAAGTCCTGTACGTTCAGAAACACCGGCATTGGCATTTAAGGTAGGAAGAAAATTCCCGACAGCATCCGATTTGTCTATAGCTGCCTGATCCAAATCCAGCAAACGTTGTTTGATGGTAATATTATTATCTAGCGCATATTGCACACACTCCCTAAGGGTCCATTTTTTGTCCTGACCTATAGCAGTCAAAGAAAATAATACAGCAAAAACTAGAATGATTGATTTTTTCATAATCCTGTTTGATGTCCAATATGACTATTGAAACGAATTTATGTTACAACAAATGTTAATTTTTTTTTCGCTTGAGCGAAAATAGATAGCCCCTTGCCTTCTTAACCAAGACAGGCAAAGGCTAATGAAAAGCTTAACCGCGACTATATCCAGTACCCGGTTTGAGTTGATTCCAGACCTTAATGCGATCTTCTTTGGTAATACCATCTTTAACTTCGACAAATATACCATCGCTGGTCCCCAGAGTAAGTGGTCTGCGTTCAAATTGCTGATCGCCTACCTCTACCTCAATAAAAGGTTCTTTGGTTTTTGGGTCGTATTGAACCAAAGCCTCTTTAATGGCCAAGACCGAATCTGCTCTCTGTAAAATAATACTGGCATTGGCGCTCAATCCCGCTCTTATAAATGTAGACGAATCTATTTTCTTCAAAGTCCCTTTTATCTCAAATTGAATGGCACCGTTTTCGGCCACACCTTTGGGCGCTATATAATCTAAGGTGGCATCAAAGGTGGCATTTTCGATGGCTCCTACCGTAATTTATAAAGGAAGATCTTCTTTGATTTTTCCAACCTCGCTCTCGTCCACTTTACCTTCAAATATCATTTTATCGACATCGGCTAGTGAGGCAATTGTAGTACCATCATTAAAATTGTTGGCCTCGATTACTTGATTACCCGTCTTTACCGGCACATCAAGTACCATCCCTGTTATGGTTGATCGCACTTGAGTAGTTGCTGCCTCCCCAAGACCACTAGTGGTTCCTGTCTTGATAATATCATAATTTTGTAAAGCACTTTGAAGATTAACCTGCTCTTGCTTAACACGCTGCTGGGCTTGATTATACGCATTTTGAATGGCATCAAAATCATTGGCAGAAACCACTCCCTTTTCAAACAAGGCTTTCTGACGGTTGTAGATACTCTTTTGATTTTCAAAGGCGAGCTTGGCAGTTTCTACAGCCGTACGCGCTCCGGCAATGTTGTTCTTTGAATTGGTAAGCGAAGAAGCGTTGGGTACTACTTTAATTTTGGCGATGAGTTCACCTGCGGCTACCTGATCTCCTGCCTCGACGTAAATCTCGTCAATGATACCAGAAATATTAGGCTTAATCAGTACTTCTTCTTTGGGTACTATACTACCTGTGGCCACTGTCTTTTTTACAATAGTTCTGGTAGACGCCTGCTCTGTGGTATATACCACCGGATCCTTTTGATCAGAAAGATATAGATATCTTATTCCGAAGACAAAGGCGATAACGATAAGCGCTAATATGATAATCGTACCTGTTCTTTTCATTGTTTATGCTATTTGGATGATTTATGATTGGATTATTCGATGCGCAAAGCATCTATTGGTTTCATTTGAGTTGCTCTAGTTGCAGGTATTAAACCGGCCAATAAACCAGAGACGATTAGAATTATTAGAGCGACAAAAGCCACAGAGACGTGAACCGAAGGGTTGGCAAAGTTCTCTACAGACCCTGACGGCCCTAAAAAGAAATTCATTAACCAAATACCTCCTGAGGCGGCTGCAATACCTAGCATTCCGGATATCATGGTAAGCACCATAGATTCTTGTAAAATTTGAAGTCTAATATTCCAAGGTGTTGCTCCTAAGGCGCGGCGTACTCCTATTTCTTTGGTGCGCTCTTTAACGACAATAAGCATAATATTACTAATTCCGATTACCCCAGATAATAATATGAGCGCACCTACGACATAACCTACTAAGGTTAGTATATCAAATAAGCCATTAATACGTCCAAAGGCCTCTGCACGATCAAAATTACCAATAGCACGACGATCATCTGGATGTATGCTACGCTGGGTTTTCATTATGTCTATTATCTGAGGTTTGAGATTGGTTATGCTGTAGTCATCATGAGCGGTAATCGCCATCCACCCAACGTTATCGGCTCTATTAAAGGCCTGTCCAAAAGTGGTAAATGGAATAAAAATGGTATTGGCATCTTCTTCATTATCACCATTACTATTGGTTGATTTGAAGGTACCCACCACCATAAAATTAACTCCGTTTATTTTGATATAGGTCCCAATGGGGTCTTCACCATAATCATAAAGTGCCTTGACCACATCTTTACCAATTACCGCTGCCTTTCTTTTCTCATTGATATCAGAATAGCTTATAAAGCGACCCGCCATAATATCCATGGGTTGCTGTTTGATAAATTCCGGGTAATCACCAGATACACTAAAGGCTCCTGTTTTCTCATTGCGAGTCACATTGTTTGCACCTTGATAACCCCCAAGCTGATTGCGCGGAGACACGTATTTTAATTCGGGGAGTTTTTCTTTTAATACAGCTACGTCTTCGAGTTTGAACTGCACTCTTCTACCCTTAGGTAATCCTTTGTAGGGTTTTGAAGTGCCCTGCCCCCACATAAAAAGCGAATTGGTCGCAAAATCTCCAAAATCTGAAGTTACCCCATTGCGCAAACCAGTAGTCATAGCCAGAAGTAATACCAAAATCAGAATACCCCAAAAAACACCAAACGCCGTCAAAATAGTCCTAAAACGGTTTGCGTTTAGTGCTTCGATAATTTCTGCCCAGCGTTCTTTGTTAAACATAATTTCTAATTGTTTGGAAATTCTACAATCTTATTAATTACACGTTTCCAGCAATAAGTGCATGAGATTGCTATTTGTAATTATTCGTCTCTTAATGCTTCGATTGGTTTAATATGAGCAGCGCGTCTGGCCGGGAAATAACCCGCTAGTGCGCCTGCAAAAATGATGATTAATACTATGGTTATAGAGGTAGCAAAATCGACCCTTGGAAATTTTATAAAGTCACTATCGATCAAAGGACTGGCTATATTTAGGGCAATGACCCCAAGAAATAAACCAGAAAATCCAGCAATCGCGGTAATAAAAATCGCCTCTTGCAAAATCATTCCCACTATAGAACTGGGTAAAGCTCCCAAAGCCTTGCGTACGCCAATCTCCTTGGTGCGTTCTTTGACTACAATGAGCATAATGTTGCCCACACCTACTACCCCAGCAATGATGGTTCCTAGACCGATAAACCAAAAAACAGCACTAATGGTATCGATTAAACTATAAATTTTACGGGCTTCTTCAAGAGTATTGTTTACTCTAAAAGCGCTACGGTCATCGGGAGAGACGCTGTATTTTGATTTAAGATCGGTTTCAAAGTTGTCTGACAAAGCCGCAGACAAAGCCACCGCCTCATCAAAATTGTCTGACATCTTTACGGTGTAGGCCATAGATCGAATGCGATCACCTCCAAAAAATACTTTTTGAGCTGTGGGTAACGGAAGGAATAATCGCGTTTCTTCTCGTTCTCCTCCAGGATCGGTGTATACACCAACTACCTTAAAATTAATATCAAATATCTTGACACTTTCGCCTATGGGATCTTTGTCTTTAAATAAATCTTTCTTGACTTGATTTCCTATGACTACGATCTTGCGCGACTCGTCCATATCATCTTGACTAATAAAGCGACCCGACACCATAGAGGCATTTTCTATAAACTGCTGATCTGGGTAGGCTCCTTCAATTCGGTAATTACCAGATTCTTTGCCATAGGTCGTTTGGCCTCCCCATATATTGTAGATCCCAGTCTTATACTCAATATCATCTTCGTATTTGCGATTGATTTCTGCAAAGTCTTCATTGCGCAACTGTATGCGACGGCCAGGATTGAGTCCTTTAAATTCTTTGGTGGTAATACCTGCCCTGATCGAAATACGATTGGTCGCATCTTGCTCAAATTCGGAGCGCACTCCGTTTTGAATACCTGTACTAAAACCGATAAGTATGATTAGTATTAAAACGCCCGAAAAGACAGAGACCATAGTGAGAAAGGTCTGGAGCTTATTCTTACTCAGCGTTTCAAAAATCTCCTGCCAGCGTTCTAGATCAAACATAACTTTTGGCTATTACTTGATTTACCACAGTATCATCGATAATGCGACCGTCTTTTAGGTTTACGATGCGCTTGGTCATTTCGGCAATATCGGGTTCGTGAGTTACCACTAATATGGTTTTGCCTTCATCATTTATACCTTGAATAAGCTCCATGACCTCATAAGAGGTTTTGGTATCTAGCGCTCCAGTGGGCTCATCGGCAAGCAGCACTTTTGGATCACTTGCCAGTGCTCTAGCAATAGCGACGCGTTGCTTTTGACCTCCAGAAAGTTCGCTTGGCAGATGTGTGGCCCATTGTGCCAAACCTACTTTTTCGAGATAATGCATGGCCTTATCCATTCGTTCTTTGCGTTTGACACCTTGGTAATATAAAGGCATAGCCACATTATCTACCGCATTTTTATAATTGATAAGGTTAAATGATTGAAAGATAAAACCGAGAAATTTATTGCGGTATTGCGCCGCCACTTTTTCGTTGAGATTTTTAATAGGTACACCATCTAAAACATAAGAGCCTTCATCGGCTTCGTCGAGCATTCCCAAAATGTTGAGCAAGGTAGATTTTCCCGAACCCGACGACCCCATAATTGAAACCAGTTCGCCTTCTTTTACATCAAAGTCGATCCCTTTTAAAACATGTAGCGAGTTGCTACCCATTACATATGACTTATGTAAGTCTTCAATTTTTATCATGGTGCACAAAATAAGTACACAATATTAGCCATACCTAGCTAATTTATTGTGAAATCCTTGTTAAGACTCTTTTAAGGTGTGATAAAACATAGCCCACTTTAACTGCTGGGCATCAGTTTTATTTAAAGACAAAGCTCTTTTAGTTTTGTTGCAGTTGTCGCGACTATTGCTCTTCAAGATCGGAAGAGAGCGCCTGTTTTTGCTTTTTTCTAGATCTGTAGATGGCATAAAAAACACCTCCTACCAGGATATAAGGGATGATCATAAGGTATTTAATACCATTATTAACTCCTTTTGCTGTGCTATTATCTTCTTCAGATTCAAGTACGGCGCGACACATGGCACATTGAGTAGCCGCTAGCGATGTAGTTGATGTGAATATTTGCGCTTTCGCGAAAGCGGAACCAGACCCCATCAAAAGTCCTATAAGCAATACTAGATAATACAATCTCTTTTTCATAGCCTAATGCACATAATAAGGTGAAATCATCAGATATACCACGACTCCTGTGATGGCAACATACAACCAAATAGGAAATGTAATTCGCGCTAATTTCTTGTGCTTGTCAAATCGCTGTGCCAGGGCACGAACATAGGTAAAAAGCACCAAGGGTATGATAACAATAGACAAGACAATATGAGAAATCAGAATAAAAAAGTAGAGCGTTCTCAATACGCCTTCTCCGCCGTAAGGTGTAGAGGTAGAGGTCATATGATAGCCGATATACATCAACAAAAACAACAGCGATAAAAAGATGGCAAATTGCATCAATCGCTGATGTGTTTTACGTTTTCCGTTTTTAATAGCCCATACCGCAAGAATGAGAACAACAGCAGTTAATCCATTAATCGTGGCATAGATAGGTGGCAAGAAAGTGAGTGGCTCGACATCATAACCCATATCCCGCAAATTAATACCAAATAAAGCTGCAACGGCTACCGGGACAATAATCGATACAGCAATGATCCATTTGTTATATTTCTGTTCGGTCTGACTAGGGGTACTCATAAGGCTAATTTTGTAATAATTTTTCTATGTCTTCGATCAAAATGTCAATCTCAGGGGCCTCTTCTCCAGGTCCCACCTGAGCATTCATAGGTACAGAACCTCTGTAATAAGGTTTGGGGTTGCCGTAAGGATCTAATCGTGAGCGTATAAACCCGTTTTGATCTACGAGCGCAAAAAGACCCGAGTGATATAATTCATTTTCGGTATCTCCAGCTACATTGGTACCCAAATAAAAACCTTCATTTGACAATTGTCTAATGGTATCTCTATCGCCCGTCATAAAATTCCAATTGGGATTGGTCACCCCGTAATCTTTGGCGTATTGTTGCAAGACCGCTGGAGTGTCGTGTTCTGGATCTATAGAAAACGAAGCTATTCCAAAGTTGTCATTGTCTTTAAATTTTTGAGCGATATGCTGAAGATTGTGGTTCATCGGGATACAAATGTCGGCACAGCGTGTAAAGAAAAACTCTACCAGATAAACCTTGCCGTAATAGTCTTTGTTATTAATGGTATCGCCATCTTGATTGATAAACTCAAAAGGGGGCACTTTGCGCTCTTTCCCATCAATTTTAATATATACCAGATCATCAGGATTTGCGGCCTCAAGCTCTCCACCTACCTTATGCATACGCCCACCACGAGTGATATCATCGGAGGTCATACGCTCGTAAATTCTCGGGATAAAAATGATTCCAAAAATAAGGATAACAGCGGCCAGGCCTATATACTTTGTGTTGTTTCGCATGCGCTTTAAAAATTAATCTTTTTTGGTTGGTCTGCGTTGTTCAATTTTGGCACTGGCGTTTCTATTTTTCTTTAACGCCAAACGATATTCGGCAAGCACCACTTTGATATCATCTTTGAGATAGCCCGTCTCTACAGCCTGGGTCAAATCATAACCATAGTTATTTTGCTTTTTCATATCGTCATCCCGGCTGCGTAGGTTTAGATCTTTATCAATAATAAATACAAAGGGACTAAAACCTGAAAGATCTGCAGCATAAGGTGTTTTAAGACTATCAAAATGGGCTCTCACCTCCTCTGGTGTAGCCGTGACAAAATACAATTTGGAAACATCGGTTACTCGAGCCAGCGATTCTTTGACCTCTGCTACTTGATCTTCTGACCCAGGATTAACAAAGAACAACATTTGAAATTCGTCAAATCCCTGATAGTACTTATACACTGTCAAATTGAGATTGGCGGTAAAGCCTACATTGTCCTTGAGCGCATCGCCTAGATATCCCACCACAGTAACGTGATCTTTGAGCTGGAGTGAATCCAATCCAACCGAGGATATCGCTCTGGATGGTGACTGTAAAAAGGCAACCTCAGAAACCTGTTCTGAAACAACAGGAAGCGAGGTAAAATTAGCCACACTGGTTGTAAAGAAGAGGTAAGTAACCACTGGTAATACGAAGAGGGCGATGAGTACTAATTTCTTTTTCATAATAGGAATAGCAAAAAAAAGGCGGTTTAAATAAACCGCCTTTTCCATATTTTTTTAAAAGTCCCAACTTTGGAAGCCGCTATCGTAAACATCAAAGATGTAATCACCTTCTGTTAGCAAGATAAAGACCAGGTAACAAATGAGGAATACCGCTGTCCAGACTACGGCGCGACGCAGACCTTTGACCTCGTCTCTCATGTGCATAAAGTCCCAAGTAATATAGTAGGCTTTAAAAATCGTCAAGATGATAAAGATCCAATTGAGGAGTTTCATTCTCATGAAACGCTCTTCTACCAAAAATTCTGGTTTTACGATACCCAATGCTACTTCTACCGCGGTTACAATAGATAGTACGATAAGAACGCCCCAGATTTTTGACGTATTAGACTTAAACTTTAAAAGTCCTCTAAATATCTCTAATTTATGTTCGTGTGCCATAGCTTATTAATTCTAATTCTTTGCTTTCTCTTAAAATTATACCAAGTAGAAGAAGGTAAATACAAATACCCAAACTAAATCTACAAAGTGCCAATAAAGACCTACTTTTTCTACCATTTCATAATTCTTACGACGTTCGTAGGTACCTAAGATTACGTTAAAGAATATGATAATATTGATGATCACTCCTGAGAATACGTGGAAACCGTGAAAGCCAGTAATAAAGAAAAAGAAGTCAGCAAAAAGTGGCGTTCCGTATTCGTTGTGAATAAGGTTGGCTCCTTCTACAATGCCTTGACCATCTCTGTTCAAACGAAGTAATGACTCTTCTCTACTAAGAACTGTTTTTTCACCTGCCTCATTGAGGATTTCTGTTCGGATCAAAAGGTCGTTATTGGCTGCAAAGCCGGCTTTTACTTCTTCTATGGTAAATTCTGAAATATCGCTCCCATCTTTCATATACCAAACCCCATTTTTGCGCTCATGCTGTACACGGGTTTGTGGTAAGGAAGTCGCAACATCGGCTAGCGCAACGCGCTCTCCTTCGGTGTTTAAAAATTGAAGAATATTTCCTCCTTTGGTTTCTACAGCACCATAATCACCCTTGATAAAGGTATTCCACTCCCAAGCTTGTGACCCTACGAAGATGGCTCCTCCAATAATGGTAAGAAACATGTATAGAGTAACTTTCTTTTTATTCATGTGATGTCCCGCATCTACGGCCAATACCATAGTCACAGAAGACATAATAAGAATGAAAGTCATAAACGCAACATAATACATCGGAGCATTATACCCATGTAATCCTGGAAAGTGGGTAAAAACTTCATCGGCTATTGGCCAAGAATCGATAAACTTAAATCTCGAAAAGCCGTAAGCCGCTAGAAACCCTGAAAATGTCAAGGCATCAGAAACGATGAAAAACCACATCATCAATTTCCCATAACTCGCTTTAAGTGGCTGATTTCCACCTCCCCAAGTGTTTTCAGAGGCTTCGTTACTTGTCACAGTAGTGTCCATAGTCGCGTATTGGTTAAATAATTGGTTGCAAAAATAAGTATTTTATATCCGTATTTCAAGGATTACATTAGGATTTATAATGGGTCTATACAGTCATTTTTTTGAATGATAGTTTCGGTCTTACTGCTTCACATGCTCTAGAGATGTTCGGCTCCTAAGTTTGCTTTCGCGAGAGAGTTCACCCTCACCTCTAACGCATACCTTTTGAGCCTCTTTAAACACAGCTAAACCATTCACACCAGTAGCGCGTACAGTAGAGTAGTGCAAATAAAAACACCCACAGTATATCGAGAAAATGCCAAAAAGTAACTCCAAGACTAAGCCCTAAATGACGCTCAGCGGTGTATTTGCCACGCACGGCATTAACAATAACCGTTCCTAGGGAAATAAAACCTGCAATAAGGTGGGCAATGTGTAAAGCTGCTATTAAAAAGATAAAGGTAGTAGTAATATTACTGGAAGCTCCTGTAAAATAAAACCCTTGGGCTTGCAGCTCTTTAAAACCTACGATTTGCCATGCCAGAAAAGCCAGTCCTAAAGTGAGTGTGGCAAAAAGCCAGATTACTCCCACCATCTTTTTGCCCGATATGATAAACTTTTTAGCCATCATAATGGTAAGACTACTCACTATAATCAAAACTGTTGATACGATAAGAGCAGATGGAAATTCGTAGGTAGAATTCCAATCTCTACGTTCCATACTTACAATATAAGCACTGGTTAACCCTCCAAATGTCATACATAGACTAATGATCCCGAACCAAAGCATTTGTTTCTTTGATCGTTCCATTTTGGTCTGTTCGGTTCCTGCGGTATAATCCATTTATCTCAAAAATTTATCTATCACAAATACAACTTGTAGCAGGGTGATATAGGTAACACTAGCAAGCATTAATCGCTTGGCCGTCTTAGCATCTCTGAGCTGATACAACTTCACAGCCCAATACAGCATAAACAATCCTAATCCTCCTACAATAACTGCGGCAACAGGAGATAAGAACAATCTTCCTGTCACTCCAAAAGCCGGAATTAAAGAAACGAGTATGGTCCAGATCGTGTAAAGTATGACCTGTACAGCGGTCGATTTATCACGCTTACCTGTAGGCAGCATAAAAAATCCTCCTTTTTTATAATCTTCAAATAAAAACCACCCTATAGCCCAAAAGTGTGGAAATTGCCAGAAAAACTGTATCATAAACAATGTCCCTGGCTCTATACTAAAATCATTGGTAGCGGCTACCCAGCCCAACATAAATGGAATAGCACCTGGAAAAGCACCAACAAAAACCGACAGTGGCGTCTTAGTTTTTAAGGGCGTATATAAAAAGACATACATAAAGATAGATATGCCTCCAAACATGGCCGTTTGCGGATTGATATAGAACAAAGTAAGTAAACCGAGTACTGTGAACGTTGTCGCAATAAGTAGCGCTGTATTGACAGACATACGTCCCGAAGCCACAGGTCTGTTTTTGGTGCGATCCATCAAGGCATCGAGATCGCGCTCCATCACCTGATTGTAGGCGTTAGATGCCCCTACCATAAAATATCCACCAAAAATGAGCTGAATGACAGTGATCCAATCAAAATTACCTGGAGTAAAAGCCAATAAATAACCCGCCACACTTGAAAAAACCACGCTAATCGATAAACGCATTTTGGTGATTTCTTTAAAATCATGCCAAGGAGAAACGGCTATTGTATGGGTAGAAATATCGCTCAAAAGTGCTTTTTCTTAGTAACTTTTTAAATGTGTGCAAAGATACTCGCTACTTGGCGTTTACACAACATTATTGCGGTCATAAATAGATGTTAAATAACGCAAACTATGAAATTCTCGATCGTAACTTTCGACAACCATCAAAATATAAATCATGAAAACACTCATTTATAGCAGTCTCTTATTCTTTAATTGTGTAGTCCTGGCCCAAGGCAGGTTTGATTCGGTTGAGATCAAATTGGATCAAGTAGCAGACCAGGTCTATATGCTCACAGGAGCTGGTGGTAATATCGCCCTAAGCATTGGCGAGGACGGTGTTTTTATGGTAGACGATCAATTTGCCCCGCTTAGCGCCAAAATAAAAAAGACTATAGCCTCCATAACCGATAAGGAGGTTTCATTTTTGGTCAATACGCATTTCCATGGCGACCACACGGGAGGCAATGCCAATTTTGCCGCCAAAGGAGCCATCATTGTTGCTCATGACAATGTGCGCAAACGTCTGGCAGAAGACCCCACAAAGGAAGGACTACCCGTTATCACCTTTAGCGACGATACCACCTTTTATATGAACGATAATGACATTTTTATCACTCATGTACACAACGCCCACACCGATGGGGATGCCTTAGTCTATTTTGCCCAAAGCAATGTACTGCATACTGGAGATACCTTCTTTAATGGACGCTTTCCTTATATTGACGTAAATCGTGGTGGCAGTATAGACGGAGATATAGCAGCAGCCCAAAAAGGATTGATGCTTATCAATGACGATACAGTTATTATTCCTGGACACGGTCCTAAAGCCACAAAGACTGATTATAAAAACTACCTAAACATGCTCAGGACCATTAGAACAAACGTACAGCAGGCTATAGATCAGGGCAAAACTGAAGCCCAAATAGCCGCCATGGCTTCACTTACAAATGCGTTTTTTACCGACGAGCAGGTAACCAATGATTTTATAAACGGTCCAAAAATGAGAAAGGCAGTATTTAAAAGCCTACAAAAAAATTAATCTCATTCTACGATATACTCTAAAGAGTCGTAAACCAAAGCACTTCCCAGCTCGGTAGTACGTTGGGTATAGCGCAGGCCAATGAGCTGAGCTCCTCGTTTCTCGGCATCGGCCTGACGTGCTAGCACCGGTATTTCGGCTTCTGGAATAACCAAACAGAGTTTCCCACAAAAAGCATCCCCATAGGCATTGACCACAAGATACGTTTGTCCTAATATTTGCTCGTACATTTCAAAATAATAATCTACATCAGGACTTTCTTTGATCAAGCGGTAGAGTTCGGCCTGATAGGCGGTACTATTAAAGGCGTGTGTACCTAAGATCTGATTGTGTTCAGACTTATAACAACTGGATTCCTGGCAAGAAGATAGCACAAGCAATACCATCCCCACAATGGCAATTCTCAAAAACATAATACGCAATTTAGCTAGTACTGTTGTGCCATTTAAAAACGTAAAAGCCCAAAGCTATCGTATGTAGCTATCACAAAAGTTGCTAACATTTTTTGGCTAGCCAAACTTTTTTGGAAAACGCATAATATCAACTTCTGGAGGTAAAGGCTGTTGATTTTCTAAATAATTAAATAGATATCGGGCCAACAGCGGCCCAGCCATGATACCCCGCGTCCCCAACCCATTGAGCACGGCCATTTGTGGGTACAAAGGATGCTGCCCTATCAAAGCGCGTCGGTCTCCTGTAGTGGGTCTAATTCCTACTTCCTGATCTATGACCTTAAAAGGGAGATTTACAACGGTTTTAAATTTGGCCATAAGCTCTTCTCTTGCCGTGGCAGTTGGTAAAAAATCTTTACTCGTCCAGTCATAGGTTGCCCCTACCTTATAGCGATCTTCTCCTAGTGGAACGATAAAAAAGGAAGCCTTTAAGGCCGCATCAAGCGCCAGCCCAGGCACCTTCACAATGATGTATTCTCCCTTATTCCCCACTAGTGGTAATTGGTTAAAATATGGGTTTTTTGTCATCCCATAACCTTCAGCAAATACGATTTTCTTGGCTTTGATGTCTTGATAAATGACACCATCTTCGAGCAGTTGGAGTTGGGTGTAGTCAAAGGATGCTTTCGCGAAAGCGTTGATCTGCTCGAGATACCTTATATAAGCCTTTTGTAAAGTAACAATGTCTACACGACCTGTTTCATTTACCTCACCTAGATCATATGGAGCCTGTACACCATCTATCTGATTTTTGATCAAATTAGAATTCATAAAGCGTTTCAAACCTGGGGCATCACTTGCAGCAAACCAATTGTTCTGATCTTCTATAGACTGCAATATTTTACGCACGGCCAATGGCAATCGCAGGCGCAATTGTAGTTTTTGCTCTAGGTTTTTGAAATAGGTCTGGGCAAGGTCAAATTGTTCTTCGGCCCGCCATGGTAAGGTGTAGCGTTTGAGAATAACGGGATTGTACAAACCTGCCGCTACACGACTTGCTCCTGCTAGCCCGCTATCTATTACAAATACCGATTTATTATGAGTGAGGCATTGTTCGGAAAATGCAATACCGGCAAGACCTAAACCTACAATGAGATAATCGACATTTTTCACCTTGCAAAGATAACGAATTGCCTTTGGCACTTAATTAGTATTTGATTCAAAAAAAAAGCCACTTGATTTCTCAAGTGGCTTGTATTAGATATACCTCTATTTAATAATTCCAGAGATCCTGTTCGATATTTCGAATTTGTTCTTTGATACGATTAGACTCCATCAATTGCATCATTGCATTATTGCTGATATAATCTTTGACACGTCTATCTCCCTGAACATTATCCTCTTTATAGACCACTCCGTTAAAACGCCTACTGTTGAGCAGGTGATCAAAGGATATGGGCATAGAGGTGTTTTTTCGATTAAACGCTTTTGCCTTATGCAACACATCGCGTGCTCCTGGGAACCATACCCAGAACAACTCTATACTGTTTACTGTATCGTCATCTAAGAAGTTGGCATCGCGAGATACTGGAGCAAGTCCAAGTAAACGATACTTCAATTCTCCCTGACGCTTGTCAATATACCAGTAACCTCTGATGTGGTAGGCCTCAATATTATCGGCGGCCACACGACGCGTTTCGATATTGTAGTCAGAAATAGGCAAGCCTTCATTCATCTCTCTAAAACCGTCGTCGGTGGTATCGGTAGCGACAAGGGCACCAGCGATATCATCTAGAGTAATCTTCTCTGTAAAATATGAATCTGCATAAACGGCATCAATAGTCCCGTCTTTGATGTTTTTAATCAAAACATCGTATAACGAGCGTCTGTCAGACCCAATATTTAAAGTATCGATAGGGTAGTACAACGGAAAGTTGATACGCTCATCTAGATCGACAACCTCCCAGGTGTTTTTGGCCCACAATACATCACGCTTCTCTACATACCCGTAAGGCAGCGGATTATCGTTATCATTGGCTTTTTGCTCATCTGTGCTCTCAAACATCTCGTCTGGCGTCTTTGCATTAAGGATGTTTCCTTGTGCAAATGCCGGTACGGTCAATAAAAGACCAAAGGCAAGAATGAATACATTTTTCAAATTCATAATAGGGTAAATATTAGTTTGTAAGTTCTACAAGTACCGAAGAAACTTTTGGCAATTTATAACCTGAGTTCCCAGAAATACTTGCTTTGATATCAAATATTTGAGCGGTAGAACCTTTTTTGGCGCGACGTAGTGCAGCTTTGGCACGGTCGTTAAGGCGATTACCTTGAACGGTTACCGTTGCCGCATCTCCAGCCTTAAACTTAAAGCTGTTCACTTTTAAGTTAAGATCAAAATCAAAATCAGGTAAAGCAGCACCTACCGGAGCAGATCCTAAAGCCTCACGTGACATTTTGATAAAACCAGAGTCGTCATTACGCATGGTTCCTACTGGACGAGGAATTCCTTTAATTCTAAATGTTTCAGAATCTGAGACGGTTTTACCACCGTCAAAGGTTCCGGTAACATTGATGGTCACCTCTTTACCAGTACCAGGACGCATCACATAAGAAGATCCGTTTACTTGAGATAGACCTGTTGCCGTAGCTCTTACGTTTCTGTCCTGTATTCCTGCAAAGGTAATCGTCATTGGGTTGTCTACCCCGCGGTATACTACGTTCATCTTGTCTGCAGCAATGGTAGCCGAGTTTGGCTTGTCTATAGTCGTAAACTCTTTTTCTACTTTTACTTCTACATCCTCACCTTCCTGATCGTACACTAGTACTCCAGTAATTTTGTGATTTCCAACGCTTCCTGCTCCTACTTTAAGTTGTACACGACCTCCAACAAATTCATATTGATTTTCTGAAAGATCACGACCGTCCAACTTTAAACGTACTTCTTTTGGCTTTGTAGTTTCATCTACACGTCCAAGAGAAAGAATCCCGTCAAAGGTTTCACCTGTATAAAAGGCGCCTTTAGACATATTCATCACCGTCTCGTAGTTTTGCTCATTAATATTAGAAAGTGCCTTTAGGTTTCCAGAAAGCAATTTTCCTAATAATTCGTTCTCTACGACTTTGATGTCGTTTTGTATCTGCGTCATTTTGGTAAGTGAAGCTACTGTTGGAAAACCTACAAAGTGATAACTGATATAGTCTTTCTTGACTTTGGCTCCTTTGCCGTCAGATACGATATCGTCTGTACTAAAATTTGTTTTGACTTGTTCTGCAATTGCAGGATTATTTCCTTGAACCAAGGCCAACATCCCGTTGCGATACTTATCCATCTCATCGATAAACTGTTGTCCTTCTGGGGTCAATTTACCACCCTTGTAATAAGTCTCGTCAAGAAACTGAGATTTGTCCATTGTCTCATAATCTGTCTTGTCATCTACTTCAGACAACAATAATGTTTTTTGAGACTCTAGATAGTTGTAATAGTCGTCAGATAATTTGCTGGCCTGCTCTGCAGTAACTGCTGCAGCAGCAAACTTTTCGTTTTCACCAGCTTTTGCTTTTAAATCGTTTAATGCTAAGGTATTCTTTGCATCAAATGTATTATTGGCACTGTCTAATTTTTCATTGATCGACCCAAAAGCCGACAATACTTCTTTTGACATATTCAGGGCTAACATCGCGATGAAAACCAAATACATCAAGTTGATCATTTTTTGTCTTGGTGACAATTTACCTCCTGCCATTTTCTAATTTTTTGTTTTAGTTAGTGATTTAGCGTAAAACTAAAATTAGTTCTTAGACATTGCAGAAAGCATACCTCCGTACACCCCGTTCAAAGAAGAAAGGTTAGTTGCAAGGCTCTCCATTTGCTCTTTGAGCTTACCAGCGTTTGCAGTTACCTGCTCATTGATTTCGGCCTGACGGCTAGAAGACTCTACCTGTACTTTATACAAGTTGTTCAAAGATTCCATTTGAGCAGCAGCTAAGGCCATCTCCTCACTGTATTTCTTTGTAGAATTCATTGCATCGGCAGTAGGAGCAATCTCCTTGGCAGCACCTTCAAAATTGCGAATACTGTTTCCAAGACTAGCCATCAACTCACTGTCGATTTTAGCCTCTTTAAGCATATTGTCTAATTTTTGTGACAATAAACCTTCTGCGTCTTTAGGAGCTTCTTTTTTTCCTTTGGCAGAAGCCTGACCTCCTGCTAATTCTGGATACACAAGTGACCAATCCAAATCGGTATCTACTGGTTCAAATGCAGAAATAGCAAATACGATTGCTTCGGTAACCAGACCTACGATAAGCATTTCATTTCCGTAGTCCCAGTGCATAATTTTAAATAATGCCCCGATAATTACGATAGCGGCCCCCAGACCGTATACCATATTCATTAATTTCTTTCCAGTTTTTGACTGTGCCATGATAAGTAGTTTTTAGTTAAGTTAAGTAATTAGTTAAGTTCAATTCTAAATTATAATTTGGGATAATTGTAATTTCTATTTATTTGGATTTTTCTTGAGATTGATTTTTTCATCAATACCCATAAAATCCTGAACGGTTCTAAAACCGATGTAACTACGAGCCGAATCTTGGTATTCGTAATCACGTGAGCTCACTTGGATAAAGTAAGCAACATCCTTCCAGGAACCACCACGAATCACCTTACGGCGATTGTCTTTGTCGTTCACATTAGGATTAATCGTAGACATATACTCATATGAGTTAGGGTCATAAGATGACGCTACCCACTCTGAGACATTACCTGCCATGTTGTAAAGGTTAAAGTCGTTTGGTTCAAACGCATTTACCTCAACAGTATACAACGCCTGATCGGCCCCGTAGTCTCCTCTTAATGGCTTAAAGTTTGCTAAGAAACAGCCGCGATCGTTTTTGGCGTAAGGTCCTCCCCAAGGGTAATCTCCACCTTCTAATCCTCCACGTGCCGCAAATTCCCATTCGGCCTCACCTGGAAGTCTAAAACGGTTTACAAACTGACGGTTACGCTCCTTTTGATAAGCATTTTTGTAAAGCGTTCTCCACTCACAAAAAGCCTTAGCTTGCATCCATGATACTCCTACTACTGGATAATCGCCATAGGCGTCATGCCAGAAGTAATCATTGTGCATTGGCTCGTTGTACGAATAGGCAAAATCTTTAATCCAAACCGTAGTATCAGGATAGATTTTTACTTTTTCTGTCTTGATAAAATCTTTACGCTTCCCGTTCTTTTTACGAGCAGCCTCCTCAATATCCAAGTAGGTATATCTAAATTCTAATTTGTCAACATCTATGGTACGTTGCCCGTTATATGACTCTTCTAATGGGATATACATAGTATCCATCACTTCAGAGTAATATTCGTCTGGGTATTCGGAAGTGTCCCAGATAATATCGATATCCTTGTTTAACGGACGACCTTCGTAACCCGTCTCACCCATACCGTAGTAGTTGTCATACATATACTGCTCGTAGGGCGTCATATTGTCTGGATCTGCATCATTAAATGCAAATTCTCCAATACCACCATTTCCTGGGGTCTCCCCAAGTTCATCGGCAAGTATAGCCAGTTTAGTGCGCACGGTAGAATCTCGTACCCACTCTACAAACTGACGGTATTCAGAGTTTGAAATTTCCGTTTCGTCCATATAGAATGAACGTACAGTAACGGTTTTTGTTGGAGCGTCTTGTACCGCAGCAAGGTCATCGTCACTCTTACCCATAATAAA
>CAZJWI010000242.1:0-2476 GCA_964549485.1 uncultured Flavobacteriaceae bacterium
TATGTCGGCGTAGTCCTTAACGATAAGATTAAACTTACCAGCAATTTTTTCGGCTTTAGCCTTGGTGCGGTTAATGAGCGTAATATGCTCATTTTTTGTGTGTTTGATCAGGTTTTCGCAGGTATTGCGTCCTATTTTACCCGTCCCAAACAGTAAAATGTTTTTATCCGAAACGTAGGGTACGCGAGCCATGATGTACTGTACGGCTGCAAAACTCACAGAAGTAGCTCCACTAGAAATTTCGGTCTCGTTCTTTATTCGTTTGCTGGCCTGTATCACGGCATTGACCAATCGTTCCATATACGGATTGATCATATTGTATTTTTTGGCCTTTTTGAAACCAGATTTGATTTGACCAATAATTTCAAAATCACCTAGTATTTGACTGTCGAGACCTGTGCCCACTTTAAATAGATGTGCAACAGCAGCCTGTTCTTTGTGTAGATAGGCCACTTTGAGAAATTCTTCCATGGTTCCGTGGGTGTGCTCACATAGCAACTTGACAAGGGTCATAGCACTATCGGCAAAACCGTAAAGTTCGGTGCGATTACAGGTCGAGATCACTACTAAACCATCAATACCAGCTTCTGCCGCGCGAGACAATAATAGATGTTGCGTAGCATCGTCTACACTAAAATGGCCGCGAATAGAAGCGTCGGCTTTTAGGTAGCTCAATCCAATGGCGTAAAAAGAGGTATCTGTAGATTTCAATTAATGGGCATTCAATGAAACGACTGCAAAAATATCGGGTATTTAAATAAAAAAATAACGCTAGCCGCATGATTTTTGTCGTTCAATGCATTTTGCAACGCTTGAAACACTTATTTTTGTCAAAGTCACTATTTAAGGGGAGTGACAGAAGGTTCTACATACTGTAACTTAGAATGATTCTAAATAAAAGATTTGTAAAATGACAAATTCTAATCCAAAAAATGTCGCTGAAAGTATACAGGAAGAAATCCGACTTGAAGCCGGATTTTTTGTTTTAAAATTTACCAATGAAACCCTTGATAAACAACGACTTGAACGTGCTATTGACAGTCAGTTTATTCAATTTCATTTTTGTGTAAAGGGTAGTGCTTTGTTTCACTTTAATCAAGGTGGATACCAGTTGCCTTTGCGAGAGGAACAGTCACTACTGCTGTATAATCCTCAACGTGATCTGCCTATGAATCTGGAGCTTGAGCCCGATACTTGGGTACTTTCATTGCTCATTTCGATTCAGAAATTTCATAGCTTGTTTTCGCGAGAAGCCAATTATATTCCGTTTCTAAGCGAAGAGAATAAGGATCGCAAATACTATAAAGATGGCTTTATCACCCCATCTATGGCTATTGTATTAAACCAGCTCGTTAATTATAACCTACACCCCAATATCAAAGACCTTTATTTTAAAGGGAAGAGCTATGAGTTGCTCAGTTTGTATTTTACCAGACCCGCCGATGCCGATATTGCCCAATGCCCCTTCTTGGTAGACGAAGACAATGTGGCCAAGATCAAACGCGCTAAAGAGATAGTGATCTCTCGTATGGCCGAGCCACCCACTTTACAAGAACTTTCTGAAGAGATCGGACTTTCTCTCAATAAGCTAAAAGAAGGGTTCAAGCAAATCTATGGAGATTCTGTGTTTAGCTTCTTGTTTGACTATAAAATGGAAGTGGCCAGACAATTACTCGAATCTGGGGCACACAATGTCAATGAAGTAGGTTTAAAAGTAGGTTATAGTACTGCGAGTCACTTTATCGCTGCCTTTAAGAAGAAATTTGGGACCACCCCAAAGAAATACTTGATGTCTATGGGATAGTAATAGCAGTGAGACTTGAACTACAAAGTTGGTAATTAGGGACCTGATAAGTATCTTTAAATCTAATATATATCTATGAAAGTATATCAATTTGGACTGTGGCTACTCCTAAGTTTTGTCTTAGGAGGATGCAATGCCACCTCACAGGCTCCAGTAACAACACAGCCCTCCAGACAAGTGCAAACCCAACAGCAAAAAATTTTGGTGTTTACCAAAACAGCAGGGTACAGACACCAAGCCATAGAAAAGGGTGTAGCCACCTTTAAGGCCATTGGAGATGAAGAAAATATTAAGGTAGTACACACAGAGGATGCTGCTGTTTTTGAAGAGTCACCCATAGCGCAATACGATGCTATTGTTTTTTTAAATACTACAGGAGATATATTAAATATAGGTCAACAACAAGCCTTTGAAGCTTATATTGAAAATGGGGGTCGCTTTTTGGGAGTACATGCTGCCGCCGATACCGAATACGATTGGCCCTTTTATGGTAAATTGGTAGGAGGGTATTTTGACAGTCATCCCAATAACCCCAATGTCTTAGAGGCTAGTTTGATAAAAACAGCCAATACCCATCCTGCGACGTCTCATTATGATTCAAAATTTACCAGAGCCGATGAATGGTATAATTACAAGGAAGTTCGTCCTTCAATAACCCCAGTACTTTTACTT
>CAZJWI010000243.1:0-5616 GCA_964549485.1 uncultured Flavobacteriaceae bacterium
CTCCCATTAAAACATACTTTCTTTAGCGCTATTCATCTTACTTACAAATATGGTTTTAACCCTACCCGCTTCTCCAATTTTAAGCAAAAGCCCATCTATTTGTCCTCTCCTAACTATTATACCATCACGATAGGCTTGCAGCCTATCTACCCCAATCATTACCTTCTCATTGTTGCGTTCTAATACATGTTCTTCTAAAACATAGACTACAGTATCCTGAGCCTTTTCAATCTTTAATTGGAGATCTCCAGGAGATGTTTCTAGGCTTATTGTACCCTTAAAATCTTGTGTTAACATCTGCCTCAATAAAGCAATTTCATTCTCTCGTTCATAGACCAACTTTACTTGAGTATACTGTTGTGAAATAAGACGTAATACCCCAAAGGCCAGCCCTACCACTATAGTGGTAATGACCAACACGATAAGCATTTCACTTAAAGTAAAGGCCTTAATTTTATGAAGTGCCCTAGTCTGCATAGTAATATAGGTAATGTGAATCCTTTAATGACGAAGATGCCTCGAGCACCACATACTTTATTCCATCAATCTTCTCTTTATACATGGATACGTCATACGAATCTTTGGTGTAGGCATGAGGCAACTCAATACGGTCATTTTGATACAAATAATACATATAAGACATATCTGCCTTTAGCTCTTTCTGGCTATTAGAAAGAACAGCTACCAAAGCATTGTTTAGAATCATACTAGCTAATACAAAAACGGTGAGTATAATCACCGTTGCGACTAGTGTTTCCATTAAAGTTGACGCCCTTATTTTTTTTATTCGTCGAGCCATTGCATAATTTGATTTTCAGTATCTGCATGTGCTATCCCAACAAAAGATGCTTCAAGCCTATGGCTATTTATGCTTCCATCGAGAAAGTGATTCATATAGAGCGCTCCTGCTGTGTGGGTCACAAATTGTTTGGTGTAAACAGATCCTTTGACCAAACCCTCTAAAGACAACTGTTGATTACAATACAGGTCGCCCTTTAATACAGCTTCCTTTTCGATAAGCACCGTTGGGGTTTTTGTTATTTGTTCGTATTCATTGATATATAACAAACTTCCTGTCATTTGACTTCGCTGTTGTAATACAATCCCGTGAGCTGCATCATTTTGATTTAAAAATGTATTTGTTGCCTTGTCAACTACGACGACAAGGCTGGAAGGGTAGACTAGTTCTGCATTTATTCCTACCCGAATCATTTGACTAGCAATTGCCTGTACTTGCCCTTTAAATTTGGCTGCAATTTCAATTTTGGGTGCAACTAGTATTACATTATTCGCTTTCGCGAAAGCGGAAACCCGTATCAAAGTGTCTGATTTAATAATAATATTATTCGCTACATTTTGATGGGACAGATTGATAACGCCAGATTGATAATACCATTGGGGTACTGTAGAAAAACTATGTGTTACAGGCTTTCTCTGATCTAATGCTACATATAAACTATCGGTCTCGGGCACCCCGTGATCCAGTAACCCTTTAAAATAATTTATCTTTTGTGGGTCTATTTGGGGCAATTGCTCCTTGCTTTGTTTTTGAGTACCATAAATTAATCGTTCACCAGTGTAGTATTTGCCTTTTATAGACCCTGGTTTAACCCCTAATTCAGGAACAAAGGCCGTTCCTTTTATCTGGGTATCACCAACCACAATTAAAGGTGAATTTGTGTCTTGTAGATACAAAGCTGGGCGTGTCTCCTTTTTCATACCACCGCCTAAAAGGGCATAAATCTTACGTTCATCATTTTCTAAAATGGCACGAGAGCTCACTTTGTCATAAAGCCCCCAGTGCGTTTTTTCGAGCTCGATGACGGCTCTTGAATCTTCAGGCCTTGTTTTAGCTATCTGTTTGTTATAGGGAAGTCTTTGTTGTGTAGCCATCACAATTCCCTCTTGAGCCCACCGATAAACATCGGTTGCCCTTTCAGCCTTTTGAGTAAATTGAAGACGTGTATAGGTCAATAATAAAAATGCCCCTACAATCACGGCAATGACCACACTTAGCAAAATGGCAAATTGCAAGGCACCTGCTGGGAATCTATATGGCCGTTTTATTATCATTGTTGCTGTACCGTTTTTTGAGCTCCTTGATAGGTGATGATAATTTGCTCTTTGTTGCCTTTAATTAGTGTTATCTCGCGTACTTGCTGGCCTTTTCGGATAATATACTCCTCATTGTTAATCGAAACGGCAAATACTTTAGTGCCGTTTTTAGAATCAGAAACCAATCCTTTATAAAGCACGCTAGGCCATTTGATTTTAGTTTCACTTTGAGACCTGCGTGGTGTCGTTGTGCTTTTTGTGGCGCTTCGATTTTTTATAGAAATGGTCCCAAGAAACGGATCTCGATAATCGTTGGCTATAGCAAATGACTTGATATTTTGAACCGGGCTTGCTTGAAAGGAGGTGTTTTGCGCGCTAGATAACATCCCAACAACTTCTGGACTATCATCCCACAAAAGAAAACGCACGGCTATAGTGCCATAAATAAGAATGACAAGTACTAAAAGATATATGGTTTTTTTCTTCTTAGCCATTACTATTGAATAATTATGGATTGTTCAGAATAAGGAGTGTTTTGAGAGGCGTTTTCTGCTCGTACTTTCCACAAATAGTTACCACTTATAAAGTCTACACCTAAGATGGTATTTGCTGTGGTTTCTTCTAAAAAAACGGCCCCCGTTTCATCTGTAATAATAACGCGATACACAGTTGCCTGAGATAATGCTTCCCATTGCAGGTTGACAGAGGTACTGCTGCTTACGTAGCCATCAATGGGAGACAAAATGAGCACCGTTTGATCTGATAATTCAGCATTTGTATCTACATCAAAATGAGCGCTAGAAAACGGCGTTTCGGAGGTAGCATTTATTGCCTTAACTCTCCACTCATAGGCGCCTTCTTCAAGCATATAAGTTTGCGTAAGCGCATCGTCAACGAGATCATCTGCAATAATCTGAACGGGATTGGCAAAATCGGGTTGTGCAATCTGTAATTGATAAGAAGTAGCGGCTGCCAGAGGCTCCCAAGTAAAATTTACCGTTTCATTGGCAACAACGGCTCCTTGAGAAGGAGCGATAAGTTGGGTAACTTGCTGGCTCAAATCATTTCCTAACGCTACCTCAAATGCTCTTGTTGAATAGCCAGTTTCAGAACTTGTATTTAGTGCTTTTACTCGCCACTGGTAGCTTCCTTCTGGAATAGTAAATGATTCACTTGCGGTTTCTGTTAAGGTAGTATTCACCACAAATTGTAGCGGGTTTGTAAAGTTGGGGGTAGCCACTTGTAATTGGTACGACTCGGCAGCAGCTACTGCTTCCCATGTGAACTGAATATTCGGTGTTTGAAACAAAGCCATATCTGTAGGTGCGAGCAACATCACTTCCTCTGATGAAATATCTGCAGCGGCCTGCGTATCTACCATGAATGCCTCTGTGGTATAATCGGTTTCAGAAATCTGATTTTTCGCCTTTACCCTCCATTGATAAGCGTTATTAGGTAAGGTGGTTTGAAATGAGGTAGCTTCAATATCCTCATTTGTTAATAGCTGGATTGGATTCTCAAATGTTGGAGTAGCTATTTGAAGGGTATAGCTAGTCGCTCCGAAAACGCTGTTCCAATTAAAGAGAAGGGTTTCGGTTGTGACAACCGCGTCATTAATGGGTGCATTTAAAATAACCTGGGTATTTGAGATATCATCAACCCCTTGTAGAGTGTCAACTGTAAATGAGGCTATACTATAACCCGTCTCAAAATCACTATTTATGCCTTTAATACGCCATTGATATGGAGAAGGGTTTAGATTTGTTGTTAACCTCCTGAGATTTTGAGTAGAATCACTAATGATAGTATCTACCACTACCGCTGTAGGTTGAGCAAAAGAAGGTTGTGCTACTTGTATGTTATAGGTGTCTGCAAATTCTAAGCTTTTCCAACGAAGCGCAACCCTAGTGTTAGTAGAGATAAAACCATTGTTTGGACTTACTATAGTCACCGTTTCTTCTGATATATCGGGCACACTAACAATTTCTTCACAACCCATAAATAAGATTAGGGCCCCTAAAAAAATAAACCTGTATTTCGTTATTTTAAAATTTATCATAGGATGTAGCATTTTTAAGTTTTTCGCTGTTTTTTCTTAGAGGTAGTCTACACGCTCCTGAGGGTGCAATCAGATCTATTATCTGTAATTTATTGCGCACGTCTAGGCCCCAACAAGGCTGTGATACCTCATAGTCAAAAACGTGTATCTCTGAAGACGCAACGCTAGCCGTTTTTTGACCATTGTCATACAAGTGAAATTGTATATGCTTACTATTTGTGGTATCCAGAAACCATTGTCCTGACAAGGGAAGCGAGAGTGACGGGATTATGCATTTAATTCTAGTTACTACTTTTGTGTTAGATTGCGCTTTCGCGAAAGCATAAATCTCTTTGTGATCATTTATAGCCGAAGCATAACTTAAATCATCAGTCAATTCGATGATGTAGTAATCTGGAATATGTTCTAATGAATCAAAGTTCTTTCGTGCATTCTTATCTAAAATGGATTGTTTTTGATAAAATCGATATGCCTTTTTATCAAAAGGAACACGACTTATTTGAACGGCATATGTTGAGCCCGAAATTGGAGGTGCTTTTATCTCAAAACGAGCATTGATTAAACCGTTTTCTTCTCCTATGACTCCCACCATAAGGTCGTTATATAAGTTAGGTTCAGGACGAAATGTTGTTTGTATTGAGCTACAGCCTATAGAAAGTACTAGCAATCCTAGCCCAATTATAATCGTGTGTATTTTCATAGCGTTATTGAACTAATTGTAAAATGAAACTTCCATAAAGCGCACTTTTTCCAGTACGATTACTTTTAATCTTCTCCACCTCAAAACTGCTAATCATACCAAACTTATTTTTTTGTTCTAATTGATAAGCCAACCCCAGAATTGATTTAAAATCTCCTTGAACAGTTAGAGCATAAGAGTTGATAGTTCTTTCTCCTGAGATAAATGTATGAGGCTGATCCAATTGCTCCACCTTAATAGGGTGCTTCTCGGCATAATTTTCTACCATCCTCAAAAGATTGTTTTGTAATGACATCTCCGTAATCTGATAATGATTCAGTAAGGAGTCAAAATGTTTATTCTTTTGTTCTAGAGCCATCAGACGTTGGGGTAGTTTTTCAAATATTAGCTCCTGTTGGGATAACCTATCATAAGTCTGTTTTAATGCAATAGTTTCTTTGATTGCTACGATATATCCTATTATAAAAACGGCAATAAATCCAATGACTAAGCTGGCGTTTTTTCGCTCTATTTTCATGGGTGAAGTGTTATTTGAAGTTCAAAAGCAGTGATCCCTTTCTGGACTTCTCCTATTTTAATACCTACATCATTTACAAAAGCCAAGCGTTCTATAGAAGATACCCACTGTGAGAGGTCTTCATTCTCGGCAGTGTTGCCCCAGACATTTATATGATTAGCATAGATTTCTAAAGGTTTATGAGGCCGTTTTTTACGCAGAAGAGGCTGATAGCTTATTTTGTCGAGCAAAATAGTGGCTGGCATATTCTTTAATATCGTATCGGTATAAAATGAGGAAGAAGAA
>CAZJWI010000244.1:0-5291 GCA_964549485.1 uncultured Flavobacteriaceae bacterium
GAATGTGTATCCAAAAGATACTTCCTGTAATCTAAGTACAGATCCATCATAGACTTGTAATTCAGATGGGCCAAATAATACGTTTGAGAAGTAGTATTGTGAGTTGTTAATCTGAACTTGGTTTGGCGTACCGTCTTGTTGTACTCCTGGTAAAATATATGTGTTCTCACGATCTTCAGTTTCAACAATAAGACCACGTCCTAACAATACTGAAATAGTAGAAGCATAGATATCTCCACCTTTAGTATGGTTGAACTGGAAACCTAAGTTAAAGTTCTTGTAAGAAAGTGTGTTGATCCAGTTCATTACATAATCCGGTTGTGGATTACCAATGATTGGCTGAACGTTACGTCCGTCAGGAAGTGTAATGTTAGGCTCTGTTACATAGTTACCTGCTGCGTTTACAACAAAGTTACCATTGTCATCACGTAAGATTCTATCTCCTACGATAACACCTAATTGCTCACCTTTTTGAGCTGCGTTACCTAAGTTTCCAAATCCAGCGTAAACGATTTGATCATCTTCTTGCTCAGTTACGATTTGCTCAGACTGAGTAAAGTTAATTCGAGAGTTCCAGTTAAAACCGTTGCTTTCGCTCTTAAAGATGTCTACACCTAAATCTAATTCGATACCGTCTCCTTCTACCTTACCAATGTTAGCTTGAGTAGATGTAAATCCAGAAGATGGAGAAAGTGGTTTAAATACAATAAGATCATCAGTAGAACGATCAAAATAAGATACGTCTAAACTAATTCTGTTTTTCCATAAACGGGCATCAAAACCAACTTCAAATTCTGAGATAAGCTCAGGCTTCAAATCTGGATTAGCTCTAAAGGCACTTACGTTGTTAGTTGTAATGTTACCACCTCCGAAAGGATCAATAAAGACATTCGTAGCTTGGTTTACTGTATTTACAGATGGGAAACCACCAGGGAATCCAGCTGAAGTACCGATACCAGCACGTATCTTCAAATAGTTGAACGCATCACTTTTTAACCCGTCAAATGCAGCTGTAGGTAAGAAAGATACACTAGCAGATGGGTAGAATTGTGAGTTGTTGTTTGTAGGTAAGTTAGAAACCCAGTCATTACGAGCAGCTAAGGTTAAGAATGCGAAGTTGTCATAATCAATATCTGCCTGTCCAAGTACACCAACGATGTTTTGGAAAGTAGTAAACTGACGAGGAGTCTGTTGTAGGAAGTTAAAGTGTCTCTGTACATCAAATACAATTTGTCCAACACTGTTTACACCTTGCTGATCAAAGAATACTGAACGAGAAGTCGCACCTCCAATAAATGTTAAACCAATTTTTTCTGAAAGATCGTAATCTCCATTAATAGAGAAGTAGTGATCCCAGATACGGTTGTTGTTATCCCAAGTTTGGTATACCCCGTTGATATCATCTACAGCAGCACCAAGTACACCACCTTTGTTTACGTAGAAAGAGTTTCTTTCGTTGTAAAAATCAAGACCTGCACGGTAAGTAGCTGTCAAGTTATCGTTAAAAGCATAAGTAAGCGTTGCTGTTCCGTATACACGGTTTGTCAACTGCTCATTCTTAGAATTACGTGTTAACCAGATTGGGTTATTGATATCGTTACCATTACGGTAGTATAATGAACCTCCAGTTTCTGGAATATCAAATGGAAGACCAATCAAATCTACGTTACGAGGTGTAAAGAATACATTTCCAAATACAGAAAGACCTGTAGTACCATTACCTAAAGAGGCTGCTACTGGAGGAGATGTAAAGTTTGTTCTCGCAAAACTCATTGTACCAGCGATGGTAAATTTGTTTGATAATACAGCACGTCCACCAACAGTAAGGTTATTTCTACGTAGTGTGTTGCCAGGTAAGAAACCTCTATCATTTAAGTGACCGTAGTTCAAGTTATAGTTAACTTTTCCTTCAGAATCACTTCCGTTGATGTTTACAGAAGTATTGCTCACTCCACCTGTACGGAAGAAGTTTTCAACACTGTTGTAAGGTCTCCAGTCATAACGTACACCAGCAAACTCATCACCACGTGATCCGTTAAATGCTGCTTGAGTGTCATATGGGTGAGGTACAGTACCGTTCTCGTCAATAACTCCAGCAGGATCATTTAAGTAACCAGCAACTCCATCAGGAGCAAATCCAGGTCCCCAGTTAGAGAAGAACCATCCGAAAGACTGGTCAAATCCACCACCAAACTTATCTTGGTAATCAGGTAGAGAAGCGATTTCGTTTACGAAGTAAGACTGGTTGATTGTGATCTCCGTTTTCTTAACTCCTTTACGAGCGCTACCAGCTTTAGTAGTAATTACGATTACCCCGTTACGTCCAGCTGTACCATATAATGTGGCAGCTGCAAGACCTTTAAGGATGTTCACGCTTTCAATGTTGTTTGGATCAAGATCCAAGAAACGTGAAGAACCGTTGTTACCGTTAGCAAAGTTACCTTGTGAGTTCGTGTCACTACTAAAAGGAACACCATCTACAATGAATAAGGCTTGGTTACTTCCGTTAATCGAAGTATACCCACGAATTACAACGTTTGTTGCAGATCCGGAAGTACCACTCTGAGAAGTAATGGCTACCCCAGAAGCTTTTCCAGAAAGAACACGAGCTACATCACCTTCGGTGCGGTTCTCAATTTCTTCAGAAGCTACTTCTGTTACAGCGTAACCTAACGCTTTCTTTTCTCTCTTAATACCTTGTGCAGTTACGATTACCGTTTCTAGCACGTTGTCAGGTTGTAAGACGACGTTAAATGTGCTTTGCGCACCTACTGGGACTTCTTGAGTTTTGTACCCAACGTAACTAAACACGAGTACATCACTAGGTGATGCTGTGATTGAGAAGTTACCATCGAAGTCTGTTTGAGTTCCAGTTGACGTCCCTTCCACGATGACGTTTGCCCCAGGCAATGGTCCATTCGTGTCAGAAACCGTTCCGGAAACTGTTGTTTGTGCAAACGAAACTTGCACTACAAACGCTAGCAATAGCGTTAAAATTCCACTAAACTTTGTTTTCATTTTTATAAATTATTTGAATTAGCCAATGCCAAAAATCACAATAAAAAGTTAATTACACAACTATTTGTTCCTAAAATTTAGTTTTTTTTTAAGATCTCCCAAACGCCGATGTACGCCGTATTTAGAAGCGTGTCTCGAGTTGTAGGTGTACTTTTGTATTAGAAAATTTAAAAGGATTTTTCTCACTTTTTCCGTTAGCGATATTTATTTTAAAGATTCCGGCCTTGGTGCGCAGACCTGCCCCAAAACCAACGCTAAAGAGTCTTGTTTTTGAATTAAGTAGTTCATTTTCAAAATACCCCGCGTCTATTATGCTGTGGATGTAAGCGCTGTTTCCTATGACATAACGATACTCGGTATTGAGTACGGTGGTCAAATTTGCAAAGATGCTGTTCTCTTCAAAACCGCGTATACTGGTGATTCCGCCAAAGCGAAAAAGTTCATTAGTCACATAATTATCTGAGGCCAATAGTTGCGTATTTGACCTTAAATAAATTTGGTTGCTCTGGTTTAATTTAAATATGGCGCTTGCCAGTAAGGTAGCTCCGATTTGGTCTTGAGAGTCAAGACTTGTCTTTCTGTTGCCAAATTCTGCGCTTGCGCTCAACATATTTTTTACTGGGAATAGATAATTGTTTTGATTTTGTTGGAGACGGAGGCCAGCTGTAAAGGCGTTGAGGCTGTAGTCTGTCAAATCGGGTGCAGGGTCTGTCTGGTTTAATAGGTTGTCGGAAGTTTTGTATTTGTAACCTAGTTCTATACGTGAGGCTGCTTTTAATTGATAATACAATTTGGCTTGTTGTGTCGTTTCAGAAAAGGTGGTATCCTTTCTAAAGAGGTAAAGCTCGGCGCTGGCGCCCACTGGACTTCCAAATAAATAGGGTAATTCTGTGGTTATACGCAGTTGCTGCTGGTCGTCTCCATCGCTTTTGTAATTTAGAAAAAGTGATTCGCCATAGTTAAGATTGTTAACTAGGGCTAGATCCAAATAGCCATCGAGTTGCAATTCATTAGTTTCTGGATTGCTGGCAAAGCCTAAAAAGCCATCAAAGCGATTGGCCGATTGTTTGTTGAGATACAAATAGAGATTGGTACTATCCCGAGTAAATTGAACTTCACTGTCCTTTTTAATAGAGACAAAAGGCAGCGCATCCAGCGCGTCTTGTTGTTGCTGTACTTTGGAGTTATTAAAAATTCGATTTTTTCTTAAACCTGCGTAACGTTTGATATAAGCTTGTGGCATTTTGGTGTATCCTTCGATTATAATCGAGTTTAAGTAGCGGGTTGGGTCCTCGGTAATCACTAGTTTGCCGCAAAGGGTAGACTCCGATTGCGGCCTTAGGTCTTTAAGTTGAAAGCTTGTAAAGGGTTTGCCAGAATCTGCCGCTTGCTGGGTGAGTCTGTCTAAGAACGCTTTCGCGAAAGCGGAGGCAATCACGATACTATCATTGCGCAGCGGGACTGCAAGTTGTTTTAAATATAAGGGCAAGGAGCTGTCAGGAGATATGTGTAATTGAATCTGCTTGTAGTAGTTTCCTAAAGACAAGGTAATATCCAGACTGTCGCCCAGTTGCCTGCGTGAGACTTCTCGAGTTGCAAAGTAACCCAAGTCCCGAAATGACTTTTTGGCCTGAATAATCACGCTATCTGCACTTTGCATTGAGCTGTGTTTTACACTATAACCAATGCTGTCAATGCGGCGAGTCGAAGCTTGATTTTCTCCTTTGATGGTAAGGGTGATTTCTTGACCGTATACCTCTTGAATATTTGTAGTATATATAATAAGGACAAGAAGTGTTAAGAAAATACTGCGCAATGCGATCTGTTTTTTATGTAAATCTAACGGATTCTTGTCGCTTTGCGTATGATTATCTTTGTATTTGTCAAATCTCTCAGAAAATAAAGTACTTATGATTTGAATACTGTAAAATTATTTCTACCTTTGCAAGCCCTTAGAAAAGGGGTTATATAAATTTTAACAAATTTTAGGTAGAAGAAATTATGCCAACAATTTCACAATTAGTACGAAAAGGAAGAGCCAAAATAACTAAGAAGAGTAAATCGGCTGCTTTAGATTCGTGCCCACAACGCCGCGGCGTATGTGCTCGTGTTTACTCGACTACACCTAAGATACCAAACTCGGCTATGCGTAAAGTTGCGCGTGTTCGTTTGACAAATGGTAAAGAGGTGAATGCATACATCGGAGGAGAGGGACACAATCTTCAGGAGCACTCGATAGTATTAGTTAGAGGCGGAAGGGTGAAGGATTTGCC
>CAZJWI010000245.1:0-3282 GCA_964549485.1 uncultured Flavobacteriaceae bacterium
TCTATCGCATCTTTTATAGTATTTGGAAGTGTAACATCACGCACTAATACCTCGTCAAGTACGATAAATTGCTTGCTTACAATCTTTTTGGTCTCTTCAAATATTTCATTCTGAATTGCATCACGCTTACTCGAATACAGCTGTTCAGGTGTATACCGCCCTACAACAGATCGAGCGGCCGATCTAATGGTGGGTAACAAAATACGTTCTAAGTAATTTTCTCCAATTTCTTGGTGCAATTTTCCTAATTCTTCGTATTTGGGTTGATACCAGGCAGAGGCATCTAGTTGTATGTCTAGACCATTTGAAGACAATACTTTCATCTTTTCAAATAATTCTTGACGGCGTACTTCGTATACATACACCTTGTTCCAAGGGGCAACCAGGTGAAATCCTTCACCCAATGGCGGGGCATCGGTAACCACACCACCTCCAAAGGTTTTATACAATACTCCGGCTTCACCAGAGTCTATCGTAATCGCCGATTTGGCCAATACAATAATTAATACGATTGCTCCAATGATTATTGGCAATCCAATTTTGGGTAACTTTTCCATAATTTACTTTTATTTAGGTTTTTTATTTTTAGTTAAGTAAGTCCATGATATTTTCGCATAAACCACTCTACAGACAACAGTATAACAACTAGGACCATTAGCCATTTCCAATCTATTAAAGGTACGGTATTTTTATTCTGTTTTTGTACGGGTCTGTATCGCTGATCGCTTACTAGATTATCTATTAAACTTGAAAGCTGTTGAGGCATAACAATGGCTCCATCTGTTGCGTCTGTCATGGCTTTTAGCCTAGTCATATCGGCGTTTAGAAATTGCTTTTCGACCGCAAATGGTACAATTGTAAATTGCCCAGTTCGCGTTAGACCCTGATCTTTGACAGAAACGCTAAAGTTGTATTGACCTGGGCGTAGGTTTCCTAAATCAATTTGATAAGCCGTCTTCTGCAATAAAAAAGGAGCCTCGTAAACCTTTCCACTTTCTTTGTGAGTAGCCTTAATAGCAATGGCAGCCCTCGGATCAAAGACATAATTTTTATCAAAGTATTGCGCGTATAGCAATACTTGATTATTACCGTAATAAAACGATTCATAGTCTATATTGAGACGGCTCTTTCGCTTATTGGAAGCGGCATATTGAACAAGTTTATCAATAAAATTGTCGTATTTCTCAAAACTGCGCTCTTCCAGATAACTAGCAGCTCGCCATCGCCACAATCCACTACCAAAAAGATAAATGGCGCGACGACCATTCAAATCATTGGTTACAAGCAAAGGATCTTCTGTCTCTAACTGGCCTATACGTTGATACAAAGCAATATCTACCTTTTCTAATAATTGAAGTTCGCCAAAAGACGTTTCAAGCGGTGGTAAATCATTAAAATCAATATCGTCAATTAAAAAAGAAGAAAAATTGCGATTGTAGATGGCTTGTACTTCTTCGCTTTGTCTGGTGATTTCTTTTCTGACTACAGATTGGGATTGATTTAAAAAGCGCCAATCGGTTTCTGGCCCACTAATGGTGATGGTATTTTTGGACAATTCTTCAATTTCATTATAAACGGCTTTAAAATTGGCGGTTGGTTGAAATAAGATGACCAATTGATATTCATTGAGTTGACCAAAAGCTTGTTGAGGGCTCAAAAATGTGACCTTTCGCAATCTATTGCTTTCTATACTTTTCTTTAAGGATCCCAAATCGGGATGAACCAGATCAGAAACAATTGCGATATTGGTTTTTTGATCAATTACTTCAACCGCAAAATTTCTGCTATTATTAGATACATTCTTTTCATTGGCAACTGGGCTTAGAGATATATCATACTGTCGTACCCCCACGGTAGTGGCTGGCAGCAATACATTGAAAATCTCCGAACGTTGGTCAGGATCAAATTGTACCTTCTGGCTATATACAGTAGTATTTCCTTCCTTGATTATTAGACGGCTGTCTACAGACTGACTCCCATTATAGGTGGCAAATATCTCTACCGGAAATTTATTGTTGATATAGGCGTATTTATTGACATTGACCTGACTAATCTTTACATCGTCATAGACAATAGTATCTCCTACTACTACTGCATAAACTGGATGTTTATAATTACGAGCTGTAAAAGGATAAGATTCACCAAAAGTTTGATTACCATCGGTGACAAAAATGGTTGGAGCAGTATCCTCCTTATAAATATCTTGTAGCGTTCTCAAACTTGACGCTATATCCGTTTGGGTGGCTGTGTAGGTTAATGAGTCGAGTGGTTTGAGCGTTTCACCAAATGAAAAATAGGATATATCAAAGGTGTTGTTCAAGGGTTCGCTTTCGCGAAAGCGTGTATAGATTGATTTAGATTGCCCATCAGCGTCCAGGTGTGCCACACTAGCAGAATTATCTATAGCAATAGCTAACGAAGGTTTTTCTGAATAATAAGTGACCTTAGTATAACTCGGATTGATCAATAAAACCAGCAACACAAAAACGGTAAGAAATCGCAGCAAGGCGTACCACTTGTTTCGACTCGTGATAAATCTTGCCTTGTAGTAATATTGAAAAAGCGCCACCCCCAAAGCGAGAATGGCGGCTCCAATAAGTAAAAATAGTGTTGTTGATTGCATATAGTTTCTGACTTGCAGGAAAAAGTCCTTACTAAGTCAACATCCCTCCATCTACATTTATTACTTGACCTGTGATATAATCACTCATATCACTTGCCAAAAACACACAGGCATTGGCAATATCTTCTGGACTACCTCCCCTTTTTAAAGGTATGGCCGCTCGCCAACTATTGACTGTTTCTTCGTCGAGCTTGGCTGTCATTTCTGTCTCGATAAAACCTGGAGCAATTACATTGGTACGAATATTACGCGAGCCCAATTCTAATGCCATAGATTTTGAAAATCCAATCATCCCTGCTTTAGAAGCTGCATAATTTGACTGTCCTGCATTACCCTTTACCCCAACAACAGAACTCATATTGATAATGCTTCCTTTACGTTGTTTGAGCATGGTACGTTGTACAGCCTTGGTCATATTAAAAATAGACTTTAAATTGACTTCAATAACCTTGTCAAAGTCTTCTTCGGCCATTCGCATAAGCAGATTGTCCTTTGTAATACCGGCATTATTAACCAGCACATCTATACTGCCAAAATCTTCCAATACATCTTTGGCCAATTGCGCGGCCTGTTCAAAATCTGCAGCATTGCTTTTATATCCCTTGGCCTTTATTCCTGTAGCATTTAGGGCTTTTTCTAATTCTTGAGCTGCTGCCTCA
>CAZJWI010000246.1:0-22271 GCA_964549485.1 uncultured Flavobacteriaceae bacterium
GGTGTAAGTATTTCAAATCAATTTACAAACTTCAGTAAATCGCTGATGATTGAATTTATGAAGTCGCACTATTACGATCTCTATGTGGCCCAATATATTCGTCCTAAAAAAGAGTTTAAGGTGCGCCTCAAAGATGCCGACAAGGAGTTTGTCTTTGACGAAAGTGCTGCCGATCTCAACAAATTTGATCGCCTTATAGATGAGGTAGAACCAGGCTCTTTGCGTCTGCCGGTTTTGATCAAAAAATACATCAAGCAAAACGCCAAGGTCGTCGCTTTTAATGTAGACCCCCTATTTAACAACGCCATTGATGGCCTGATGTACATCCGTATTGCAGACCTACCCGAAAGTACGGTCAAACCCGTAATGGAGGAGTTCCAGGCAGAGCTCGAAAAACGCTACGGTCAAAAAAGTTCGGAAGAAGAATAAGTACAATAACCTACTGCTGTACTCTCAATTGCTGTAACTTGAGTTTAGAAATAGGTTTTATGATAAAATTCTTTACATACTTATAATGCTGGGCCCGCTCTTTATCTTTTGGATCGATAGAACTGGATACTATAAAAATGGTAATTTCTTTATCGATGTCAAAGGTGGTAATGGCATCTAAAAATTGCCAACCATCTAATACCGGCATATTTAAATCAAGTAAGATGACTTCGGGTATGGCTGCCGTAGATTGACCTAGAAAGATGGCACTCAAATAGTCTAGTGCTTTTTGACCATCGTGAAAAATTAAAAATCCGCGGCAAAAGTTGGCATCTCTCATCAATCGCTGTGCACCAAACACAAAAATAGGATCATCATCGATGATACAACATAAATCTATTTCTTTCATTTTTTTAGGAAGATTTTAAAAGTGGTTCCGAGATTAACTTGACTCTCTACGTCAATGTGACCGCGCATGGCCTCTACTTGATTCTTAACTATAAACAACCCTAAACCTCGTGCATCGGGATGTCTATGAAAGGTTTTGTACATTCTAAAAAGTCGATCTCTATGTAATTCTAGATCAATACCCTGACCGTTATCTTTAAAACGCAACTCAAACAAATCTGGATGAGTAACCACCGAGATTTCCAAGAGAAGCTGTCGCTCAGGATGTTGATATTTGATAGCATTTGTGATTAGATTGAGAAGTATACTCCTTAAAAATTCTGGTACTACTGCAATCTCGATATTCTCATCTATATGATGTGTAATTAAGGCCTGACTCTGAGCAATTAAGCCAGAAAGGCTTTTGATGCAACGTGTACATTCGTGTGCGAGTATCACCGTTTGATATTCTTCAGGGTTGACATACTCAAAACTTGAAATTTCACTCAGATTGACAATGGTTTCTTTTAAATGATCAAAGGCATCTTTGACCAGTCCAAAAACTTCCTGATTGGCAATATTTGGATAATCGACCATTAAGAAATTTAAGAGCATTTCAATATTACTTGTATGCGATCTTAAATTATGAGAAACGATATACTGAAAGTTAGTTAGCTTTTCGTTTTTATAATTGGTCTCCTCAAGCAAAGTAGATATTCTGGTCTGTGCTTCTTTAAGGGTACTAATATCTATGAGTTGTAAAATAAAATAGGAAGGATTACCGCTATCATTCTTAACCAAAGCCAATGACAATAGCCCCCATACTACACTTGAGTTGTAGTGTGTAAATCGCTTTTCTATTTGATAGCTTTCCTGCTTTGTAGTGAGCAAGTTGGTAATTTGTTCAAAATCAAGAGGACTATCTTCTGCGTCAATAAAGTCATTGATAGACTTGTTTAAAATCGCATTGGTGTCTTTGCCTAAAATATCGGTAAATCTATCATTGAGGCGTAGAAAACAACCGTCCAAATCTAACAGGGTCATTCCTGTAGGAGCAAACTCGAAGATCTTACGAAACCGTCGTTCATTTTGACGCAGGCGTAATTCTGTCTTTTTACGTGCATCTATATCCTGAAAAACGCCATATACCTTTACACATTTTCCTTGCTCAAACACAGGTACCCCAACCGACCTCACCCATTTTTCCCTACCCGTGGCAGTAATTATAATATACTCGCCATCGTATTTTTTTCCATAGGTAACTGCGCTGTTAAAGTCGTGAGCAATTTGATCCCTATGGATTCCTTCTTTATAAAATGACAATCCCTGACTCACGTCGGGTGTAAAATCTTGGGGTACTTCGTGAATTTGTTTGGTAAGATCGCTCCAATATATGGTAGGTTCGCCAATGATCACCTCCCAAATACCAATCGAGGCGGCTTGCTGTAGTAGGAGAGCGGCATAATTTGTAGGAATTACCCCTGTATCCTGAGTTGATACTGAATGTTCTTTCATAAGCAATTAGCACAGTCAAATACTCGATGTAACCAGTGGTTCATCTTAAAATTTACTACGTACTAGTATTACTTAGGGGTGTTCAAATATAGTATTTTACCGAATTAAAAAGCGCTTTATCGATTTAAATTTGTCGCTACAAAATCCTGGCAATAGGCTTTGATTTCGTCTCGAGCTTTCGCGAAAGCGGCCTCAGTCTCCTCTAGATCGCCTTCAAACTTTGAAGGATCATAAAAATTCTTGTGAAGCCTTGTGGCGTTGGGCGCTGGTATAAAGGGACAATTTTCATAGGCATGGTCACAAACCGTGATGATAAAATCCCAATCGATATCTCGATATTCGTCTACGTGATTGGAAGTATGATTTAAAATATCAATACCGTCTTTGGCCATTGTGGCTGCGGCTCCAGGATTGATCCCATGGGTTTCTATTCCTGCCGAATAAACATGAGCTCGATCTGATGCCATAGCGTTAAGATAGCCATGCGCCATTTGAGAACGGCAGCTGTTTCCGGTACAGAGTACTAAAATATTTTTCATTGTTAGGTTGGATTAAATGGCTGTTTTAATAGTTGCTATCTCACTTTGTTGTCGACCCTTAGGTCGCTATAGTACTGCGGCGTTGTAGCAAGAGGTTATCGTGCCACTTGCCATTAAGCATCCCTATGCGGTCTAATGTTCCTACTACTTTAAAACCATTTTTGAGGTGTATGTGTAAACTTGCCTTATTCTCTGGAAAAATCTTGGCGAGTAAACTCCAAAAACCCTGATTTTCGCTACAGCATACCAAAGCATTCAAAAGCGCGGTTGCATAGCCTTTACCAGAAGCTTGGGTACTCATATAAATACTAATTTCGGCCACGCCTTTGTATACTTCCCGATTAGAGAAGGGTGTTAAAGCCGCCCAACCTACCACCTGGCCTGCTAGGGTACATACCAGACGGCAAGAGCGGCTATATTTTTGATCCCAAGCTGGCCAAGTTGGCACTTCGGTTTCAAAGGTGGCATAACCTGTCGCTATACCTTGTGCATAGATCTGGGCGCATAGTTGATAATCTGGCGCTGTAAAGGGTCTAATATCAAATGAGCGCAACTCCATATTTTAACAACATCCGCTTCCTGGAGCGCAACTTGTACTGCTGGCTGGGATAGCTGTCTCAGTTTCTGGTATACCGCAGGTATCTTTGGCTTTGCAATCGGTTTTTGCCACCGCCAGTTTAAGACGCAATTGACGCTCATCTATCACCGCTTCTTGAATAAATAATTGCGCCGTATGAAAATGGGTGTTGCTGTATTCAATTTTTAATTCGGCGTCCATCTGGTAGGGTTTCATACGTCCTACTTTTTCCAAAATGGCTAGTGCCTTGTACACCGTCATGTACTCTGTTTTTCCCAATTCTTGGGGGCTTTCATAAAGCTGGACAATGGTTTCTTTCCAAGAATCAGCATTGGCCCCACAGTCTACCGCATCTACTGTGATATGTTTGACTTCTGTAATGTGGTAATTGGCACCTACCAGCATATCTGGGGCATATTCAAAAAGCAATGCCTTATCCGAGTGCTGCTGTAACAGGCTAAAAAATTGGTTCGTTTTCATCTTTTTTTAATTTAATAATGATACCGCTGTTGTGCGTATACGTTCTAACAAAGCAGTAGTGTGAGCTGCTGTCGTAAATGGATTCATAAAAGTAGTTCTGAGAAAATAGCCCTGCTTTAATTGCGTGGCAACAATATAAAAATGTCCTTCTTCTAAAAGCGAGGTTCTAATTTGTTGATTGATGGTGTCTAGATTAGAAATACTGCCGTCTCCGCTATATCTAAAGCAAACAATATTACAGGCAGGAGCCAAGGCTAGCTCAAAATCATCTTGTTGTCCTACCAATGCCGCAAATTCAATTCCTGCATCATAAAGGGTAGTGACATAATCGTCAAAAAAAGCCATCCCAAAAGCATTTCTGATGGCAAAAAATCGCAAACTCATCATACTCTTGGTACATTCAAAAGTGCGTTTGGCCATATTATACCAATCTGGATCATCATTTTTCTCCCAGAGGTATTGGGCTTTTTGCTCAAAGGTGGCATAACTAGCCGCCGTATTTTTAAAGAGAACTGCGGTAGTTATTGCCGCCGTAGCCATCATTTTATGCCCGTCAATAATGACAGAGTCGGCATGGGCAATACCTTTTAATAAAGATTTGTATTTCTTAGAAAACAAGGCGCCGCCACCGTGTGCAGCATCTACATGAAACCAGATTTGTTTTGCTTTCGCGAAAGCGGATATAGCCTCCAAATCGTCATACATTCCAGTACTTGTTGAAGGAGCGCTTCCTACAATAGCGATTACTTGCAAACCTGAGGCCACAGCCTGATCAAAAGCAGCGGTTAACAGCTCGGTTTTCATTTGATATTGTGCATCTACAGGAATCTTTATAATGCCCTTCTCACCTAATCCCATAATTCGGGCCGCACGATCTACACAGTAATGTGCCTCCTCAGATACCATGACTGCCAGCGCTTGGTTATGACCCTCATTCCAAACATCTTCCTGAACAAAGGCACGTCGGGCTGCCAGCAAAGCTGTAAGATTACCTAAAGTACCACCAGAGGTTAAAAATCCGTCTCCAGCCTCATAGCCTACAGCCTGGGTGAAGTACTCGATAACTATGCGCTCTAAGGCAGTTGAAGCAGCCCCCATCTCGTAAATGGCCATTCCATTATTGAGCTGTGCACTAAGTAGGGTAGCCAATGCCGATACAGGAACCGTAGGAGACACCTGATGACCTATATAATGTGGATGATGGGTATGAATAGATCGCTTGAGTACGGTACTAAAAAAATCAGCGCTTTGATGCGATTGACTGCTATACTGCTTCCAGAAAGTATACTCGTCTTCGGGCTCTTGCCAGTCTATAACTTTCTCTGAAGTACCCGCAAGGGTGGTTTCCAAATGTTGAGTGAGAAGATCAACCAGCTCTTTACCTTCCTTTTCAAAGGTTTGGCTATTGTAGGCTTTATAAAGTAGTGGTGTGCTCATAGCATTCTAACAGCATTTTGCTTTGGTCACTTCAAAAAACTCCTGAAACAAATCTTGCAACTGTTCCCACTTGCGCACATCTATACTGTAATACTGGGCTTTACCTTTAAAATGACTTTTTAGTATGCCCGCCTTTCTAATGACTTGCAAATGTTGAGAGGTTGTAGGTTGAGACAAACGAATTTTTTCTGAGATATCCTGGCAGAGACAACCATCGCAGTCTCCAATATACTCTATGATAGCCACACGAGCCGGGTTTGATAAAATCTTAGCAAGATCGGCGATCTGATTGGCTCTAAAAGAATGTATGTGTCGTTTGGTCACTCCCATGGGTCTTCATTTTGTTGATACGTATAAACAAATATAATACAAAAAAGTAATATTGCAATATTACGATTAATAAATATAAATAAAACCCCAGATTAGCAACATCCAGGGTGTTATTCTATAGCCAAGCGCGTTTGTTGGCCTGATAGGTTTGGTAAAACTCGGCGTCGGTCTTGGTAAGATATATGATCCCTTCAATTACTGTAAATATCCATACAGGAATTGTAAGTAGCAGTCCTAAACCAAAGAAACAGATGAGTAAATACCCAACAAGGGTTATCGACAAAAGAATAATACCTTCTGTTTGATAGCCCAGAATAAATTTATGTACGCCTAAGGACCCGAGAAAAATAGCCAATAAGCCAGCGACCAGTTTTTTATTGTCGGTTCCAGTGGTAGCTTTATTCCACTCCTCTTTGGCATTGTTACTAAATTCTTTGGCAGAGTCTTTTACCTCATCGGCAAATTCATTGGCTTTACTACCGGCCTCATTGGCCATCTTTTTGGCTTTATCCTGAAAGTCGTCGTTTTGATTGTTGTCTTCGCTCATAATGGTTGTTTTAATAGTTAGGATAAAACTACTAAAAAAATAGCGCAATCACACTGAGTATCAAAGAGGTGAGCATTTGTGTGCTTTTTTTATTCTGTGTCTTGATCAAATGCACTATCTACAGGCTCCCACAGTTCTATTTTGTTACCTTCTGGATCTAGAATCCACCCAAATTTGCCGTAGCTAAAGCGCTGTATTTCTCCTACAATAGTCACACCTTCTTCTTCGAGCACTTTGAGTAATGCTTCCAGATTTGCCACTCTAAAATTGAACATAAACTGTTTTTGACTTGGCTCAAAATAGTCGGTTTTGGCATCCATCGGGCTCCACTGTGTCGAACATTTATTGCCATCTTCGTCTCTCCACCAAAAGGTCCAACCGTAATTATCTGTAGGAATTCCTAAGTGTTTCTTGTACCAATTCTTTTGTGCATCTGGATCCTTGCTTTTAAAAAACATTCCTCCTATACCTGTTACGCGTTTGAGATCACTCATTATCTTATTTTTTTTGAAGCACTAATGAAGATAGCACCGATATGATTATACCTACTAAAACTACAGTAATAAACATCAGGCCTCCAGAAAAAATGCCCAAACTTGCTCGAGACATTCCTTCAAAATCCTTCATTTGTGCCTTGACTTCTGCCACTTTATCGAGTTCGCCCGCACTTTGATGCGCCTCGATCATGGCCGTAGAATAGTCTTGAAAAAAGTCTGGATTAATAAAGGTGACGTAAATTCCGTCTGTAATTCCTACTCCTAAACCCGCAAGCATACTAATGAGTAAGCCTACGACTAGAGCCTTTGCAAAGGAGACTTTACCCCCATTAACATGATCTCTATAATACCTAATCCCAAAAAACACAAATGACAAGTTGATCACAATTGTAGCGTATCCCAAAACTTCTTGGGTGCCAAAATCTAAATTTTTGCCTAGCTGCAGCATGACAAAAAAGAGCATAAGGCCACACAAAAACGCATAGCCTCCATATTTAAGTACTGTATGTTTCATAAAATATAATATTGATGAATTTCAAAACTAAGATATGCTGCTATGTATTCTCTCATACTTTAGTATGAATTGGCTCCTACTTTCCTTTTATTTTTGTCTTAGTTGGGTATTAAGGCCAATTCTTTTGCCCGTTTGACTGCTTGGGTACGTCTTTTGGTGTCCAACTTACTGAGCACATTAGATACATGAGTTTTGATAGTGCTCTCTGTGACAAAAAGTCTGTCTGCGATCTCTTTATTGCTATAACCAGCTGCAATTTCAAGTAAAACCTCATATTCGCGTTTGCTTAACCCCACAGCTTCTTTTTGAGCTTCGTTCAAAAGCGGTTTATCAGGAGGTATGGCTTTGGCTGGCCTAGGTGGTATCCAAATCCCAATCGCGAGAAAAACTAAGGCTACTATCCCCAAAGTGTAGGAGGCATAATTGTTTTGAGTACTCAAAAAGTGAGTGCTTATCTTGAGCAATCCAAAACTTGCTATTCCCAACAAACCAAATATGAGAATGGTCTTTTTCATCGCTTCAAATTACGAAAAACGCATCAAAATCTTATCGACTATGGTTTGGGCTAACTTTTCTTTACTCTCTACAGTCCACCCCGCTATATGAGGTGTCAAAAGTACCTTGGATGAGCTAATGAGAAAAGCTAGAGGAGCTGGCATATCCTCAGTCTTAGTAAAGAGTGACTCAAAAGAAAGATTTTCATATTCTAAAACGTCCAGGCCTGCACCCAAGACTTTGCCCGCCTTAATAGCGGCTACTAGATCTTTGGTCACAACGCTTTTACCTCGAGCAGTGTTGATAAAGTAAAACGGATGCGCAAAAGCTTCTAAAAATGCCCAATCTACCATTTGGTTGGTCTGTGGTGTCCATGGGGTGTGCAAACTCACAATGCTCGCTTTTTGTTGCAGCTCTTTAAGGCTTACCTGACGGGCATTGGCATCGCCTACCCCGTCTAGGATATCATAACAGATTACTTCGCAGTCAAAACCACTCAGTTTTTTGGCAAAAGCTTTACCCATATGACCATATCCAATGATTCCTACCGTTCGGCCTTCTATCTCGGTACCTCTATGCATTTCTCGGTTCCAGGCCCCATTTTGTATGTCGTTATGAGCGCTGTGCAAATTATTCATCAAACTTAACAGTAGCCCCAAAGCATGTTCACCCACCGCATTGCGATTGCCCTCTGGAGCACTTATTAGATGTATCCCCATTTGCTGTGCCAGGTCTAGGTCTATGCTTTCTACTCCCGCGCCCACTCTGGCAATAAATTTAAGTCGCGTTGCTTTTTTTAAAAAAGGGGCATCTATTGCAAAGCGACTTCTAATCACCATCCCGTCAAATTTTGAGATCAGCTCTTCTGCCTCGGTCTTAGATAAGGTATACCCCAACACATTCTCGTGGCCTGCAGCTTCTAGTTGGGACAATAGCAAAGGATGATTTTTATCTATATGAAGTATGCGCATCTATATCTTAAATTTTAGGAAAGTTTGATTGGGTTCTTTCATCGATTACCGAACCGGTATGGGCTATACTCACTTTTTCAAATAAGAGTACCTCAACCTCTTCGCTATGGGTACGCGGGCAATGTTCTACGCCCTTAGGTACCACAATAATTTGACCCGGACCCACAGTTTCACTCCATTCTCTATACACAGCTGCTGTTTGATCACCACTGGGTACGCTTTCGCGAAAGCGCATTTCTAAAATACCACTTTGCACAAAAAACAACTCGTCTTCATCTTGATGTGCGTGCCAAACAAAATCTCCAGATAATTTGGCGAGTAAGACTTGCATTTGGTCTACAGTGGCAATTTGATGTGGATGCCACTGTTTACTAAACATCGAAAACTTTTCTTTGAGATCTATTGGTTTCATAGGCTCAAGATAGGAAATAGCGCTCTTAAACCCCACGGGCAGGTCTTGTCTTTTTTACCACAATTTCTAAGTTATACTCAATATGATAGTGACAGTGAACTTAATTTTAGTCTTGTGCTGGCATGAATAACTCATAAATATCTTTAGGGATACGCATGGGTCTAGCCGAGGGCATTTTGAGCAAACACCAATGGGTAACGGCCTTAACCAAAAGGGTATTGTCTGATAGTCTTTTGATTTGGGTATGTCGCTCTGAGGTCGCCCCTGTCATCGTTTCTACATGAGTAGTTACCTCTAGGAGCTCTCCTTCAAATGCCGGAGCCTTGTACTGAATAAAATGATCCATGACCACCCAGGCCATTTGGTCTATACCCAGTCGCTCCTGATGGTCTTGGGAAACCTTAAAATAATCTTGAGTGAGGTGATTCCAATGTTTGGAGGCTGCGGTTTGTACCCAATCCAAATAGGTCACATTATTAACGTGATGCATCACATCAATGGCAGATGCCGGAACCAGAAGTTGGTACGAATAGCTGTTCATATTATATTCCTAAGACCATTTTGGCGATCCAGAAATATATCAAAATACCAAAAATATCATTGCTAGTAGTAATAAAAGGTCCGGTAGCAATGGCTGGATCAATCCCGCGTTTGTGTAAAAATAAGGGGATAAACGTACCTATGATGCCCGCCATGATGATCACTGCCACCAAGGACACCGAAATAGCTATCGCAGCAAGTACATCACCATACCACAAACTGGTAAATGCAAAAAGGGCCAGCCCAAGTAAAATACCGTTTAATGCAGCTAGGGCCATCTCTTTAAGTAAACGATTGGCAATACTTCCCTTGACGTCGTCATTTGCCAAACCCTGCACTATAATGGCGCTAGATTGCACCCCAACATTACCAGCCATAGCTGCAATAAGAGGTGTGTAAAAAAACAAAAGCGCGTATTGTTCTAAAATGTCTTCAAACCCACCCATAATGGTGGCTGCTCCTATACCACCCACTAGTCCTAGAAAAAGCCAGGGCAGACGCGCTCGAGTCAGGGTTAATATACCATCATCGGCTTCTACGTCTTGCGAAATACCCGCGGCCATCTGATAATCTTTTTCGGCCTCTTCCCGTATAAAATCAATAATATCATCTATGGTAATTCGACCTAACAGTTGCTTGGCATCATCTACAACAGGAATAGCTTCGAGATCGTATTTTTGCATGACCTTGGCCACATCTTCGGCGCTATCATCTACGTGTACATAATCCACTTTAGGAATGTATATTTCAGAGATTTTAGTCTTGGTATCGGAGGTGAGCAAATCTTTTAGCGAAAGCCTACCAATGAGTTCGCCTTCTTTAGTGACCACATAAATGGAATGTACCCTAGTGACCTCCTCTGCCTGCCGTCGCATCTCTCTGACACAACCCGCAACGGTCCAGGTATCTTTTACCTTGATCAACTCTTTTGCCATGAGACCTCCAGCCGAATTATCGGCATACTGCAACATTTCCTGAATGTCTGCCTTATGCTCCTCATCTTCGATTTGATCAATAACCGCCTGCTGTATATCGTCGTCCAGCTCGGCAATAACATCTACCGCATCATCGGTATCCATCTCTTCAACCTCGCCAGCAATTTCTTTGGGTGTGAGCTCGTCTAATAGGCGTTCGCGATCGTCTTCGTCGAGCTCCATAAGTGCTTCAGAAGTCTTTTCGCTGTCAAGCAAACGCACCAGATAAGCCGCCTCTTCCCAATTGGCCTCGTCCAGAATTTCGGCAACATCGGCATAGTGCAACTCCCGAAATACCTCTTGGAGGCTGGTTGTATCATCGGCCTCGATAAGGGTCTTTACGTGGTTGAGAAATTGGGGCGTGAGTTCAAATGGCATAGCAGTTCTGGTCTAATAGTCGCAAATATAAGTAAATGAAATAGCGCTATACAATAAACAAAGCCCTTGTATGGGCCAAAATGCAAGGATTACCACTAAGGCCAATAGATCAACTGTTGTAGATCGCATAGAGTTGAACTGCTATTGGTTCCTTATTGCAGGTCTTCACTTATAGCTGCGGTTAGTTCTATAAAAGTGGCCACTGCTAATTGTTCGGGGCGTTTGCTCATCACATCCCTCTGGCGAAACGCCTCACTCAAAGGCAAACTCTTAAGACTATTGCGCAAGGTTTTACGTCGTTGTTGAAAAGCCATCTTGACCACTTTATACAACATCGCCTCTTCACAACCAATATCTTCAAAATTGGACCTTCTAACCAATCGCAGTACCCCGCTATCTACCTTTGGAGGTGGTATAAAAACCGTTGGAGGCACCGTAAACAAATAACTAGCCTCGTAATAAGCCTGTGTCAAGACAGACAATATCCCATACGTTTTACTGCCTTCCTGGGCACAAATACGGGCAGCTACCTCTTTTTGGAACATACCGGTAAATTCTGGTATTCGCGCTTTGTGCTCAAGGGTTTTAAAGACGATCTGAGTCGAGATATTGTACGGGAAATTTCCTGTGATCGCTATGGGTTTATCTGGAAAGAGGGTGTCGAGATCAAGTTTTAAAAAATCGGCTTCGAGTACTTGAAACTTGCCCGATTGATTGACTTTTTGTTCTAAAGCAAAAGTGGTTTTTAAAAATTGTATCGATTCGGTATCCAAATCAATAGCGATGAGTTGTAGAGGCTTTTGGAGAATATATTTAGTCAATACCCCAGTGCCAGGCCCTATTTCTATCACGTGCTCATAACCCTTTAAGGTTAAGGTATCGGCAATATCCTGAGCTACCTGATCATCACTTAAAAAATGCTGCCCCAGATGTTTTTTGGCCTGCACCCCCTGATCGCTATGACCGCTCTGACGATGCGACTTTTGAAATTGGCGTTTGTTAGAAGCGGGCTTCCCCTTTTTTTGAGCCATTAGTGTTCACTTACAATTTCAAGTTCTGTTCTAAAAGCGACAAACTTACCTTCAAATGGTTGAGAAGCAGCCCGCAATCGATCAGCATCCTCTTTATAATATGCCTCTAAAAGTGCTTTAGAAGGAGCGGTGTATTGTACCGAGTAAGTAACCCCACCCATTTCCTCTTCTACGAGTACTTTGGTCATAAGGGCCTTTACAAATTTACCAGTTGCCAGCATCTCAGGAATATGCGTTTGCTTCATCCAGTCTAGCCACTGGGTTTCTATATCATTTTCGATATTGATCGTTACATTGTATATGATCATAGGGTTGGTCTTAATTGATGGCATCGCCTCGTAAGGCTCTAAATTTCTTTTGAGCATCAACATAAAAGATGCTGTCTTGAAAATCAAAGATGATGCGTTCGTAATGTTGTTTGGCCTTATCGGGCTCATTTAGCTTTTGAGCGTAGAGTTCGGCGAGTTGGTAGTGCGCATTATCGGCCAAGGTCCCATCTGCAAAAAAGTCGATAATTAGGCGGTAGTTTTTTTCTGCTTTCGCGAAAGCGCCCTGCTGTTCTAACAATACCGCTTGTGCCAAAAGGGCTTCGTCTTCTATAGACTCCCCTTTGTGAACTTGCTTAATCTCATCATAAAGCGCAATAGCTGCCTCGGGTTTGTTTTGATAGGAAAGCAAATCGGCACGGGCATATTTCTTTAATCCTGTTTGTAAGCTATCTTCTTGCGAATTATCCCGAATGACCAGTAGTAAGTCTAAGGCATCATTTGCAATAAGTTGTGTTGCTCCAGATTTGAGAACGTCTAGCTGAGCTTCTGCCCATGCAAAATCGCCCTTGTAGTAACTGGTTTTGGCCACTTTAAAACGGGCTTGTTGAGCAATCACATTATTTTTGATCGCCTTTTGCACCTGAGAGTAATAAATAAGGGCTTGATTAAATTTTTCTTCCAGAACGAGTATATCCCCTAATTCCATCTTAAGCCTGGCCTCCGAAAAACGAGCATTTTCCAATTTGATTTGCGCTTTGAGATAGGCAATCGCTTGAGCAGCCTCGCCATTAGTAAAAGCCAAAAAGTGTGCATAATCAATTTTTACAGGAACAGCATAATCCCAACGCTCATAAATTGATAGTAGCCTTTGGTATTCTGCTTTAATCGCGTTGCGTTCTTCTTGTGTTTTGGCCTCTTTTACTTGCAATTGTAATAGGGTGCGCTGGGCATCAATCTTGATCGCATCATCAATAGTATTATTAATGATAAAACTCAAAATCTCCTTTGACACTGGACCTGCTTCTTCTTCTACGGCTATACCTGCAAGATTGACTATCCCTTGTATATTGCCCTGGTTACGACGGTAGATGGCCTTTTCTTGCACAAAGGCTTTTTTGTATTGTTTTTGTTGAATAAACAACCAACTCAGAAAGTCATTATACAGAAGATTAGGGTCCGATTGTAATTTTTTGAGCAATAGTTTTCTAAAGATGATATTAGCCTCATTCTCTGGGTCATCGGTGATATACTGGCCAAAGTTGCGCTGGGCAATTCGAACATATCCTGTGCTTTTTTGCATTAAGGTCAAATAGCTATCAAACATTTTTTCGATATCTCCCAACTCGCCATAAAGCCTGGCTAACTGCACATTGTAATTGGCCTTTGGGTTAAGTTGCATCCCAGTCTCATAGGTGGTTACCGCCTGTTGTAATAAGCTGTGACTTTGAAAGGCTTTACCCACTCTATAAGCGTTGTTGCTATTTTCTCTAACCAAATCAATGGCCTTTTGATAGTAAAGCCTGGCTAGTGAATCTTTTTCCTGCAATTGGTAATTGTATCCCATTTCTACAATAATGGTCCCCCTATCGCGAGGACTTCCCAATTTAGAACGCAACAATTTTTCGACTTCATCGTAGGCCTCCAATTGCTGCTGGGTTCTTACAATGCCCAATAATATATTAGTATTTTGAGGATCGGTCTTATAGGCCTTTTTATAAGAGCTCAAGGCTTTTTCAAAGGCGCCCTGCTCAAAATAATTTTGAGCGCGTTGAAGGGTTTGCGCCTCCAGACCAAGCAACTGCTTAGGACCAAAAAGCGCCATGCCCAAACATAGACCCAAGGTAAATAACCATTGTTTTCTCATTGTGCTAAAGATAACCAAAAACGTGCCAAGGGCACCAGCCCTTGACATATGATTAACGCTCCAAAAGTCTGTTTTATTAGTTTATGGTATCAAAGCCACAATAAGGCACCAATACTTTAGGAATCTTTATCCCCTCTGGGGTTTGGCAATTTTCGAGTATTCCTGCCAGTACCCGTGGCAAGGCCAATGCACTTCCATTTAAAGTGTGTGCTAGCTTATTTTTACCATCACTGTCTTTAAAACGGAGTTTGAGACGATTGGCCTGAAAGGTCTGAAAATTAGAAACCGAACTAATTTCTAGCCAGCGATCTTGTGCGGTAGAAAAGACTTCAAAGTCATAGGTTAGATGAGCGGTAAAACCAAGATCGCCACCACATAATCTCAGTATACGATAAGGTAGTTCTAACTCATCCAGGATGGTCTTGACGTGATCAACCATGCCTTCAAGGGCAGCGGCACTATGATCTGGATGCTCAATACGTACAATCTCTACCTTATCAAACTGGTGCAATCTGTTTAGACCACGCACATGTGCACCATACGATCCAGCTTCTCTCCTAAAACAAGGGGTATATCCCGTGCATAATATAGGTAAAGCGGCCGCCTCAACCAGGTCGCCTCTAAACATATTGGTGACAGGCACCTCGGCTGTAGGGATCAGATATAAATCGTCTGCGGTGACGTGGTACATTTGCCCTTCTTTGTCTGGCAATTGACCCGTGCCAAAACCTGAGGCTTCATTAACCAGATGTGGCACTTGATATTCGGTATAGCCAGCTGCCGTATTCTTGTCTAAGAAGTAACTAATTAAAGCGCGTTGCAAACGAGCGCCTTTGCCTTTATAAACTGGAAAACCTGCCCCTGTCACTTTGGTCCCTACCTCAAAATCGATGATATCGTATTTTTTGGCAAGTTCCCAATGTGGCTGAGCTCCTTCATGTAGTGTTGGGATTGCTCCTTTTCTAAATACCTCCTCATTGTCTTCATCAGAGTTGCCTTCTGGCACACTATCATGTGGAATATTGGGTAAGGTATACAGGAGTTGTTGTAGGTCTTCACTTGCCGTATGAAGCTGCTCTTGCAAGGCTTTGGCCTGCTCTTTTAGCCCTGCTGTTTTTTCTTTAAGCGCGTTGGCCTGAGCAACCTCTCCGCTTTTAAACAACATCCCGATTTCTTTTGAAAAAGCATTAGAGTCTGCCAGGACTTGATCGAGCTGCGCTTGAGAGCTTCTGCGATTCTCATCGGCTTTGAGAACCTGTTCTAATAAGCTTGCGGCATCAATGTTTCTTTTGCTAAGCGCTTTCGCGAAAGCGTCCTTATGCTCACGTATTTTGGCAACTTCTAACATGCTAATCGGGTTTTAAGATGGCAAATTTAGGGAATGTCTTAGGAAATTGACATATCTAAGGCCAAAGATGATAGAAAAAAGTAAACCTTTGAAGGCTTAATCTAATTGGGGTGGTGTGTCGAGATAATCGCCACTGTCCAATAACCAGGGAGAATGCCCAAAATAATGCCAAGGCACAGTGGTTAAATCGATGTTCTCATCGGTAAGCAAGTGCAACTTACGACCGTTAACCCTCACGCGGGCTTTGGCATAAACAGCAATATCCTGACCCTTGGCGGCATATTCACGTTTAAGACGTTGGGCAAACTGCCACATCATATCGGGTTTGGTTCTGATATTGCGCAACTGCTTGGTGGTGAGATAGTCAGAAAGCACCACGATTTGGCGCTTCCCCGTTGACTTGTCTTGGGTAAACATAAGCAGGCTACCGCTTTTGGAACGCAGCATCATACGCCAGCTAAGACGGTGACCTTCTTCGGTCCATAACACATCATCGGGAAGGGCCCAATGTCTAAGTGGCAAAGCAATTTGAACAATCAGATACGTACTCACAACCGCTATGGCTAGTGACTTGTACTTGGGTACAATTACCTCAGCTTTGTCGTAAAAAGGTTTCCAACGCGAGAGAAAAATCTTATGTACAGTTTTGGGCTCAAAAAAGAAGAGCGTAAAGGCCAGGGACATATAAGGGAAAATCCCAATTTGGAAAATGATGGAGTTAAACAGATGAAAAAAGATAGAGACAATAAAGGCCCATTTTCTGGTCTTTTTCCAAAGCAACATGGGGATAATAAGCCCATCAAAAATAATACCTACATATGAAATGGTATAATGCACCCAACGCTCCTGAAGCAGATCGCCTACACCCCAATAATAAGCCCTGCCTCTCATGAGTAGTTGAGGGACGGTAGCATCCAGCCAGTCGGGGTAGAGTTTGGCCAAAGACGCATAGGTATAAACAATCCACAATTGAGCAATGATAAGCAGTACCACCCATCGGGGCATGCTGTTTCTATAATGCGAAGGGTTTTTATAGGCATCTATAGACAAACGATGATGGGCTGGATATAAAGCCATCACTCCACAGAGCAACATCAACAAGTAATAGTGATTGTTATACGATGATTTTTGCATAAGATACACCCCAGACCACATGATTCCATAGCCCAAAATGCTCCAGCGGTATTTGTACCCCAGCATCACACCTAGCCCAAAAACACCCATAATTGCAAAATAGGCGTACATCTGTACCCCAGTGCCAGGAAAGCTCTGCAAAAAGTCAAACCCTATAAAATTAAAAGTAAATTGTGGCTCAACAAAGGTCTTACGCACCCATCCGGTAGCAATGGCACCCCAGGCCTCGGCGGTAATAAGCAATCCAAAAATAACACGAAATACCACCAGCGCACTATTATCAATATGGGTAAATAAAATGCGATCTAGCGATTTCATGGCTTAGCTCAAATTTTGGATATAGTTTCTGGAAAAGGCCTCATCATCTTTCATCGCAGCAATAAGTGCTTCTACAGAGTCAAAGTGTTTTTCCTGACGTATGCGTGTGAGTATTTCAATCTGGAGCTGGCACCCATAAAGATCCATTTCAAGATCAAAGAAATAAGTTTCTATCGTTTGCTGGCTACCTCCCACAGTAGGATTGGTCCCGATATTCATCATACCGTAGACCAATTGGTCATCAATATACGATTGGACAACATAGACTCCCTGGGCCGGAATCAGTTTATAGGTTTCGGCAATAGCAAGATTGGCGGTAGGGTAGCCTATAGTTTTACCTATTTTCTTACCCGCAACTACCTCGCCTTGTAAGGTTATAGGGCGGCCTAAGTAATCATTGGCCGTGGCAATATCACCCTGGAGTAATGCATTTCTAATTTTGGTAGAGCTTATGGCTACATCTTCTAATTGCTGTTTGGATATCTCTTCAACTTCAAAGCCAAATTGCTCCCCGTAATTTTTGAGATCCTCTATATCGGCATTACGATTGCGTCCAAAGCGGTGATCATATCCAATAATTACTTTTTTGGCTTGTAAGGCCTTAACTAAGATGTTTTCTACAAAATCCTCGGCTCGCATACGCGAAAATTCTATCGTAAAAGGATGAATCACTAAGTGGTCTAAGCCCAATTGGTCCAGGAGAGAAGCCCGCTCTGAAATGGTGTTTATCAGCTTAATATCCGAGTCTTTTTGTAAGACCATGCGAGGATGCGGAAAAAAGGTCAACACCACAGACTCCCAATTATTGGCCTGTGCACTTTGAGATAAGCGCTTTATAATTTGCTGATGCCCCAGGTGTACCCCATCAAAGGTTCCTATAGTAACTACAGTCCCTTTGCTGGCTTTAAAATGTTGTGCGCCTTTGTGTGTAATCACCTTATTTGCCGTTATAATTATTCATGGTATTGGTTATGCCAGCCTGTACAAAAGAGGTGATCACTTCACTACTTTTATCTAAGCGTTCTGGTAGGGCCGCCTCTTCTTTCGTATCCCATTCTCCCAGTACATAATCTACCTGACGTCCTTTAGAAAACTGATCGCTTATCCCGAAGCGAAAACGATTGTACTTGGTGGTTTGTAATTGGGCTTGTATGTCTTTGAGCCCATTGTGACCGCCATCACTTCCTTTGGTCTTGACCCGAATAGTGCCAAATTCCAGATTGAGATCATCGGTAATCACCAATAGGTTTTCTAAGGGTATTTTTTCTTGTTGTAACCAGTATCGCACCGCCTTACCGCTCAGATTCATATAGGTATTGGGTTTGAGCAGTATAACGGTTTTGCCTTTGACTTTGGTTTTTGCAATATCGCCCAACTTAGCGGTTTCAAAGCTGGCATCTTGCGCTTTCGCGAAAGCGTCTACCACCTTAAAACCAATATTATGACGGGTATTCTCGTATTTGGGACCAATATTACCCAAGCCAACGATTAGAAATTTTTTCATAGGATCTTCAACAATGGTGTCTTCGTGGCTGGATGAAAACAAACGACGAAAAAAACCAAGCATAGATTTGTGTATTTGGAGCGACGCTGGTATATGCTACCGCATGATAAGCTATATCGCTATGCCGCTGGTATAAAAATAAAAAAAGCATCCCGAAAATCGAGATGCTTTTTGTGTTTATTGTGCGAGAAATCTATTCTTCTTTTACCGCAGCAACGTCGTCTGTTTCGGTTGCTGGCACATCTGCGTCATCATCTTCTTCATCGTCTTCTACAGCATTACGTGAAGTTCTCACTTGACATACTACCGTATTTTCTGGATGCATAATGGTGTAATCGTCATTAGCCAAAGCAGCAACGTACAATTTGTTACCAATTTTAAGGTCGGTAATATCGGCCTCCAAGAAATCAGGAAGATTTGCCGGTAAGGCTTTGATACGTAATTTACGGTTGGTCTTACGCAAAACACCTCCATTAAGCACCCCACGAGAGGTTCCTGTAAAGTGAACTGGAATCTCCATCATCACTTCTTTATCATCAAAAATCTGATAAAAATCGATGTGTAAAATACGATCGGTTACCGGGTGAAATTGGATGTCTTGTAGAATCGCTTTAATGGTTTCTCCACCCAAATCAATTTCCACAGTATGCGCATTGGCGGTGTACACCAAATCTTTAAACGCTAACTCTGGTGCGCTAAAATGCAGTGGTGTTTCCCCTCCGTATACTACGCAAGGTACCTGTCCAGCATTACGTAAGGCCTTAGTAGCTTTCTTGCCCACGCTTTCTCTTTTAGATCCATTGATCGAAATTGACTTCATTTGAAATATATTAAATGTTAACTATTTACATGATAAACTTAGAGGCAATACTGGTGTTAGAATTAACACGATGCATCACATCTGCAAAAAGCGGTGCACAAGACACTACCTTAATTTTTTTACTCTCCTTTTTGAGCGGAATAGAATCGGTCACAATGAGCTCTTCTAACTTAGAATTTTCTAAACGCTCATATGCATTCCCACTTAAAATAGCGTGGGTACAAATAGCGCGTACACTAAGTGCTCCTTTCTCCATCATCAAATCTGCCGCTTTGGTAAGGGTTCCTGCCGTATCTACCATATCATCGGCCAATACCACATGACGTCCTTCTACCTCGCCTATGAGTTCCATATGCGAAATCACATTGGCCTTGGCGCGCTGCTTATAACAGATCACTACTTCACTTTCTAAGGCTTTGCTATAGGCATAAGCTCTCTTACTTCCTCCCATATCTGGAGAAGCCATAGTGAGGTTGTCTAAATTCAACGATTTTAAGTGCGGCAAAAACAGCGTAGAGGCAAACAAGTGATCTACCGGGCGCTCAAAAAAGCCCTGGATTTGATCGGCATGCAGATCCATAGTAATAATACGTGTGGCTCCTGCGGTTTCTAGAATACTGGCCACCATCTTGGCCGCGATAGGTACTCTAGGTTTGTCTTTACGATCCTGACGTGCCCACCCAAAATAAGGAATAACCGCTGTTATGTGTCTAGCCGAAGCTCTCTTGGCCGCGTCTAGCATCAATAACATCTCCATCAAATTATCTGAAGAAGGCATGGTACTCCCAATCAAAAACACCCGAGACCCACGTACCGATTCTTCAAAAGAAGGTTGAAACTCACCATCAGAATAGGTAGAGGTAATTACATTTCCTAAATCCTGACCGTAGGCTTTCGCAATTTTTTCGGCAAGATCTCTGCTCTGAGAGCAGGCAAATAACTTGGGTTGCGGTACCGATTGTGGCATCTTTTTTTGGTGTTATATCGTTGATACAAAGTTCCTTCCTAAAAAGGAGGTGCAAAAATAACAATTAAATTGTGTTTGACGCATAAATTATCCCGTTTATTAGGTGGGATATAAAAATATTATTTAATTTTGCAGCCTACAAAGGCCGAAGTGGCGGAATTGGTAGACGCGCGCGACTCAAACTCGCGTTCCTTTGGAGTGTGGGTTCGATTCCCACCTTCGGTACTAGAAAACCTCAACGAATATCGTTGAGGTTTTTTTGTGGGATAGAAATATTCACAAAATACATTTTATATTATTGCAAATTTTAAAGACGTTTTTACCCTCGACATCGGGACCCATAGCTTAGCTGGGCGTTAAAACAAAATACTGTTTGAGCATAGTAGCAATAAAGTATCTAGAACAATGTTGATGCGAGTTTATTTTGTTTAGCACAGCAAAGCGTAATGGGTGATGGAGTGGGTTCCAGGCTAGCGTTTTCCCATCGCACCACCTGGCTGCTCTCTATTTTTGGTCTACCAGACCAAAAATCACCGTTCGCCCCTGTTTTTGATCAATGCAAAAAAGAACAAGTTGAATAAAATGATATGGTTGTCATTATATTATTTGACTAATCAAATAGTCAACCCCATCGCACCTCCTGGCTGCTCACTATTTTTGGTCTACCAGACCAAAAATTGCCGTTCACCCCTTTTTTAGGGCAATGCAAAAAAGAAAGAAGGTTGAACAGAAATATAAGAAATAGAAGTTTACCAGATATTCACAAATTTTAAAAAGCGATTGAATTTGATGTAACTTTTAGTTCCTAAGTAATAAATGTATATTAAGCTTTAATAAGAATATGTATTACGCTATTTGAACAAATCGATGTACTATGATTGAAAACTTACCTGATTGGTTAAATTGGTTGTTCTTGTTAACTGTAATTGTAGCAATAGTAATTTTTCATTACGCAAATGGGAAACCGAAAAAATTGACCTTTTCTATAATTATTTGGAGTTTATTTCAATCAATTTTGGCATTTACAGGGTTTTATGAAAAAACTGATTTAATCCCACCAAGATTTTTAATCGTATTAATCCCAGTATTTGTAACTCTGGCTTACGGATTAACAAAGAAACCTTTGAATTGGATAATTGAGAATAAAAATGTAATATGGAGTACTTTCATACACACGGTTAGATTACCAGTCGAAATTGTTCTGTTATACTTATATCTGAACAATATGATGCCTGAACTGATGACATACGAAGGTCGGAATTTTGATATTCTCGCAGGAATTTCAGCACCTATAATTGGAATATTATTGTTAAGAAATGTTATCGGACGCAATACTTTGTTTATTTGGAATACTATCGGTCTATTCCTTATTCTGTTTGTATTTACGAATGGAATTTTATCAAGCGAATTACCAATTCAAATGTTTGGATTTGAGCAGCCAACCAAAGCACCAAATTATTTCCCTTTCATTTTATTACCAGCAACTGTAGTACCGATTGTAATTTATTCACACTTAACTGATATAATTAAATTGTGGAGAGAAAAAACAGGGCAAAACTAAGGCTAGAGACATTAAAATGGCTACTCCTAATTAAGCCCGTTATGAACACCATTCCAGCATTTATTCAATTGAAAAAAGATTATGATATTTAAAAAAACCATGAACTGAGCTAAACTTTTCTTCAAACCGTCCTTAGCTCTATCATCGGGACCCATAGCTGGGAGCGCCGTTAAGAACAAAATACTGTTCGAGTGCGCTTAGCAGGAAGCTATTTGGATCTATGTGATCAAAAGCGCGCGAGTTTATTTTGTTTAGGAGCTCATAGCGTCATGGGTGATGATAGAGGTTAAGACTAGATTTTTTGTTTCTTTTTTGGGCAATGCAAAAAAGAAAGAAGGTTGAACGGAACTATAATGTTGTTATATAATTTAAAAAAGTAAATAGTCAATCCCAATCACACCTCCTGGCTGCTCACTATTTTTGGTCTACCAGA
>CAZJWI010000247.1:0-3318 GCA_964549485.1 uncultured Flavobacteriaceae bacterium
ATTAGAAGAAAAGCAGGTAAATCTGCATAATACATAGCGTTATGGCATTATCAAAAAGTGAAAAAAGAAATAGAATTCATTTGCGAATTCGTAAGACTATTTCTGGAACTGCAGAGCGCCCAAGACTCTGTGTATTTAGAAGTAATAAAGAGATTTATGCTCAGTTAATCGACGATGCCTCTGGCAACACGATTACAGCAGCATCTTCTCGTGACAAGGATATCGCTGCTGCTAAAACAAGCAAAGGTGAGACTGCTAAATTAGTAGGAAAAGCTGTCGCAGAGAAAGCAACAAAAGCAGGTGTTGAAGCTGTCGTTTTTGACAGAGGAGGATACTTGTATCACGGAAGAGTTAAACAACTAGCAGAAGGCGCAAGAGAAGGCGGTCTTAAATTCTAAGAAATTATGTATCAGAATTATAAAAATGTAGAGTTGGTAAAGCCTAGTGGTCTTGATTTAAAAGATCGTTTAGTAGGTGTTCAACGTGTTACTAAAGTAACAAAAGGAGGTAGAGCCTTTGGATTTTCTGCGATCGTGGTTGTAGGTGATGAGAATGGAGTAGTAGGACAAGGTCTTGGTAAATCTAAAGAAGTAGCTTCAGCAATTGCTAAGGCTGTTGAGGATGCTAAGAAAAATTTAGTGCGTATTCCATTGACCAAAGGAACTATTCCTCATGAGCAAAAAGGAAAATACGGAGGAGCTCGAGTATTATTGTTGCCTGCCGCAGCGGGTACCGGAGTAATTGCTGGTGGTGCTATTCGTGCAGTACTTGAATCAGTTGGAGTACACGATGTACTTTCAAAGAATCAGGGATCTTCTAACCCTCACAACGTTGTGAAGGCTACCTTTGATGCTTTGCTTCGTTTACGAAGTGCAGAGCAAGTAGCTAAGCAAAGAGGTATTTCTTTAAATAAATTATTCAAAGGATAAATCAAGGAAAAATGGCAAAGATTAAAGTAACAAAGGTAAAGAGCGCGATCAATCGTACTCAAAACCAGAAGAGAACCCTTGAGGCTCTAGGACTAAGAAAAATAGGCCAAGTAAAAGAGCATGAAAATACGCCTAACATCCTTGGGATGATTCGTAAAGTAAGTCATTTAGTTTCTGTAGAAGAAGCTTAAACAATTAGAAAGATGAACTTAAATAACTTAAGACCTGCAAAAGGTGCTGTTAAAAAGAACGATGGTCGCAAAGGACGCGGTGAAGCAACCGGAAACGGAGGAACTGCTGGCCGTGGTCATAAAGGACAAAAGTCACGTTCTGGATATTCTAAGAAAATCGGATTTGAAGGTGGTCAAATGCCTCTTCAACGTCGCGTACCTAAGTTTGGATTTACCAACGTTAACCGCAAGGAATATGCTGGTGTAAATTTAGATACACTTCAAGAATATGTTGATGCTGGAAGACTTGAAAATGAGGTTACTCTTGACGCATTGATTGAAAATCGTTTGGTTGGCAAAAATGATCTAGTAAAAATATTAGGTCGTGGTGAATTAAAAGCAAAGATTAAAGTCTCTGCTCATAAATTTACAGCCACTGCCAAGAAAGCGATCGAAGCTGCTGGAGGTGAAGCTGTAACTTTATAATATCATTCAAGCATGAAATTTTTAGATACTATTAGTAATATTTGGAAGATTGATGAGCTAAAGAATAGAATTATTCTTACGCTCACACTTCTTTTAGTTTACCGTTTTGGTGCACAGGTAGTACTACCTGGTATTGATGCATCACAATTGGCTGGTTTAAGAGATAGTACTGACGGGGGTCTTTTAGGCTTACTGTCGGCCTTTACAGGAGGTGCTTTTTCTAACGCCTCTGTGTTTGCCTTAGGAATTATGCCATATATATCTGCCTCTATTGTAGTGCAGTTAATGGGAATTGCTATACCATACCTTCAGAAATTACAGAAAGAAGGAGAGAGTGGGCGTCGTAAACTCAATCAGATTACACGTTGGTTAACCATCGGTATTTGTTTGTTACAAGCGCCAAGTTACCTGGCAGCCTTACCTTCATTGATGGGAGGTACTGATGCCTTTGTATTAGGGCTAACACCTGCTTTTTATATCTCGTCTGTATTGATTCTAGTAACTGGGTGTGTATTTGCCATGTGGTTAGGTGAGAAAATTACTGATAAAGGTATTGGAAACGGAATTTCATTATTGATTATGGTTGGGATCATCGCAACCTTACCAACGTCATTCTTACAAGAGTGGACGGCTCGTGTAACCGAGTCTAATGGAGGTTTGATCCTTATTTTAATCGAAATCGTAATCTGGTTTGTGATTATTCTCTTAAGTATTTTACTTGTGATGGCTGTACGCCAAATTCAAGTGTCTTATGCGAGAAGAACAGCATCTGGAGGATATGAGAAAAACGTATTTGGTAATCGTCAATACATTCCTTTGAAGTTAAATGCTTCTGGGGTAATGCCAATCATTTTCGCGCAAGCGATAATGTTTGTCCCAGGATTAATTGGAGGTACCGATATGCTTAAAGATACTGGTGTGGGTACATGGTTGGTTAATAATTTCGGAGGTAATTCTATGTTCGGATTATGGTACAACATTGTATTTGCACTATTAATTATTGTGTTTACCTATTTCTACACTGCAATTACGGTTCCTACCAATAAAATGGCAGATGACCTTAAGCGTAGTGGTGGTTTTATTGCAGGGATTAGACCTGGTACTGAAACGGCTGAATATCTGGACAGAATTATGTCTCAGATAACCTTACCTGGATCTGTATTTCTTGCAATGATAGCGGTGTTCCCTGCTATTGCTTACAATGTTTTAGGAATGACACAAGGATGGGCATTGTTCTATGGAGGTACATCACTACTAATTATGGTAGGGGTGGCTATTGATACAATGCAACAGGTAAATTCTTACTTGTTAAATAGACACTATGATGGTCTAATGAAATCAGGTAAAAACCGTAAAGCTGTAGCATAATGGCAAAGCAACCAGCAATAGAGCAAGATGGATCCATAATTGAAGCATTGTCTAATGCAATGTTTAGAGTGGAGTTAGAAAATGGTCACGTAGTGACTGCACATATCTCAGGAAAGATGCGTATGCATTACATTAAGTTGTTACCTGGTGATAAAGTCAAATTAGAAATGAGTCCTTACGATTTAACGAAGGCTCGCATAACTTATAGATACTAAAAGTTAAAAAGCTTGATATGAAAGTAAGAGCGTCAATTAAGAAAAGAAGTGCCGATTGCAAGATTGTTCGTCGCAAGGGCAGATTATACGTAATTAACAAAAAGAACCCTAGGTTTAAACAAAGACAAGGTTAATAGTTATGGCTAGAAT
>CAZJWI010000248.1:0-4535 GCA_964549485.1 uncultured Flavobacteriaceae bacterium
GAGCAGTTCATCGTCGAATTATACTCTAAATAATATTAACCAAAGCTAGAAAACACGATATGGCAATATTAAATTTCCAGAAGCCGGATAAAGTCATTATGATTGACTCTACTGATTTTGAAGGCAAATTCGAATTCAGACCTTTAGAACCTGGTTACGGGTTAACTGTTGGTAACGCCTTAAGACGAGTATTACTTTCGTCATTAGAAGGTTTCGCAATTACATCAGTACGTATAGAAGGTGTGGATCACGAGTTTTCTACAATGGCTGGTGTAGTTGAAGATGTAACAGAAATCATCCTTAACTTAAAGCAGATCCGTTTCAAGAGACAGATCGAAGAAATCGACAACGAGACAGTGACGATTTCTCTTTCTGGCATCGAACAATTGACTGCTGGAGATTTTCAAAAATTCATTTCTGGATTCCAGGTATTAAACCCCGACTTAGTGGTGGCTAATATGGATAAGAAGGTGAATTTGAATATGGAGATCACTATAGAAAAAGGAAGAGGTTATGTACCTGCAGAAGAAAATAAAAAGTCTAATGCACCCTTAGGTACTATCTTTACGGATTCTATTTACACGCCTATAAGAAACGTAAAATACAGTATTGAGAACTACCGTGTTGAGCAAAAAACTGATTATGAAAAATTGGTTTTTGAAATCAGCACCGATGGTTCAATTCACCCTAAGGATGCCCTTACTGAAGCTGCCAAGACTTTGATTCACCACTTTATGTTGTTCTCTGACGAGCGCATCACTTTAGAGGCCGATGAAATTGCACAGACAGAAACCTATGATGAAGAATCACTTCACATGCGTCAACTGTTAAAGACCAAACTGATCGATATGGATCTTTCGGTACGTGCTTTAAACTGTTTAAAAGCAGCCGAGGTAGAAACTTTAGGAGATCTTGTTTCGTATAACAAGAATGATTTGATGAAATTTAGAAACTTCGGTAAAAAGTCACTTACCGAGTTGGAAGAGCTCGTCAATGTAAAAGGTCTAAACTTCGGGATGGATCTCGCAAAGTACAAATTAGATAAAGACTAGTACGCTTTCGCGAAAGCGTAGCATAACCCATTAAAACACATCATAATTTGCTCTCTGCACGAGGCGGATTGAGCAAGATGATGGTAAAACACAAATGTCATGAGACACGGAAAGAAATTTAATCACTTAGGGAGAAAGACAGCACATAGAAAGTCAATGTTGGCCAATATGGCTTGTTCCCTTATTGAACATAAAAGAATCAATACCACAGTTGCTAAGGCCAAAGCCTTAAAGCAGTTTGTAGAACCAATGATTACAAAGTCAAAGGAAGATACAACGCACAACAGACGTTTGGTTTTTGCTAAGCTTCGCCAAAAAGATGCAGTAACAACTCTTTTTAGAGATGTTGCGGCTAAGGTAGGTGATCGTCCAGGAGGATATACACGTATCATCAAATTGGGTAACCGATTAGGTGATAACGCTGATATGGCTATGATCGAACTTGTAGATTACAACGAGATTTACAACGCAGGAAAGCCAGCTAAGAAAAAGTCGACACGTCGTGGAAGATCTAAAAAGTCTGAAGCTCCGGTTGCACCAGTAGCAACTAATGAGGAAGAGTAACACCTTGTTAGAAAAAGGTTAAATAGTATCGGGATTTACTGAAAGGTAGGTCCCTTTTTTTATTTTTACTTTCGAAAAATAGTTTGGCAGGGTAATTGTCATTCTGATTATAAAAATATAAGAACACACATATGAAAAAGATCTTTTTATTAGCGGCATTGAGTGTAGCGACCTTAGTAGGTGCTCAGACTCAGACGGCTGTCACTCCAACCAATAATGCACTAGAAACTGTTGCGGCTCAGGGCGCTGGATTTAGTGGAGGTAACGGTGTTATCTATAATCCTCCTAGAGGTATAGAAGGTTCTGTTTACGTTTTTGATAATTGGCGTAATAACGCGATTATTGAGACTTCAGAAGACAAGCGATTTAAAGTGCGCAATGTAAACTTTAATGCTAAAACCAATGCAATAGAAGCTCGTATTAACGGTGATTCTGTCTTTACTTTCGATTATACGAATATTGACCGTATCGTAATTAATAATAGAAGCTTTAAAAACGAATATTCTCCCGTAGAAGGTGGGTATCGTGTTTTTGAGGTTATTGCAGAGACTGATGACTTTGCGATTTACAAAGATTATGTCTTGGACATTAAAGAAGGAAATCCTAATCCAATGTTAGTACAAACTAATGATAAGTATATCATGCGTGATAACTACTACATGAAAAAGGGACGTTCTTTTAAAAAGATCAAGCTAAAAAAATCGAGTGTATTGCGTCTGGCTGGCAAAAAGGCTGACGAATTAGAAGCATTTGCCAAGAAGAACAGATTGAGTTTTAAAAAAGAAGCCGATTTGCAAAAAATAGCAAGGTATTACGAGACACTGTAACCGATTATAAAAAGGAGCATTATTGCTCCTTTTTTTTTGACATATTTTAAAGTATTTTTGCCGTAGATTTTTCGGCTTTTTAATAATCACACAAAAGGAATCAGCACTTATGAACTATCAAACCAAACGCCCTGCTCTTATACTTCTAGCCGATGGCACCATTTTCTACGGGAAAGCTGTTGGAGATCAAGAAGGAACTTCTTTTGGGGAAGTTTGTTTTAACACGGGGATGACGGGTTATCAAGAAATTTTTACTGATCCATCTTACTTTGGCCAGTTAATGGTAACTACCAATGCCCATATCGGAAATTATGGAGCCACCGATGCAGAAACCGAATCTGATGGTGTTAAGATTGCTGGACTTATTTGCCGCAATTTTAGCTATACCTATTCTAGACAAGATGCTGAAGAGTCTTTAGCCTCATTTTTAGAACGCCACAAATTATTTGCTATTTCTGATGTAGATACCAGAGCCTTGGTAGCTTATATTCGAGATCACGGAGCGATGAATGCCGTTATTTCAACAGATGTAGATAATATTGATGGGTTGAAGAAACAACTAGCAGAGGTGCCGGATATGACGGGCTTGGAATTGGCCTCTAAAGTGTCAACCAAAGAGCCGTATTATTTTGGTGATGAATCTGCCGACGTAAAAATTGCTGCACTGGATATTGGTATTAAGCGTAATATCCTTCGTAATTTGGCCAAGAGAGGTGCTTACATAAAAGTTTTTCCTTATGATACATCTTATGCCGAAATGGCCCAGTGGAATCCTGATGGCTATTTCTTGTCTAATGGTCCCGGAGATCCTGAGCCTTTAGAAAACGCTATACAAGTAGCCAAGGATGTCATGGAGGCAGATGAGCCTTTGTTTGGTATTTGTCTTGGGCACCAAATCATTGCGCTTGCCAAAGGTATTTCTACATACAAAATGCACAACGGGCATAGGGGTATCAATCACCCTGTCAAAAATCTTGTAACAGGTAAAGGAGAAATTACCTCACAAAACCATGGTTTCGCGATCAATAGAGAGGAAACCGAAGCACATGAGGAGATTGAAATTACCCACACACACCTAAATGACGATACAGTTATGGGTATTAAGATAAAAGGTAAGAATTGTTTCTCTGTGCAGTATCACCCAGAAGCGAGCCCTGGACCTAATGATGCCACTTATTTGTTTGATCAATTTATAGACAACATCAAAAAGGTAACCGCCTAATTCAAAGCCCCCTGTTCTTTATGATTTAGGGGGCTTCTTTTTTAAAGCGCAGCGCTAGCTAATCGGATTATCTGGATTATGGCTCGCAAACGTTATCGGTACTATCCCAAATTTGACAAGGAAGAAAAGTTCACAAGTAGTATCTTTACATATACTAAAACAACATTCTCATGAGCATGATAATTGACATTCACGCAAGACAAATACTAGATTCTAGAGGTAATCCTACAGTAGAGGTAGACGTAATTACCGAAAACGGTATAATGGGTAGAGCCGCTGTTCCTTCAGGAGCTTCTACCGGAGAACATGAAGCTGTAGAGTTGCGAGACGGCGGCGAAGACTATATGGGGAAAGGCGTTGCTAAAGCGGTCGATAATGTCAATAGTGTCATTGCTCAAGAATTACTCGGAATCTCGGTCTTAGAACAAAATTATATCGATCAATTGATGATTGATCTAGATGGAACGCCTAATAAGTCAAAGCTAGGTGCCAATGCTATTTTGGGTGTGTCTTTGGCTTGCGCCAAAGCTGCCGCTGCCGAATTACAACTTCCGCTATATCGTTATATAGGAGGTGTAAGTGCCAATACACTTCCAGTTCCTATGATGAACATCATAAATGGCGGTTCACATAGCGATGCTCCCATTGCCTTTCAAGAGTTTATGGTGATGCCAGTCAAAGCTGAAACCTTTACGCACGCCATGAAAATGGGCACCGAAATTTTTCATCACCTTAAAAAGGTGCTACACGATCGTGGTTTGAGCACAGCGGTAGGAGATGAAGGAGGATTTGCACCCACTTTAGAAGGTACAGAAGATGCCTTGGATTCTATAAAAACTGCAGTAGAGAATGCTGGCTATAGCTGGGGAG
>CAZJWI010000249.1:0-12628 GCA_964549485.1 uncultured Flavobacteriaceae bacterium
TTAAATTTTGGTAATAATTCCATTATTAGATCGACTTCTGATCTCACAGGTTAGGATCAATATAGCCGCAGTGGCTTCTTCAATTTCAAAAACCCTAAAATCTTAATTTTCTCTAGAAAACAAGCTGTCAAGATAAAACAAAGGGTGTTAGAGCAACTTTTTAACTCTAATGGTCTATTGAACCTTTAATTTTTATGTAACTTTCACATAAACAACACTATAGCATGTATAAATATGTATCATATGTTAGTGAACAAACACACTCGCTCTCTGAAGAATCGATACAAGAACTCCTTCTCCATAGTAGAGCCAAAAACACTAAGCATGAAATAACGGGACTGCTTATTTTCTTTCAAGGGGTGTTTACACAATTTCTTGAAGGGCCAGAACACTATGTTGAGAAGGTTTATCGAAGCATCTTAAACGATTCTCGCCATACCAAAATCATTGAACTCAGTACTGGCTATTCTGACAAACGCTATTATGCCGATTGGAAAATGGCCTATCATCGTTTGAGTACCGACCAATTTGTAAAAATCACTGGATATCAAGAATTAGATCGCGATCAATTTTTTACCAAACCCTGCACAGCGCTGCATCATCCTGGCATACAGCTGTTAGAAAGTTTTATTCAAGGTTTACATTTTGCATAAAAAAAACCGACCAAGGCCGGTTTTTTTTATCAATATAGACGAGGTATTAGATAGCGCGATCCATATCCCAGTCTTCCAAATACTCGGCAACACGTTTTACAAATTGGCCTCCCAAAGCGCCATTTACGACTCTGTGATCGTAAGAATGAGATAAGAACATCTTCATGCGTATTCCGATAAAATCACCATCAGGTGTTTCGATCACAGCAGGCACTTTACGGATAGCTCCAAGGGCAAGTATTCCAACCTGCGGCTGATTAATAATAGGCGTACCCATGATGCTACCAAAGGTCCCAACATTAGTTACGGTATAAGTCCCACCCGCGGTATCGTCTGGTTTTAATTGTCCTCCTCGAGCTCTATTGGCCAAATCATTGACCGCCTTGGTCATACCAACAAGATTTAACTGATCGGCATTTTTGATTACTGGCACGATGAGATTACCATCGGGTAAAGCCGCTGCCATACCTAAGTTTACCTGCTTTCTTTTTATAATTCGATCTCCATCCATAGATATATTCATCATCGGAAAGTCGCGAAGTGCCTTGGCTACAGCTTCCATAAAAATAGGTGTAAAGGTCAACTTTTCACCCTCTCTTTGTTCAAAGGCGCTTTTTACCTTCTTACGCCAGTTCCAGATATTGGTTACGTCGGCTTCTATAAAAGACTGTACATGAGCACTGGTTTGTACAGATGCTACCATATGATGAGCAATCAATTTGCCCATACGGGTCATTTCTATAACCTCATCCTCTCCATTAACACTCACTGGTGCTGCAGCAGGCTTAGCCGCAACAGTTTTTCCAGATGTGGTGGCCGCTGGTTTACTAGCAGTATTTTGAGAAGCTGGTTGCTCTGAGGTAGCAGTAGCTGTATTAGAGCGTTGCTCGAGATAAGTCAACATATCATTTTTGGTCACACGCCCCTCTTTCCCGCTACCAGGTATTTGATCCAATTCTTCTTGAGAAATACCCTCTGCTCTGGCCATATTCTTTACCAAAGGCGAATAAAAACGTCCTTCTGAGCTACTTAGTGTGGCGGAAGTAGTTGATTCTTTGGCCGCAGTGACTCTTTGAGCAACCTCTTTCACTGCCGCTGGCGCTTGTTCTTGAGTAGTCTCATTTGTACTATTTTGGTCCTGACTACTATCGTTTGCATCACCTCCTTCAGTCTCGATAATGGCAATAGTTTGTCCTACTTGTACGACATCATCAACCTCAAATAACTTCTCAACCAAAACGCCGTCAACTTCACTTGGCACTTCACTGTCTACCTTGTCGGTGGCAATTTCCAGGACAGCCTCATCGGCTTCAATAGCATCTCCTACTTCTTTGAGCCACGAGGTCAGTGTTGCTTCTGCCACACTCTCTCCCATTTTCGGAAGCTTAAGTTCAAACTTTGCCATATTCTTAGTTTAAAGGTGTTTTTATTGGTTCTACTGCAAAAATAATCATTTTTACGATCCAATTTTGACAATTTATCAAAATTATACTAAAAGTGAATGATAGATCCGCGGCCATCGCTATGGTCGCTTCCCAATGCAAAAGTAGTCTTTTTTGGAATTATCTTGTAGGTTGCCTTGCGCCTAGCATTTTGTGATATTAGGTCAATGCAATAACCGTAGCCATTACTATTAGCATCCAGAATGTGTTGTTGCCCGCTTTGGATTTGCTTTGTTTGATGGCTTCTTTTAACAGGGCCTTTTAAAACGGCAGCAAGCCTGTCATATGTAGCCGTATTTGTAGTATGAATGATATATTCCAAGATGGCAACCTTTTGAGTGTTGGGTTTACGCTTTCGCGAAAGCGTAGCATACCACAATCCAAGTCGCACCAGACTACTCTCTACCCAATTGCGCTGTAGGTGCTTGGCGTAAAAAATTTGCATAGCGCCATAAAATCGTTTTCTGTAGGTAGCATCTCTAGCGGTACTCTCTCCTTTATAATGGATAATTGTAGTCTCTCCAAAATAGTAATTTTTATAACCCGCCAAGGTAATGGTGTAGGATAGATCAATGTCTTCGCCATACATAAAGTACTGCTCATCAAAACCTCCTACTTCCAAATAGATGGAACGCTTGATCAGCATAAAGGCACCTACCAAAATAGCCACCTCACCGCTTTGATCTGCTTTGATATCTCTGGCATAATAGCGATCACCACTGCCAAATATTTTTTGAAAAGCCACTTTTGGGGTTGGCAAATTGCGCTTACATTCAGGTAAAAAACGTCCCGTCCCATCTATCATACGACAGCCAATAGCTCCCGCTTTAGGACGTTTATGGGCATAGGCGAGAATCTTTGTAAAGGTGTCTTCGGCCACGACCGTATCTGGGTTTAGAATACAGACGTATTCTCCCTTGGCGATAGCTACGCCTTGATTATTGGCTTTGGCAAATCCTACATTATCGGCATTGGCGATAAGTTTTACCTCAGGAAATAGGGTTTTGACCATTTCACAACTATCGTCTGGAGACTGATTATCAACTACGATAATTTCGGCCGGTATATTGTTGAGTGCGGCTTGTACACTTTTAAGACAAAGCTCTAAAAAATAGCGCACGTTGTAATTGACAATGACGACAGACAGCTTCAACCTTATTGATTTTTTAAAGAAGACTCAAATGGAATTCGATGCAAGATACTTCGCCCTAAGGTCACCTCATCTGCATATTCTAACTCGTCACCTACCGCTATACCTCTTGCTATAGTAGACATTTTAATAGGATACCCCTCTAATTGTCTGTACATATAAAAGTTTGTCGTGTCACCCTCCATAGTCGAACTAAGTGCAAAGATCACCTCTTTGACTAGCCCATTTTTAACTTTATCGAGCAAAGAAGCAATGGTGAGGTCTTGAGGTCCTATACCGTCCAATGGACTTATCTTACCGCCCAAAACATGATAAAGCCCGCGATACTGACTGGTATTTTCTATGGCCATAACGTCGCGCACGTCTTCTACCACACACACTACAGTCTCATCTCTGTTTGGATTGGCACAGATCTCGCATAGTGCCACGTCAGAAATATTATGACACTTTGTGCAGAATTTTATCGCAGTGCGCATCTCGAGCAGGGCGTTGCTCAAATGCTCGGTCTGAGCACTGGGTTGTCGCAACAAATGCAAGACCAACCTCAATGCAGTGCGCTTGCCCACACCGGGTAATTGCGCCATCTCATATACCGCATTCTCTAAGAGTTTTGATGAAAATTCCATAAGGTCAAAGATATGATTTCTTAATGGGAATGACTATCGTATTAAGACTGTCTCTACCGCTTTTGACAATTCTTGATTTTGTAGGCTGTAGTCAATAATCACACTAATTCTTGTCTTCGAGTAAAGGGACAAATCTAAAATCGCCAAACTCTTTTTTCTCAAAGGTCGTAGCATCTTTACGCACATATAAGGTCATGATTTGTACACCTTCACCTACCGGTATGACCAACCTCCCTCCTATGGCGAGCTGAGCCAAAAGTGGCTTAGGAACAAATGGCGCCCCAGCGGTAACTATAATTCTATCAAAAGGAGCATAATTGGGCAATCCTTTGTAACCGTCGCCAAAACTCAAATACTTTGGCCTGTAGCCTAATTTTGACAGAAAGAGTTTGGTTTTTTTAAACAGTTCTTGTTGTCGCTCTATCGAGTAAACCCTGGCGCCTAACTCACATAAGACGGCAGTTTGGTAACCGCTACCTGTGCCTATTTCGAGTACCGATTGTCCTTTGGAAATATCGAGCAACTCGGATTGAAAGGCCACGGTATAAGGCTGAGATATGGTTTGATCTGCGGCAATGGGAAAGGCCTTGTCTTGATAGGCATGATCTTCAAAACTGCTATCCATAAATAAATGCCTAGGAATTTTACCTATGGCCGCTAAGACGGCTGTATTTTTAATACCCTTACTCACAATGGTTTGTACAAGCTGGCGTCTTTTGCCCTGATGTCGCGTAGTATCTTTCATCGCGTTAAAAGTACGTTTTTGAAGTAATTTTTTGATCGACATTTCAAAAAAAATATAGCCCCTTGACCGTCTCGATATCGATCTTGTAGGTAGCGAGCTACCGCTGAGTATATTCTCTTGAGAAGTAGTATTTTTGTGTAAAAGATAAAGATGATGCTAAAAGCAGGAGTACTTGGTGCAGGACACTTAGGGAAAATACATTTACGCCTATTAGAGCAATCAGAGCATTATGAGCTCGTTGGTTTTTACGATGCCTCAGTCACAGTACGGCAAGCTATACATGAAGAATTTGGATACAAGGTCTTTGACAGCGAACAGGCACTTATAGATGCCTGCGACATGGTAGATGTGGTCACCCCAACGACCTTTCACTTTGACAGCGCCCAAAAGGTCATCAAAGCGGGTAAGCACCTGTTTATAGAAAAGCCTATTAGTAACACCGTTGAAGAAGCCCAACAACTTATTGCCCTGGCCCAAGAGCATGGCGTATTAGGTCAGGTAGGCCATGTAGAGCGTTTTAACCCTGCATTTATGGCTGTGCATGACAAAATAGATCAGCCTATGTTTATCGAGGCGCATCGCCTTGCCGAATTTAATCCAAGGGGAACAGACGTACCCGTTGTACTGGATTTAATGATACATGATATCGATGCTATTTTGAGTGTCGTTAAAAGCGAGGTCAAATCTATTAATGCCAGCGGAGTCTCTGTCATTTCTGACACCCCTGATATTGCCAATGCACGGATCGAATTTGAAAATGGCTGTGTGGCTAATCTCACAGCAAGTAGGATTTCTATGAAAAATATGCGCAAGGCGCGTTTCTTTCAAAGAGATGCCTATATCTCTGTAGATTTCCTAGAAAAAAAGGTAGAAGTGGTCAAAATGAAAGACGCTCCAGAACAGCCTGATGATTTTGCAATGATTCTTCAAAATGCAGAGGGGGTCAAGAAACAAATCTATTTTGACAATCCATCTGTGCCTGAAAATAATGCGATACTTGATGAGTTAAACGCTTTCGCGAAAGCGATCAAAAACAACACCACGCCTATTGTATCACTACAGGACGGAACCGATGCCTTGAGCGTAGCCAAAATGATCATTGCAGATTTCTAAGAAAACAGGACGACCTAAAACGAAAAGAAAATTAATAAACGGCAGACCTATTTGAGGTCTTGACCCACATATAAAAAACAAACTAATTATGAAAAATGTGGCAGTAATTGGAGCAGGAACCATGGGTAACGGTATCGCTCATACATTTGCACAAAGCGGATACAAAGTACACCTTATTGATATCTCTCAGGAATCGCTTGATAGAGGTATGGCAACGATTACCAAAAATTTGGATCGCATGCTAGCCAAAGAGCGTATCACACAGCAAGAAAAAGAAGCTACCTTGGCCAATATCACCACCTTTACCAATATGGAAGAGGGTGTAGAATACGCCAGCCTAGTGGTTGAAGCCGCAACCGAAAATGTAGACCTAAAGCTTAAAATTTTTAAGCAGCTCGATGCGGCTACTGGCGATGACTGCATACTGGCAACCAATACATCATCCATTTCTATTACGCAAATTGCCGCAGTAACCAAACGTCCTGAATTAGTGATTGGTATGCATTTTATGAATCCAGTTCCTATTATGAAATTGGTTGAAATCATTCGAGGCTATAATACCAATGATGCGACAACCAACACTATAATGGACTTGTCAAAAGATTTGGGCAAAATTCCTGTAGCTGTAAATGACTATCCGGGCTTTGTAGCCAATCGCATATTGATGCCTATGATTAACGAGGCCATCGAGACGCTATACAACGGAGTTGCTGGTGTAGCCGAAATAGACACTGTGATGAAACTAGGCATGGCACATCCTATGGGGCCTTTACAACTGGCCGATTTTATTGGACTAGACGTATGTCACTCTATACTAGAAGTTATGCACAATGGCTATAAAAACCCTAAGTATGCGCCTTGCCCACTACTGGTCAATATGGTGAGAGCCGGGAAACTGGGTGTAAAATCTGGTGAAGGTTTTTACAATTACGCTCAGTCAAAAAAAGCCGAACAGGTAGCCGATATGTTTGCCTAAATCCCAGTGTACTCTTATGCCTAAAATTACACCTTTTAAAGCTGTGCGCCCTACCCGTGATAAGGTGGGACTGGTTGCCTCGCGCGCCTACGAACATTATACAGAAGAAGGGCGTAATTTTAGAATGGATCGCAATCCGTTTTCCTTTCTTCACATTGTCAACCCTGGCTATAAGTATGACCAGGAGATCAAAGGTAAAGAGCGTTTTACCCTGGTTAGGAATCGGTATTTAGAATTTAAAGAGGAAGGTGTTTTTATCAAAGACGATACAGCCTCCTTTTATGTTTACAAAATTGTGGATCGCGAAAAAAACGAATTTGTAGGACTGATAGGTGCTGCAGCCGTTGCCGATTATCAGAATGATGTTATCAAAAAGCACGAGGCCACCATACAGCATAGAGAAGAGTTATTTAGAGATTATTTGGACACCGTCGGATTTAATGCCGAGGCAGTCTTGCTCACCTATCCCGATAACGCCACCATCAAGGCGATATTAGAGCAAACCATGCAATCGCGTGCCGAATACGAATTTACTACTACCTATAGGGATACCCAATACATGTGGCCACTTACAGATCCTGTACAAATTAAAGCCTTACAACAAGCCTTTGAAGGCATGGAAAGTCTTTATATCGCCGATGGTCATCATAGATCGGCCTCCTCGGCCTTACTGGCAGACTCTCGCAGTAAAGATGCTTCTTGGAATGCCGCGTCTACTTATGAGCACTTTTTGAGTTATCTCATCCCCGAGTCGCATTTGCACATATACGAATTTAACAGACTGATCACCGATCTCAATGGATTGAGCAAGGAAGAATTTTTGATCGCGCTGGATAGTTATTTCCGAATAGAAAATCGCGGCGATAGTCTCTATAAACCGAGCAAAAAGCATCACTTCTCTATGTATCTAGATGGGGCATTTTACTCGCTCTATCTACGTAAGAGACATCGTAATTTTGCAAATCCCTTAGAGCAATTGGACACCCATATTTTATATCAAACAATTTTGAATCCTATACTCGGGATCAAAGATGTGCGAAATAATATGCGCTTGGATTATGCCGATGGCCGTAAGGATATGACCTATGTCAAAACCGTGGTAGACCAAGAACAATTTGCTGTTGGTTTTGGTATGTTGCCCATAACGATGAAGGAGCTCAAACAAATTGCCGATGCAGGATTAACAATGCCTCCAAAAAGTACGTATATTGAACCAAAACTCCGCAGCGGAATAACTATTTACGAATTTTAATGTCGATTTCTGAATCTATCACCCGTTTTAAAAATGACCTGCCCAATCACGTTGAGCTGGTTGCCGTATCAAAGACCAAACCTATTTCCGATTTGCAGGAAGCCTACGATGCAGGTCAGCGTATATTTGGCGAGAATAAGATTCAGGAAATGACTGAAAAATGGGAGCAATTACCTAAGGATATTAAATGGCATATGATCGGACATGTACAAACCAATAAGGTAAAATATATGGCGCCTTATGTAAGTCTTGTTCATGCCGTAGATCGTATCAAATTGCTTAAAGAAATAGACAAACAGGCCCAAAATAATGATCGGATTATCGATGTGCTGCTACAGCTCAAAATTGCAGAAGAAGATTCTAAATTTGGGATGGAAGAAGCAGAGGTCGTTGCCCTATTTGAAGATAATTCTCTGGCTGCCTTTCCTAATATCAGGGTAAAAGGCCTGATGGGCATGGCAAGCTTTACCGATGATAAGGAGCAAATAGGAAATGAATTTAAAAAATTGTCTGCGGTCTATCAGCGCTTTCGCGAAAGCGCAAAGCTCTCCATTCTCTCTTGTGGCATGAGTGGTGATTATGACATAGCTATTGCTCACGGCAGTACCATGATTAGAGTAGGCAGCGCCATTTGTGGGGCACGTAATTATAAGTAAACCAGAAGGCAAAGCGAGCAGATGTACGTAATACTTGACATAGAAACCACTGGAGGAAAATACAACGAAGAAGGTATTACCGAAATCGCCATATATAAATACGACGGGCATCAAATTGTTGATCAATTTATCTCACTGGTTAATCCAGAACGCCCTATACAGGCTTTTGTCGTAGGACTGACCGGAATCAATAATTCGATGTTGCGTAACGCTCCCAAGTTTTATGAGGTGGCCAAACGTATTGTAGAGATTACCGAAGGTTGTATTATTGTAGCCCATAATGCTCAATTTGATTATCGTATTTTGAGTTTGGAATTTGACAGATTAGGTTTTTCTTTTGAGCGCACCACCCTGTGTACGGTAGAACTCGCTCAAGAATTATTGCCAGGACATAAGAGTTATAGTTTAGGAAAACTCACACGGGCATTGGGTATCCCCATGACCGATAGACATCGTGCAAGTGGCGATGCATTGGCCACCGTTAAACTGTTTAAGATGCTCTTAGCCAAGGATACAAAAAAAACAATTATCCAGGCCGCTGTACGCTCTTTTCCCAAGAGACAACTCGATTCGAAACTACGCGATATGATTGAAGAAACACCCTCTGTGACCGGGGTGTATTACTTTCACAATGAAGATGGCAAAATCATTTATATAGGAAAGAGTAAAAATATCAAAAAGCGCATTACCCAGCACTTTACCAACGACAATCGCAAGAGTAAGAAAATACAAGATGAGATCTCTCATCTCACCTACGAAGAAACGGGCAGCGAATTATTGGCGCTTCTTAAAGAAAATGAAGAAATAAAGCGCAACAAGCCCAAATACAATCGCGCCTTGCGTCGCACCAAGTTTCAAGTACAACTTCAGCAGTTTGTGGATGAGCAGGGATATATCAATTTAAAAACAGAAAAAGCGAACCCCAATCATAGCGCTATCACCACTTTTAGCAACAGAGCATCGGCTAAAGCTCAATTGGAGCGTATTATAGATACCTATGAGCTTTGCCCCAATAAGACTTCTCTAGCTTCTGGAACGAGCAGCTGTTTTAATTATGAGATTAAAAAATGTAATGGAGCCTGTGTAGCTCAGGAAACTCCCAAGTTGTATAACCAGCGCGTAAACAGCTTTATCAATACTTATAGTTATCAGGACAAGAGCATGCTTATTATCGATAAGGGCAGAACTGTTGATGAGCGCTCTGTGGTCTTTATCCAGGATGGCGTTTTTCAGGGAATAGGCTTTTACCAGTTAAACTTTCAATTGCAGAGTTTAGAAATCCTCAAGTCGATTATCACACCCATGCAAGACAATAGAGATGCGCAACATATAATTCAGAGTTATTCCAGAAATAAGAAGCATATCAAAATCATACCGCTAGAACAGCTCGTTAATTCCTAAAGAAATAGTACTTTTAAGAGTTACTGTACTTATGACTTCAAATCGAGAACCACATACATGGCGTTCCAAATTACACACCATCATCGCAGAGGCCGATACTCCTGCCGGTAAGGTATTTGATATCACCCTATTGATTCTTATCCTGACCAGTATTGCCTTAGTGATGCTAGAAAGTGTTAATAGTCTCGACCAGCGCTTTCACGATTTTTTTATCGTTGGAGAATGGATCATTACCATATTTTTTACCATAGAGTACATTGCACGAGTAGTCACTGTCAAAAAGCCAACCTCATATATTTTTAGCTTTTACGGTATTATCGATTTTCTTTCGACTATTCCACTATATTTATCCTTTTTTATAGTAGGATCAAACGCCTTATTGACGGTACGAGCACTGCGATTATTACGAGTGTTTCGGATTTTGAAAATAACCCGTTATGTAGGCGAATCTAACAAACTTTCCAGAGCGTTAAAAGACAGTAAGGCCAAGATCAGTATTTTTTTGTTTGCCGTCTTAATACTGTGTATCATCGCTGGCACACTGATGTATCTTGTTGAAGGCGAAGCCAGCGGTTTTAAGAGTATCCCTGTAAGTGTGTACTGGTGTATTGTAACCCTGACAACGGTCGGTTTTGGAGATATTGCCCCTGTGACGCCTTTGGGTCAATTTATTGCAGCGGTTATTATGATTTTAGGATATGGCATCATTGCAGTACCTACGGGTATTGTAAGCGCCGAATATGCCAAAAGCACCCAACCTTCTAAAGTAAATATTGACGGCCAGGACTATGTGCATATGAATACACAAACCTGTATCAACTGCGGTTCAAAAAAACACAGAGACGATGCCCTTCATTGTCACCAATGCGGTCATGCCCTACACGATGAGTAAACAACTTATTGCTGTTGTAGGACCTACTGCAATTGGGAAAACAGCCTTAGCTATAAAAATTGCATCTCACTTTAAGACAGAGATCATATCGGCAGACAGTAGGCAATTTTACAAAGAAATGGCCATAGGCACTGCCGTACCCGAGCCAGAAGAACTCGCAGCGGTAAAACATCACTGTATCCAACATATCTCTGTTGATGACAGCTATAGCGTAGGGCATTTTGAACGCGAAGCCTTAGCCTTACTTGATCGTCTATTTAAGGTGTATGATAGGGTTGTCTTAGTAGGCGGATCTGGTATGTATACCGATGCGGTACTTTATGGGTTGGATAGTTTTCCAGCAGTCACCCCAGGCACCCGAGAAAAATTACAATTACTACGATCTGAAAAAGGAGATCAGGCGCTTTTGGAATTACTCAAAGAAAAAGATCCAACATATTACAAGGAGGTAGATTTACATAACATACAACGCGTATTACGTGCCCTTGAAGTAAGTATTTCTGCCGATGCGCCCTTTTCCTCTTTTAGAAAAAAAGAAAGAAAAATACGTTCGTTCCAATCAATTAAAATTGGGCTTACTGCTGAGAGAGCTGTCATTTATGAGCGTATCAACAAACGCGTCGATCTAATGATAGAACAAGGACTCATTCAGGAGGTCGAGTCTTTGCTTTCGCGAAAGCATAACAACGCCCTACAAACTGTAGGTTATAGAGAATTGTTTGACTATTTAGAAGGTGCGGTTTCAAGAGAAAAAGCCATCGAAAATATTAAAACTAACACCCGCCGTTTTGCCAAAAGACAGCTCACCTGGTACAGAAAAGATCCAGATATTGTATGGTTTGATTACCAGACACCTTATGAGGAAATCGTAAGCTATATCACAAAAAAAACGCCCTGAAATTCAAGACGTTTTACTTCACTAATATCGGCCTGGTGATAATTAATCGTTGTTTTTGACAACTAGTCTAAATCCTTCACCGTGAATATTTAATATTTCGACAACATCATCCTTTTTGAGATATTTACGAAGCTTGGCGATATAAACATCCATACTACGCGATGTAAAGTAATTGTCGTCACGCCATATTTTGGTCAAGGCCAACTCTCTAGGCATCAAGTCATTTTCATGCAAGGCCAACATCCGTAGCAATTCGTTCTCTTTAGGAGATAGCTTGATAGGATCTTCTTCTTTGTATGTCAAAAAACGCAATTTGGAGTTGAGGTGGAAATTGCCAATATTAAATTCAAATTGCTTAGAATCTGCCACAGAATCTACAGACTTGCGCTGCATTATGGCTTTGATCTTCATCAATAAAACCTCGCTGTCAAAAGGTTTGTTGAGATAGTCATCGGCCCCTACTTTGTAGCCTTTTAATACATCTTCCTTGAGCGCTTTGGCCGTTAAAAAGATAATAGGTACATCTTCGTTCTTTTCTCTAATCTCCTTTGCCAGAGTGAAGCCATCTTTATAAGGCATCATGACATCGAGTATACAAAGATCAAAGTCGTCTTTTTTAAATTTTTCAAAGCCCTCCATTCCATTTTTGGCATGAGTGACATTATAGTCATTCATCGACAAATAATCCTTTAAAACGGTTCCAAAATTTGGATCGTCTTCTACTAAGAGTATTTTTTTATTTACTTCTTCCATAATTTATGATATTAATGGCAGTTTTATTGTGAACTCACTGCCTTTTCCTTTTTCACTTTCTACTGATATAT
>CAZJWI010000250.1:0-11404 GCA_964549485.1 uncultured Flavobacteriaceae bacterium
AAGTGGAAGGGAGATTTTTTGTGATTTCTATAGGGTCAATGGTATTGCTATGTCGGGCTCCGTGTTGTTGTACCCATGCAGCGGTCTGTGAGAGTCCTTGATGGAGTTCAATGCTTGGCTTGGGTTCAAATACAGCCTTAAACTTTTTATGGGTAGCATAGGCCGCTTTTACTTCTTCTCGAGCGTCCAAATAAGTGATGTCGGCCTTCCTATTCATACTTTTAGCCACTGCCATGGCGAGTTCATTTACCGTGTGCGCTGTATCATTTCCAATATTAAATATTTGATTATACGCTTTCGCGAAAGCGGGAGCAGCAGCAATATAGGGCGCTACATCATCTATATAGGTAAAGGCGCGTTGCTGGGTACCGTCCCCAAAAATAGTCATGGGTTGCTCTTGAAGCAATTGATTCATAAAAATACCAACAACATTGCGATAGCTATCTCCAATATTTTGCAAGGGGCCATATACATTGTGTGGACGAAATATGATATAGGGCAAACCAAAGAGTTGATGAGCGCATTCCAAATCTTTTTCTACAGCAAATTTGGCAATACCGTAAGGATCTTCGGGTTGGGGATATTGACTTTCTGATAGCGGTAGGTCTTGAGTTCCATAAACCGCTATAGAACTGGTAAAAACGAAACATTTGATCTCGTGGTTGACCGCGGCGTTGATCAAATTTATACTCCCTAAAAGATTATTGGTGTAATTAAAATTTCTTATAAAATGACTTAAACCTTCGGCGGCATAGGCGGCAAAGTGATAGATGTAATCAAAACTAAATTGAGTAAATACTTCTTGAACAAATACGGTATCAGTAATACTTCCTTTTCTAAAAATGGCTGCTGTAGGAATATTGGCCTGAAAACCCCCCGAGAGATCATCGATGATCACTACCTCATGCTCCATTTCCAATAAATAACGCGCTACATGTGCTCCTATAAAGCCAGCCCCACCAGTTACTAAAGAAGTATATCCCATAGTGCGAAATTACTCTTTTTTGACTTTAGCCCCTAAAGTGGCGCAACAAAAAAAGGACGCCTGTGGCATCCTTTAATATTCGTTGATTTTAAAATTGGTTGTCGATAATTTTTGTTAACCTAGATCCTTAAATTATCGTTTGCTCGCTCGGGCCTGTTTAAAATATTTTAACGGTGGAAAGAGCATTCCAAAAGACTCCCCGTCTTTTTTTCCTAAGTGTTTGTGATGCATTTTGTGTGCACGTCGCAATGCCTTTCCATACCAACCCTTGGCATTTCGAAACATTTTAAATCGCTGGTGTATAAAAATATCATGTACCATAAAGTAGGCAATACCGTAAGCAAAAATTCCTAAACCAATAGGCAATCCTATCCACACATCTTCATAACGCCAGAGCAAAAAGCAACCTATACTTACTAGTGCATAAAAAATAAAAAAGAGATCATTACGCTCCCACCAAGAGCTGTGATCTTTGTGATGATGATCTCTGTGTAAAGACCATAAAAAACCGTGCATCACATACTTATGCGTGGCCCAGGCCAAAAATTCCATTATACAAAAGGTGAGTACAAAAACTAATATCCAAAGAAATACTTGCATGGGGGTAACTTAAATAAGATTTAAACGGTATTTAACATAACTGCGGGCCAATAGGCTTACTTTAACATAATCGGGCACACGGATACGGGCGTTTTTAATTTCGGCCGATGGCACATTTTTTAGCTTTTTAAGCAGCTTTCGATAGTAACGGTAAGCGGTGTAAACACCAAATTTGGCCTCGACAGGTAATTTGTGTATGCCTTGAAGACCAATAGCAAAATCGGCTTCGATCTCGGCAATAATCTTTTGTTTAGACACCTCATCGAGTTCGAGCAGGTTAGTACCTGGGAAATACGTACGACTCAGGCCTTCAAAATCGGCTTTTAAATCACGCAAAAAGTTGACTTTTTGGAATGCCGACCCCAAACTCATTGCACTGTCTTTTAACAGCTCATATTGTTTGCGATCTCCTTTGACGAAGACAGTGAGACACATTAGCCCTACCACATCGGCACTACCGTAAATATATTCTTTATACTCTGCGTCTGTGAGGTATTCTGACTTGGTCAGATCCAAACGCATACTCTTCATAAACGCATCGATCAAATGACGTTCTATTTGGTATTGGTGCACCGTTTGCTGAAACGCATTTAAAATAGGGTTTAGACTAATTTTATCGGTTAGGGCACGATCCATGTCCTGTTCAAACCTATCAAAAAGCGTTGCCTTGTCATAGTCGTGGAATGAATCGACAATTTCGTCGGCAAAACGAACAAAGCCATAAATATTGTAAATATCCTGTCTGATAGAAGGCGATAACATCTTGGTCGCACTAGAAAAAGAGGTACTATAAGACTGAGTAACGGTCTTGGCACACTTTCCAGATACAGTGTCAAATAAAGATTTCATTAATTGTTGTTGTTGGTTGCGATCAATTGGGCAGCTAGCTTACCTGATATCAGAGAAGGAGGAACCCCAGGTCCCGGTACCGTTAATTGACCAGTAAAATACAAATTTTTTACCTTTTTGCTCTTTAAATTAGGTCGTAAAAATGCAGTTTGCAATAAGGTGTTGGCCATACCATAGGCATTACCTTTATATGAATTGTAATCTTTAATAAAATCCTTAACGCAAAAAGATTCTTTAAAAATTACTTGATCTTGCACGCTTTGACCGGTTAACTTTTCAAATCTATTGATGATAATGTCAAAGTACTGCTCACGTAGTTCTGGTGTGTCTTCAAGCCCTGGTGCGAGTGGAATAAGAAATATTCCAGCTTCTTTGCCTTCTGGGGCAGCGCTACTGTCTGTCATAGAAGGGAAGCTCGCATAAAAAAGCGGCTTACTTGGCCATTGTGGCCTGTCGTAAATCTCTTCGGCATGCTGCGCAAAATCAACATCAAAAAACAAGGTATGATGATCTACATTTTTAAGTTTTTTGTCAAAACCGACATAAAAGAGCAGGGAGGAAGGGGCAAAAACTTTTTTCTCCCAATATTTTTCAGAATACTGACGCAAAGATTCGGGCAACAGGGTCTCGGTATGATGGTAATCGGCTCCAGATAGGACGATATCCGCTTTCGCGAAAGCGTTATTACTCATAACCCCTGTAATGGCGTCGTCTTTTGTGCAAATCTCGGTAACATTTTGCTCGGTGTGTATGGTGACACCCAATGACTGGGCCAGACTAGCCATAGCTTCTATCACCGAATACATGCCATTTTTAGGATGAAAAGTGCCAATCCCAAAATCGGCATAATTCATAAAACTATAAAAGGCCGGGGTGTTGGAAGGCTTAGCACCCAAAAATAAAACTGGAAATTCCAGTATGGCAACAAGCCGTGGGTTATTAAATTCTTTACGAACCTGCTTGGCAATAGTGCTAAAAAACTTTCCAATTCTAGTCATTGTTTGAGGAGTGACTAGTTCTAAAGGAGACAGTCCCGGTCTATAGACCAGATCTTTTATAGCAATGTCGTAATTGTCTCGAGCATCATCGATAAATTCTTGCAGCTTGGCAGCGCTTCCCGGTTCTTCTAGTTCAAAAACTTCTTTTATTTTGCCCAGACTATCACCAATGGTGATATAGTCGTTATTGCCAAAGTACACTCTGTAGGCAGGGCCCAATTTAATGAGCTCGTAATAGGCCTCTGGAGTGGTATTAAAATCTGCAAAAAAACGCTCAAATACGTCGGGCATCCAATACCAGGTTGGACCAATGTCAAAGACGAAGCCTTGTTTTTTTAACTGTCTTGCGCGCCCTCCAACAGTTTTGTTTTTTTCAAAGATATGAACCTCGTTACCGTCTTTTGCAAGGTAGCATGCTGCGGCCAAAGAGGAAAATCCTGAGCCAATCACAATGATTTTTTTAGGCATAGTTTAGGGTTGGTTTTTTAATCACATTCACAAACTCACGTATACTCATCATAGGTCTAATGGAGGCAGGAGCCTTGGCTTCGTCTATTTGTTGTACTCGGTTACCTAAGATGTACAATAGGAAATCATCCTTTCCAAACCGCTGGTCAAATTCATTGAGGTAGTCTGGTAGATCGTCTACCTCAGGGAGTACCGTCATATAAGTAACAAAAGAGATGTTGGGTTGATTAACAGATAAGTATTGCAAACTTTCGAGTTGTATACTTTGACCTAAATAGATCACCTTGTATCCATTTTTGACAATTTCATAATTGAGAAAGAGAAGACCCAATTCGTGAAATTCGTTCTCTGGAAGAAACAAGGCGAAGGTTCTGTTATTGGTGTGCTGAGTCGAACTTTGAATGTGTTCTATATTTAGTAGGATCTTTTGTTTGATAAGATTAAAAATAAAATGCTCATGTGAAGGATTAATGGTGTCTGTTTGCCAGAGTAAACCTATTTCCTCCAAAAGCGGGATAAGCGTTTCGTAGAATATTTCGTCAAAAGTCTTTTGTTCTAATAAGGCATTATAAGTCTTATAGAACAGACCCTGATCAAAATTCATCATAGCAATCTTCATCGAATTGATTGCGTGATTTTGGTGGCCAAAACTTTTTTCGGCAACTATAGTGGCTACTTTGTCAGCGATTTCTTGGCTGTTGTGCTTAGCCACCTTAGAAATTTTTGAGCCATTTTCTAATAAGAAAACAACATTGAGTAGTTTTTGTAAATCTGAAAGTGTGTAATACCGTATGTTGGTATCTGTCCTTTGTGGCTCAAGTAAAGTGTATCGCTTTTCCCAAATACGTATGGTATGCGCTTTGATACCGCTAAGGCCTTCGAGATCTTTAATGCTAAATTTGGTCTTTACTACATTACTCATATCCTTCCATGTTTGGATCAAAAGTAGGAAAAATATATATTTTGTTTAACAATACTTAGTTAAAAAATAAACAAAATTAATATTTGGCTTAGCCTAGCCAGAGATCATCCTTGCAGTAAACAAAAAAAGACCCTTTAGAAATTCTAAAGAGTCTTTGTACCCGGGATGGGACTTGAACCCACACGCAACTAGTGCACACGGCCCTCAACCGTGCCTGTCTACCAATTTCAGCACCCGGGTAGAAGAGGTCGCATTTTAGTAATGCGGCTGCAAATATAAGTTCTTCTCATCAATTGAAAAAGCCTTGTAAGCTAAGTTTGCAAAAAGAGTCTGTTTTCCTTAATGATTTCGCAGTGCGTCTATGAGCTCGGCTTTATCCATAGTACTTCGACCGTCTATACCAATTTCTTTTGCCTGCTGGTAAAGCTCTTCTTTGGTACGTTCTTCATAGGGTTGGGCTTTACCTCCTTTTTTTCCTGCGTTTTCTGTGTTGGCTATTCTAGCTGCTTTCTCCTTGCTCATTCCCTGATTGCGAAGCGCTTCATATTGGGCGTCGTTTTTAATTGAATTTCCGTGATTTTTGGCCATTTTTTATTTAAAATTATAACCTAGCGTCTTAGGTTTCTGGCAATAAAATGTTAAATGTTAAGAGAAAAATTGTGGCATACTATCAATTTGACCATTTTATTGCTAGTGTGTTTGTGCCTGACGTTTATATCGTATAAGCTGAGCGCGTACAGAGGCTCAAAATGCTAATTTAAACACTAAGGTCGATTTCCATTGGTCGACACTTAATGGTCATCCGTCGATAGTAAATGTTGTTTAAACTAAGTGTGCTTATTAACTATGACTAAATATTCATATTTGTAATAAATCTTACATTTTGGCAAATACAACCTTAAAAATATTGTTGATTGAAGATGATACTATAGAGGTGATGAAGCTCAATAGAGCAATCAAAAAACTCCAGGTAGCACATAGCTTGATAGAGGCCAGTAATGGTGAACAGGCATTGACCATCTTAAAAGAAGGCGATATTATTCCAGACATTATTTTTCTTGACTTAAACATGCCGCGAATAAACGGGATTGATTTTTTAAAAATATTGAAAGAAGATGAGGTATTGCGCTATCTTCCCGTTATTATATTGACGACATCAAGCAATCGAAAAGACGTGCTAGAGTGCTACAAACAGGGGGTAGCAGGTTATATTCTCAAGCCACTAAAATATGACGACTACGTACTTAAAATTGAAAAGACCCTTGATTACTGGAGTCAGAACGAATTGATAAAAGCATAATGAAAGGAATTGTCTTTACAGAATTTTTGGATTTGGTCGAACAGAAGTTTGGATTGGAAATGGTTGATACAATCTTATCTAAGGCCGATCTACCATCACAAGGGGTATACACTGCGGTGGGTACCTATAGTTTTGCCGAAATGGTAAGTTTGCTCACCAATTTAAATCAGGAGACAGGTATAGCTATCGATGACTTGTTACTCGTTTACGGCGAGCATTTCTTTTCTGTGATAGAAGTGAGCTACCCTCATTTTCTAAGACAATTTACCGATCCCTTAGACTTATTGGCATCTATTGAAAATCATATACATGTAGAGGTTATAAAGATATATCCTGATGCCGAATTACCTACTTTTGAAATTGTTACGCAGACCAAGGATGAATTGGTGATGCGCTATACTTCGAGCCGCGCCATGCACGCATTTGGTTTGGGACTAATGAATAAAACCTTTGCGCATTTTAATCAAAAAGGAACGATCGTTGTCGATAAACTCAACCCCAAAGGTACTGAGGTCAAATTTACCATAGTAAGGAATGAGCGATGAGAAGTTGCAAATATACGAGCGAGCACTCGCGCGCGAAAGGGCTGCACGTAAAGAGGCCGAAAGAATTCTAGAAGAAAAATCTAGAGAGCTATTTTTTAAAAGTACGGCCTTAGAACACGCCAATAAACAACTCGAACAATTAGTCAAGGAGAAGACATCCCAGCTCAAGGGTATATTTGAGAATATCGTAGATGCCTATGTGGTCACTAATCTTTTTGGGGATGTCCTGAAGATGAACGAGGCCGCAGAGTTTTTATTGGGATTCACCTTAGATGACAAGGTCAACTTGATGACATTGGTACATCCAGAAGATGTCGAAAAAGTAACTTCAGGGTTTAAGGAGTTATACAGCACTGGCGCCATCACCGATTTTCAAATTCGTATCAATGTCGCTAATAAAACCCTATATGTAGAGCTTAATGCGAGTATGGTGTATGACGAGAGTCAAAAGCCTATTGCTGCTCAGGGCATAGTAAGAGATGTCACACATCAAAAAGCCGCACAACAACGCTTAATCAATTCGGAAAATAGACTTTCTGCCCTTATATCCAATTTAGAAAGTGCGGTACTACTGGAAGATGAACATAGAATGATAGTCATTACCAATTCGCGCTTTTGTGAATTTTTCAACATTCCTCTCACACCAGAACAATTGATTGGACAAAATTGCGCAGATGCTGCCGCTCAGAGCAAACATCTCTTTGTTGATCCAGATGAGTTTGAATCACGTATCCTCACGCTTACGCGAAATAAAAAACAAGTGCTGGCAGACCAGCTTATCATGACCGATGGCTGCGTCTTGGAAAGGGATTTTATTCCCATCTTTGAAAATGATGACTATAAGGGACATTTGTGGACCTATAGAGATGTCACGCTGAATCGGCGGTATAGACAAAATATTGAAGCCGAACGCGAAAAATATCGAAGTATTATCGCCAATATGGAGCTAGGTTTGATAGAGGTCAATACCGATGATGAGATATTGATGGTTAATCATTCTCTAGAAGTTATGTCTGGCTACACGGCAGATGAGCTCATCGGTAAGAAAGGAAAGGAAACCTTGCTAGACGACACTTCTGCTCACATCTTAGAAAAAGAGAATGAAAAGCGATTAAGCGGCAATTCAAATTCTTATGAGGTAAAGGCCAGAACAAAAAGTGGTGAGTTGAGGTATTGGCTCATAAGCGGAGCTCCAAATTATGACATCAATGGAAACATCGTAGGTTCTATTGGAATTCATCTGGACATTACTGCCTTAAAAGTTCTTGAGTTACAAAAAGAGAAGTTGCTTCAGAAACTAGCCAAAAGTAATACTGAACTTCAAGAGTATGCCCATGTGGTTTCACATGATTTAAAATCTCCCTTGCGAAGTTTAGATGCCCTTTTGAGCTGGGTTAAAGAAGATAGCGCAGCACAGCTCTCGCAAGAAAGTTTGGAGCATCTGTCAATGATGGAAACAACCTTAGAAAAGATGGAACAGCTTATTTCTGATGTTTTAAACTATTCTAGTGTTGCCTCAGAGCAAAACGAAGCGACCTCTGTCGATCTAAACGTACTAATCACAGACATAGAAAAGCTGGTACACCTACCCAGTCATATTAACTTGAAGCTAATCAAAAAACTACCAACCATAAAGGCAGACCGCCCCAGACTACAACAGTTATTTCAAAACCTCATTAGCAATGCCATACGTTATTGCGATAAAGCAGAAGGGGTAATTGAAATTAATTGGAGTCAAAATGATCACAAATATACTTTTTCAGTGAGCGACAATGGAATAGGTATAGAAAAGCAGTATCACGACAAAATTTTCAAAATATTTCAATCCCTAAATAAAACCAAAGATTCTACAGGTATAGGTCTGTCTATTGTCAAAAAAATTGTAGAAATGTACGGAGGTGATATATGGCTCGAAAGTACACCAGGAAAAGGAACCACATTCTATTTTACATTATCAAAGTAATATGCTAATTACCAAAACAACACCCTCAGAAATCGTTACCGCCATAGCTCATCATGTCAATGAAAAAGCCGCACTAATCACAATTGCAGAGCATACCGATATTGATCTAAAGTTGCTCGTTAACGCCTTAGAAGAAGCGGGAATAACTTTTATGGGAGGACTGTTTCCAAAAGTTATACATGGGAATTCAATATTAGATAAGGGGATCGTGATCAATACGCTAGATCACTTGGAGTCGCTATTTTTGGTAAAAGATATTAGTAAATCGGTATATGATATACCAGAATTTGAGTTTGATGCCGATAGTGATTACAGCTTATTTACTTATGTAGATGGATTAACCTCCAATATATCTCATTACTTGAGCGAGCTGTACATCAAATACGGGATGCAAACTAATTATTTGGGAGGAGGAGCTGGAAGTCTTAGTTTAGAGCAAAAGCCCTGTGTATTTACCAATGAAGGTATTTTTCAAGATGCAGCAGTAGTCGCCATTGTAAAAATGGCATCTAGAATTGGTGTGCGCCATGGCTGGAAAAAAGTAGGAGGGCCTTTTATTGTTACCAAAGCTGATGGTAATATAATTAAAGAAATCAATTGGAAAAATCCTTTTGAGGTGTACAAAGAGATTGTGGAGGCGCATTCGGGTAGACAATTTACAGATGACAATTTTTTTGACATTGCCAAGGGGTATCCCTTTGGTATTTTAAAAGAAGATGCAGAGTGTATTGTAAGAGATCCCTTGATGGTCAATGAGAACAACGAATTGGTTTGCGTAGGTGAGGTAAACGATAATATGCTGGTCGATATTCTTAATGGTAATACCACTTCATTAATTGAGGCAGCCCGTCAAGCCACAAGCGATAGTGTCAATCAAGCCAGTGCTCCAAAAAAGGCTCTCATTATAGATTGTATTTCTCGTATTTTATTTCTCGAAGAGGATTTTGATCGTGAACTAACGGCCATAACATCAACCATACATAACGCATTTCCAGAGGTTTCTATTGGTGGCGCGCTTACTTTAGGAGAGATCTCATCTTATGGCGAAGGCTTTCTAGAGTTTTATAATAAAACTACTGTAGTAGGACTATTTGAATAATGAAGACTGAGAATCACATCCTTGATATTTTACAGCTACACGAGTATGGTATGGCCATTGGTCAATCTCTCGAATACAAAAAAAGCTGTGATCTCTTTTTGACCTTATTGCTTAAACGTAAAAATTTAAATGCGGCTTGGATTATAGAAAAGCGATCTGATCAGTTTGTGACCACCTACGCCATTCCTTTAGGCAACAAGAAAGAGACAAAAATGCCATCGCAAGATAGCGCCTTTTTCAATGATATAGAAGATCATATCGTTCTAGATACATATGCTCATTTACAAAAATTGGCGCCCATTGATCTGGAAAACGGAAGACTAGCTATTTTTTCATTAAAAGAGCAGGGGTTTCTCTTTTTGTATTCAAAAAAGGAGAATATTATCCCTAGAGATCTGTCTCAAATACAACCGGTTATCAATAAATTTGGAATACACCTAAAAGCCTGCAAGGCCTTCAAAGAGCAGGAAAATTTATTAAAAGACTTAGAAATTCAAAATCAGGAACTCAATGACTATGCTCATATGGTTTCTCATGACTTGAAATCACCATTGCGCAGTATTGAAGCTTTGCTAAGTTGGTTAAAAGAAGATTATCGAGATGCCTTAGGTGAGAAGGGTGCCCAGGAGATAGATCATATTGGAAGTCATCTGGAAAAGATGGATGCTTTAATTACAGGGATTTTGCACTATTCTTCTATTGACAGGGATTTGAGAAAACAACGCCCTGTTCAATTAAACAGCATTACAGACGATATCATTAGTCTTTTAAAGCCCGCCCAGCATATCACTATAGCTGTCAAAGAGTTACCCACTATCATCGCCGATCAATTTAAAATCCAACAATTGTTTCAAAACTTAATTGGCAACGCCATTGCTAATATGGACAAGCCAGAAGGTCGTATTGAAATTGCCTATGAAAAAAATGCAAAAGAGGGTCACTTTGTCGTAAGCGATAATGGAAAAGGGATTAACCCGGCCTATTTTGATAAAATTTTTGAAATCTTTCAAAAATTAGAGACCGATTCGAAGAGTACGGGCATAGGGCTGTCAATTGTCAAAAAGGTGGTGCACTTTTACGGAGGAACCATTTGGCTCGAAAGCGAAGAAGGAATAGGTAGCCGTTTTTATTTTACCTTGCCCCAAACCTTTACCGATGGAAAAACCTAATCTACAGTATATCGAAGAACTCTCAGGGGGTGATAAAGACTTCGAGGCCAAGTTAAAAAAAGTGGTCAAAAATGAGTTTCCTCTAGAATATAAAACATATCAGGCAAATATGCAGATATCCGCTTTCGCGAAAGCGGCCGAAAATGTACATAAGATAAAACACAAACTCGGTATACTAGGGATGGAAAAGGCTTATGAATTTGCCATGGTCTATGAGGAAGAATTAAGAAATGCTGATCTTCAAAACTCCCAGCAATTTGATGATGTATTAACTCAGGTATTCGATTTTGTAAAAGATTTTTAATCTGTAAATTGCATAACAACTGTAAATGCCTCACATGTTGAACTGTATTATTGTAGATGACGAAGCTGCCGCTAGAACTATTGTAGCTCACTTATGCAACCAGGTTGATCACTTGAATGTCGTAGCCGATTTTCCTAACGCCATGCAAGCGATTAAGTTTTTAAATAAAAACGAGATCGATCTCATCTTTTTGGATATCCAT
>CAZJWI010000251.1:0-5405 GCA_964549485.1 uncultured Flavobacteriaceae bacterium
GTTTCATCACCAATAGTCACTTGCTTTTCCTGCATCGCTTCTAATAAGGCAGACTGTACTTTGGCAGGGGCACGGTTAATCTCATCGGCTAGTACAAAGTTGGCAAAGATGGGCCCTTTTTTGATGCTAAAATCATTGAGTTTCATATTGTAAATAAGCGTACCCACCACATCTGCTGGTAGCAAATCTGGGGTAAACTGTATCCGGCTAAAACTTCCATGTACCGCTTGTGAAAGGGTATTTATGGCAAGAGTTTTTGCCAATCCAGGTACGCCTTCCAATAAAATATGACCTTTACCCAACAAGCCTATCAACAAGCGCTCTATCATATGCTTTTGACCTACGATAACCTTGTTCATTTCCATAGTAAGAATATCGACAAAGGCACTTTCACGCTCTATCTTCTCATTAATTGCAGTAATATCAATTGGCGTCGTATTTACTTCCATAGTTACATATTCGATTTGTGGGATTTGAAAACGTTGCAAAGTGGCGTTTTATTCTTACTTTTCTTGTTAACAATTGGTTAAAAATTCTATTGTTCAAAGGGCTTGACGGGTATTTCTCTATTTTGCAGCCTAGCGTATTTTTAACAGCATTAGAAACAAGAGGCATATGACCAAATATTCGAGAATCATCCAAGGCTGTATGCATTGGGGAAAGTGGGGTAAAAATTTTGATACCAACAGCATGGTCGAGATGATGCATCACTGTATCGACAACGGGATTACCACTTTTGACCATGCCGACATTTACGGTGATTATACCACAGAGGAGGCTTTTGGCCACGCTTTCGCGAAAGCGGATATCGACAGAAGCACCATAGCGCTTATCTCAAAATGTGGCATACAATACAAAGCCCGAAGTAGGCCCGAAAATCTGGTAAAACACTATCAATACGATGCCGATTATATCGTAAAAAGCGCCGAGCGTTCATTGCGCTTATTACAAACCGAATATCTCGATCTTTTGCTATTGCATCGCCCTAGCCCTTTGATGCATCCCAATGAAATAGCAAAGGCAATAGATCAGTTGCAAAAACAGGGTAAAATCAAAGCCTTTGGAGTGTCAAACTTTACCCCTTCACAAACAGATCTAGTCAATACTTCGACCACTGTTGCCGTAAATCAAATTGAAATCTCTCTCACCCGATACCAGCCACTGCTAGACGGTACCTTAGATCATATGCAAACCCACTCGATCACGCCAATGAGCTGGAGTCCTTTGGGTAGTATTTTTAAAGAAGATAATGCACAAACCCAACGTATCAATAAAGTCTTGGACGGTCTTACCACAAAGTATGAATTGAGCAAAGATCAATTACTATTGGCTTGGTTACTGCGTCATCCTTCGGGAATTCACCCTGTTATTGGTACGGCTACCAAAGAGAGAATTACGGCTGCTGCAGCTGTTAAAGACGTGGTTTTACAGCGGCAAGATTGGTTTGCTTTATTGGTAGCAAGTCAAGGTCACAAGGTGCCCTAAAGGCTCGTATTTTTCAAAGACGGGTTGACCTGGTTCAAATTGCTGGTATAGAGAACGAGTTTTATCATCAATTAACTTGGTATTGCAGTAATAGTTTGGAGAGATGCTTTATTTTTAAAGTGATATTAAAACCATATTATGATTGCATTTATTACAGGGGCCACTAGCGGAATAGGCCTGGCCACAGCACAACACTTTGCCAACCAGGGTATTGATTTAGTTCTTTGTGGTCGCAGAGCCCAACGTTTGGAAGAGCTCAAGCTAGCGTTATCTTCAAAGGTTAAAGTGCATACGCTGCAATTTGACGTAAGGGATAAAACTGCTGTACAACAGGCGATAGAAAGTCTACCGGAGTCCTTTTCTCAAATAGATATCTTGATCAATAACGCAGGCAATGCCCACGGGCTTGATCCAATTCAAGAAGGAAGCCTTGAAGATTGGGATGCGATGTTAGATATCAACGTCAAAGGACTGTTGTACGTGAGCAAGGCAATTATTGGGCAAATGGTATCCAGAAAACGTGGTCATATTATAAATATAGGGTCTACGGCGGGCAAAGAGGTTTACCCCAATGGCAATGTCTATTGTGCCAGTAAGCATGCGGTAGATGCGCTCAATCAAGGAATGCGTATCGATCTCAACAAGCACAACATCAAGGTTGGAGCCATTAATCCGGGGATGGTGGCTACCGAGTTTAGTGAGGTGCGTTTTAAAGGTGATACAGACCGTGCCAAGAAGGTATATCAGGGTTTTGAAGTACTACAAGCCAGCGATATAGCCGACATCATTTATTTTATGGTAAGCAGGCCTTATCATGTCAATATCGCCGATCTAACGGTGCTTAGTACAGCCCAAGCCAGCAGTACCATTGTCAATAAAACAGCAACTTAAAATTGAAGCTTATTCCTTGAGATAGCTCCCTTTATCTATGATTAATAAACGTCTTTTGGTCAAGAACCTACTCGCTCATCACGACGAGAACAGTTTCTATGACAAAAAACGCAAAATTGACATTGGTTCTAAAGAAGGAAAAGCTAAGTTTTTAAAACATATATGCGCGCTCTCCAATTCTAATCCAAAAAATAATTCATACATCGTCATTGGTGTTGATGACGGGGCAAATGCCATCGTTGGGGTGCCCTTTTTTGATGATAGCAAGATTCAGAATTTGGTGAATGCCTATTTGGAGCATCCGCCCTTAATCTCTTATGAAAATATTCCGTTTCCACACCTGCCTAGCGATATGGTGGTAGGTTTGGTAACCATACGGCCCCAGGATCAACTCACTGCTTTAAAACGCAACATTTGGAAATATTGGGGTGGGACTGTATTTTACAGAGATGGCAGTATGTCGATGCCCAAACATTTTAAGAGTGACATTGTAGATGTAAATAGTCAAATAGTCGCGGCTATAGAAAACCACGCCAAGAATAGTATTCAGCTTACCTTAGATGGGGTCATCGATTTTATATACCATAGGCATAGCGATATGGAAAGTGAGTATCGGGTTTTTCAAGAGCAATTTGTCTTATGTTGGGCTGGTCATAAAAAAAAGGTAGGTCAACACACGTATTTTTCACGTGTGGATATAGAGTTGATCAACGAGCAGGTCAAACTCTTCTATTCGGCCTTGGATGAGGTGGCCATAAGTTATGATGAGCAATCATTTAGCATTTTAGAATACGTCCACTTAGGATTGCAAGAGCCGTATAAATATTACCCGCTAGAAGAGGTCATTATCCGCTTTCGCGAAAGCGGAACCTATACCATTGATTCTACCTTAGTATTTGAACCGCCTTTGTTTGACAAAAAACTACTGCATCACTATTTTAATAACAACAATGTCATATTTTATAAGCTCAAACGCGGCGTAGCACTTAATAAGGGGGAATACGAAGATTTGAAGAACGTCCCTAATACCTATCTCATCTGTTTTTTAAATGGGTTTGCTACAGCTATTGCTAAGCTGGAAGAACTCAAGCCGCTTTTAAAAAACACAGACAAAGAGATATATGATAGATATAAAGAAGCGATGAGAATATTACGAAAGGTAAAATATGAATAAAGAATACAAACGCACCTTAGTGATAGGTGACATACATGGGGGGCTCAAAGCCCTCACTCAGGTATTAGATAGAGCAGGGGTAAATCAAGATGACCATATCATATTTTTGGGAGACTATGTAGATGGCTGGAGCGATAGTGCTGCTGTGATCTCCTATTTACAAGCTCTAGGTGTCACAAAGCAAGATACCGATGGAAGACAAGTAGGTAAGACTACCTTTATCAAGGGAAATCACGATGACTTGGTACGCCAATGGCTAGAGGGTAGGACAATGAGTCCTATGTGGCTTCAGCACGGGGGTCAAACCACTATTGATGCCTATGCCCAATTTACCGATAGCGAAAAACAACATCACCTTAGCTTTTACAACGGGCTGCTCAATTATTATATAGATTCGGAAAATAGAATGTATTGTCATGCTGGATTTCAAAACCTAAAAGGTCCAGAGCACGAATGGCATGATACAGCGTTTTTTTGGGATAGAACACTTTGGGAAATGGTTTGTGCCATGCGTACCGATTTAAGACCAGATGATCCATTTTACCCCAAGCGTTTAAAACGATTCAAGGAAATATATATTGGTCATACACCCGTCACTAGAATAGGCGCCAACAAGCCAGTGCAAAAAGCCAATGTTTGGAATATTGACACAGGAGCTGCCTTTAAAGGAACGATTAGCGCGTTGGATGTAGACAGCAAGCAGGTATGGCAAAGTGATCCGGTATGGCAATTGTATCCTCAAGAAGCCGGGAGAAATTAACCGTAAAAAAAAGGGGTAAATACCCGTTAGCAGATCAGACATTTTAACCTCAATCTATATGGAAATGGGTCGCATATTTGTGATGTAATTAAAACCATTCTAAAATGAAAACTTTATCAAACGACTGGGAGATGCTAGAAGCGCTCGTTTGCGATGAAGAATTTGACGTCAGTTATTTCTCTATTGAATTTGCTAATGGCGAAAAACTAGAAGTAAGCAAACGATAAACGCTAATACGCGTTATTAAAACATTCAAAAGTACTATTCTGGGGGAATTAGCCAACTTTTGAAACAATGTCCGATACTTGGGGGAGTATCGGACATTTTTGTGAATAGGGATAGGTTGATAGTAGCTCAATGAATGCTACGCAACGGCCAAAATTAATTTTTAGCTACCGCTATTTTTTGTAGCTTTAAACAAGCAATTAAAACCGACTAACGATGGATATATTTAGTAAAATCAAGGAAAAACTGAGCAATGAATTTATTGATATAGTTGAGTGGCTAGACTACTCTGATGACACTATTGCTCACCGCTTTGAACGCTATCAAAATGAAATTAAAAACGGGGCCAAACTCATCGTTAGGGAAGGTCAGGCAGCCGTGTTTGTCAATGAAGGACAGCTCGCCGATGTCTTTACGCCGGGGACTTATGAGTTAACTACAAAGAATTTGCCGATACTAGCCACTTTAAAAGGATGGAAATATGGTTTTAATTCTCCATTCAAAGCAGAAGTCTATTTTGTAAACACTCATCTCTTTACTGACGAAAAATGGGGCACCAAAAGCCCAATTACACTAAGCGATGAACGGTTTGGATTGGTAGAAATTCGAGCCTTTGGGACTTATGCGTTTAAGGTTTCTGACCCTGGAAAATTTATTACCGAGATCGTGGGAACAGACAGTAATTTTACCAACTTCGAAATTAACGAGCATTTAAAAAGTCTGATTGCTACGCGTTTTACCGATACTGTGGGAGAGGCCAATTTGCCTATAGAATTATATGCAGCCAATACCTCAGAACTTTCTGAAACTTGTCAGGAAGTGATGCATCCTGAGTTTATGACAGTAGGAATTGCGCTGGAGAAATTCTAT
>CAZJWI010000252.1:0-3358 GCA_964549485.1 uncultured Flavobacteriaceae bacterium
AGCTTCAATGGTATACACGGCATGGGATTTACTTTTCAGCAAGAACTTGGCATGGTCGATGCGATATTTATTGATATAGTCATTAAAGTTTTCATTAATAAGACTAGACAAAGTCTGAGAAATTTGGTGTGACTTCACTCCCAAGCCTTCTGCCACATCATCGACGCTGAGTTTACTATTTAAATACATCGCTTTGTCTTGCATTAGCGCCTCCATTTTTTTGGCTAGTTGCTGCATGTGTAGCTCGGTAAAACTAGAGTGCTGATATTTGGCCTTAATCGCTTTAAATATTTTAGGATCTACATATAGTACATATCCAATCAGACCAACAAAAGAAGTACATATCAAATAATACCAAGAAAAGTCATACCAACTGTTGGCAAACAAGGTAAGTAAGGTGATTACTATGGTAGTACAGATGTAAATTATAGTTATCCCAATAAGGTAAAACCTCTGATTGATACTCATGATAGGCATAGACCTGTTGATACCATACACCAAGAGCGCTCCATAAAAGATTTGATGCGCTGCTCTCAGATAATTATAGGTCATAATTCTATTGAGAAATTGTGTTTGATCATTAAAGAAAGCCATCCGGTCATTATCTGGCAGCATCAGTATATCCATCATGTGGATATTAATCAGTACAACGGGTAGTAGGTGTAGAAGATCCTTTGGGCTAAGACGTCGCTCTGGGGTTACAATAGACAAATAGTGAAACCAAAGTAAAGGGCCATACAATAGCCCTATGCTAAAATACATTCTCCCTACAAAAATGGGATACATCTTTGGTATCCCAGAAGTACCATACACAAAGTAGGCCAGTTCTATGGCAAATAGGAAGAGGTAGATTCCAATTGTCTTATTCTTTATTTGATTTTCCTTAAAGAACAGACCACCTGCAAAAAACAGGGTGATTAAGAATTGTATAAAGATGACAACTAACACTGTCTTCGCTTTTATTAAAACGAAGATACAGGAATTTACTTTTTTCTAAGTTCTTATTTACCAGTTACATAAAAGGCATGAATAACACCAGGCAACCAGCCTAATAGGGTAAGTAAAATGTTGATAAGAAGGTCTTTGCCTGCTCCTTTGGCAAGTGCTACACCTAAAGGTGGTAAAAGAATATTAAGGATAATTGTTAAAATGGACATGGTTTGTTTTAATTTTAGGATGGTTAGTATTTGTTTAGACTTAATGCAGTGCCTCTGTGTGACACCCCTGTTAAGCGAAGTAAAGATACTAGCAAACCCTAGCCTTGTCTTGCTCGTTTAGATCGGTTGTTGACTCGAAGCGATAGGAAGCCAAAACTAGACTTTAGCTTTAAATTATTGAATGTGAAAACTAAGTCCTATTTTTGGAGCTTTTATAGCAACATAATTAGCGCTTCATGCATAAATTCTTGGACAAGGTTCAAAATTATACCCCCGGGCTACCAACCAGAGGTTATGGGTGGTTAGAATTTAAGTGGTCCTTTTTCTTCTTATTAGATTTTACCTTCGACTTACTCAATAAAAAGGATGCCAATGGTATGGTCAAAAAAAAGCAAGAAATAGACTCTTATTGGGGTCGTGCTTTTAAGAAAATGCACAATAGGACGGCTCAAAAGATAATGGCCAAAAATCCGATATACGATCAACCTTTTTCGCTACCTACTATCGCTGCCAAAGATTTTGATAAAGAATTCTTTGACGCTTGGAAAAAGCATATTGATCAGCCTATCGTAGTCAAAGGCTATCTCAAAGACGCACCTATAATGTCCTATGCCGAAAAGGACAATCTAATCAAGTCAAAAGGGGATTTACCTGTTAAGCATCTGAGTACCAAAAAAATTAGTGAAGATTTAAATAAAGTAGGTCAAAACATTACCCTTGATAGCACAACACTTGAAGAGTATCTCACAAATCCAGAATATGAGCAAAGTTATTTGAACAATTTCTACGGTGTTTTAAATGACGCCGATTTTACAGAGAAATGCAAGGGTAAAGAGATAGATGCTATACATGGCAAATCAAATATGATCACGCAATGGTTTATTGCCAGATCAAATAAGACAGGGTCTACCCTACACTGTGCGGGCGGCTATAATATGTTTCTCAATATCAAAGGTCAAAAGGAGTGGTATTTTGTAGATCCCTCCTATACTACCATCATGCAACCGGCCATGAGTAAGTATGCGCACTATACCGTCTCTGAACTTTTTGAAAATCATGAAGGAGATTTCTTTTCACAAATTAGGTCTGACTATCCAGAGCTCAAACATGTTCCTATTTTTAGATATGTACTTGAAGAAGGTGACATGCTAATCAATCCTTCACATTGGTGGCATAGAGTAATGAATCTTACCGATTATACCGTTGGCTGTGCTACTCGTTATAAATTATTGGAAAAAACGGGGGTTAATTTTACCTATATGGCCTGTATTATCATTGACGCCATCAAACACCCTAAGCAGTCTGTCCTTTTTAAAGTGTGGAATATCAATAATAATGAGAAGAAGAAGAAGCGATTTATAGACGGTATTTTCTCGGCTAAAGCCAAAAAAGCCTCCTAAGCTTTGCTTTTACCGCTGATCCTTATTCTCAAAATGCAAAAATCAAGTTGTTACAATTAACGGCTGTTTTTATTTTTAAGATAAAAATTGTCAGATTCTCATTTTGTTTCCTAAAACCGCCAGAAAGCATTACATATCTTTAAATTTCATTACATTTGTCTTGCCTTAAAATAGCATATTTGAGGTCTTCCAATTAACTTAAAAAGAATAATTATGGCATTTGATATTGATATGATTAAAAAGGTGTACAGCCAAATTGCTGAGCGTGTGGATGCAGCGCGCGAAGTCGTTGGTAAACCCCTTACCCTTTCTGAGAAAATTTTATATAGTCACTTATGGGACGGCACTCCTACTAAGGCTTTTACCCGTGGTAAAGATTATGTAGATTTTGCCCCTGATCGTATCGCACTTCAAGATGCTACAGCCCAGATGGCTTTGCTTCAATTTATGCAAGCCGGGAAAGACAAAGTAGCCGTACCTACAACCACTCATTGTGATCACCTTATTCAAGCCAAAGAAGGCGCAGGTGCCGATTTGATGCGTGCCAATGATGTGAGTAGCGAGGTTTTTAATTTTCTTGAGTCGGTCTCTAATAAATACGGATTGGGCTTTTGGAAACCTGGTGCAGGTATAATTCATCAGGTAGTACTAGAGAATTACGCCTTTCCAGGGGGTATGATGATTGGAACCGATTCTCATACAGTAAATGCTGGAGGTTTGGGAATGGTCGCTATTGGTGTAGGTGGTGCCGATGCTGTTGATGTAATGGCAGGCATGGCTTGGGAATTAAAATTTCCAAAA
>CAZJWI010000253.1:0-13864 GCA_964549485.1 uncultured Flavobacteriaceae bacterium
TGGCAACCCAGGAATGATCACCGATGCGATCTGGGATGATTTTAATAATGATGGGACACCAGATCTTATCGTTATAGGCGAATGGATGCCACCCAGGTTCTATAAAAATACTGCAGGACATCTAGAAGAAGTAGCTATGCAACTGGATAAGCTTTCGGGCCTGTGGCAGAGCATCTCTCCATTTGATATTGACCAAGATGGTGATATCGATTACTTGCTGGGTAATTGGGGGCTCAACAGTAAATTTAAGGCCTCGGCTAGCTCCCCCATGCGCATGTACAAGGCAGACTTTGATAATAATGGCCAAAGCGAAACCATAGTGACTACTCAAAAAGAGGGCGTATATTATCCTTTACAAGGACTTAATGTTTTGGCTTCACAGCTTGTAAGTCTCAATAAAAAATATGCTTCTTACAGCGATTTTGCAGGTCAGACGATTGAGGAAATTTTAACCAAAGAGCAATTGAAAAATGCGACGGTGCTTGAGGTGCATACCCTGGCATCAGGATACTTAGAAAACAACAACGGCAAATTTACCTTTAAGCCCTTTGAGAACTGGATGCAAGTAGCGCCCATTTTGGCATTTTGCAGCTATGATTTTGATCAGGATGGTAAGGATGAAGTCCTAGCTGCTGGTAATTATTTTGGTGTCAAGCCTTTTCATGGGAGATTGGACGCCTTCTCTGGTGCGATGATATCATCGGTTTCAGACATGGTACCAGGACATCAGATCGGCTTAGATTTTGCCGATAAATCTATACGCGATTTACAAATTATTCGTTTACAAAATAAGACTTACCTTCTGGCCACTTTTAATAATCGTGCCGCCGAGGTTTACCAATTGAATACCCTTAGATCATTATGACATCAATTTTGAGAAAAATGTTTATCCTCCTTTTGATTGGAGCTAGTATATGCTCCTGTCAAGAACAAGAAGGAGAAAAGGCGCAATCACAACAAACGCTAGAAGTAACTCCAAACCAACTTCATAAAGCCATAGACAAGGTCACAGAGGTTATTATTCACGACATCTTTTCGCCTCCAGTAGCCAGCCGTATTTATGCTTACCCTAATATTGCTGCCTACGAAATTATGGCAGCACAATCTCAGGAATATAAATCGCTTGCGGGACAGTTACGCGATTTGACACCTATACCAACACCTGTGGCAGCCGCCAACATCGATCACGGTGTGGCTGCCTTAGTGGCCCATATGGAGGTAAGCAAACAACTCATTTTCTCGGAAGCCAAGCTCAATGTGTATCGTGATAGCCTTTATAAGCAATGGGAAACAACCAATGCAGCTCAGTTTGAGGCCTCTAAAGCTTACGGCCTCGAAGTAGCACAACACATTGCGAAATGGATGGATGGTGATAACTACAAGCAAACCCGTACCATGCCCAAATTTACAGTGATGACAGAAGATCCTGCGCGCTGGCAACCTACTCCGCCTGCTTATATGGCTGGTATAGAACCACACTGGAATAAGATTCGTCCCTTTGTACTCGATTCGGCGGCACAATTTAAACCTGCTCCTCCTCCGGCCTTTTCTTTAGACAAGGATTCGCAGTTTTACAAAGAGCTCAAAGAAGTATATGATTTGAGTATGGATATCACAAAAAAAGGAGATCAGACCGAAGAAATTGCGATTGCTCAATTTTGGGATTGCAATCCTTATGTATCGGTAACCCGAGGCCATTTGATGTTTGCCACCAAGAAAATTACCCCAGGAGGACATTGGGTAGGAATTACTAAAATTGCTTCCAAAAAGGCCAATTTTGACCTTATGGAATCCTTGTATGCCTACACCAAAACTACAGTAGCAATGATGGATGCTTTTATTAGTTGTTGGGATGAAAAGTACCGCTCCAATTTGATCAGACCAGAGACATTGATCAATGAGCATATCGATGATTCTTGGCAACCTATCTTACAAACGCCACCTTTCCCAGAATATGTAAGTGGGCATTCTGTGGTCTCTGGAGCAGCCTCCGAAGCATTAACGAGTATTTTTGGTGATAATTTTGCTTTCGACGATGATACCGAACTACCTTATGGCATCCCTGTACGCAGCTTTCCGTCTTTTAGAACAGCTGCCACAGAAGCCGCAAAAAGTAGACTCTATGGAGGCATCCATTACAGAGCTGCCGTAGACATAGGTTTAGATCAAGGTAAAGCCCTTGGCGAGCACATTGTGGCGTCTTTAGATATGAAAACTGATAAAACTGCACAGTAACATGATTAAAAAAATTGTTGTTGGCCTACTTATCATGGCTTTGTTTGCTGGATTGGGATATTTCCTTTTATGGCCTTCAGATTATAGGGTCTCGTTTAATGCCACCACTACCGCAGGCACTATCAACCAATCGCTAAAATCCTGGAACACTCAATTAAAAGAGAGTGAAATTATAGCCAGTTCCAACCTCAATGAAGTACAGCAGGAAATTCGAATCAATGACTCTTTACATAGATACACCTGGAGCATAACCCAACTCAATGACAGCACACAGCGTATTCACATGGACGTCAAAGATCTAGAGCATAGTCTGGCAAACAAATGGCAAGTCCTCTTTGACGACAACCCGCCTATTGCACTTTTGGCAAAAAAGCATGCCAAAGCGTTTTACACCCTGCTTATGGATCACCTAAGTCGTATTAGAGTGACTATAGAAGGAGAAAGTACCATTCCCACCCTTTACTGTGCCTATATCCCGCTCAAAGGATTACAAATTGAGAAAGCCAAAGGAATGATGCAAAATTACACACTTCTTAGCGATTTACTGCTCAAAAATCAGGTAACGCTAAACGGGACCCCCTTTGTAGAGATTACCCAATGGGATAGGGCAACAGATAGTATTTCTTACAATTTCTGTTTTCCTATCAAGCGCTCTGAAAAATTACCTATTCTCAAACAGATCAAATACAAACGCATTTTTGAACAACCGGCAATCAAAGCCGAATACAATGGTAACTATATCACCTCAGATAGGGCGTGGTACGCTTTATTAGATTATGCCAAAGAAAATGATATCTCGGTAGAAGCAACGCCTATTGAAATTTTCTATAATAATCCAAATATGGGAGGAGACGAGCTTAATTGGAAGGCCGAAATTTATATGCCCATTGCTAGAGTAGAAGACTAAGCGCCCAAGTATGGAAACTTTTTTAGATAAGACATTTGAAGGGGTAGATTTTACTAAAGTACCCTTTCAAACTGCCGAATACGACAACTGTCATTTTAAGCACTGTCTTTTTCAAGACAAACACATCTCTAATACTACTTTTTTAGAAAGTAGCTTTTCTAACTGCAATCTCACCAATACCCAATGGGGCGGGACGACCTTTAATTTGGTTGAGTTCGACAATTGCAAAATGTTGGGCAGCGATCTCAGTGTGTGTAATCCTTTTATGTTACAATTGCGCTTTCGCGAAAGCAATCTCAGCCTGGCTAAATGTAGCGCACTTCCCCTTAAAGGCACTTCGTTTGTTAATTGTGTATTAGTACAAACCGATTTTACACATGCCGATTTGAAAGAGGTGAGCTTTGAGAATTGTGACCTAAAAGATGCCACTTTTGAGCAAACACAACTCGAAGGGGCAGACTTTACAAAAGCCTTGAACTACGAGATAGACCCTACCAAAAATGGGATAGCAGGAGCGTATTTTGGTCGGGATGGTTTAGAAGGTTTACTTACTCAATTTGGTGTAAAGATCATAGACTAATTCTCTGGCCGTCTACTACTTTAGCTTCCCATTTCTAGCAATACTAAGCTTAGTTGTTTAAAATCAATCATTTTCCCGTATTGATATTGTATAAGCAATGCCACAAATGCTGTAAGACATAATCGATATGTTAACTGAGAGGGTAATTCTATTAACATCTCACTCAATTTTTAACAAAGCATTACCGCGCTATACTTTAGATTGGAAGGCTTGTTTTTTATATTCCTTGTGAACTAAAAAAAATATAAGACTATGAAGAAGATATTATTGGGCGCCTTAGCCGCCACCGCAATGTTTACAACCACAACAATTAATGCACAGATCAAAACTCAAATGCCCCAAAAAGCGCCTATGACCGATATTAACGGTACTGCAGACGACCTAGAAAACACAGGGGTCGTAGGCATTAGTAATTGGGAAGCTTTTAATAAATTATCGGCTCGTATGTACGAACTCGAAGGAGCGTCTTATTATACTACCATTAAGGTAATTAATGAATTAAAACCCATTGTTGCCATGCTCGAGCCTACCAAACCAATGTGGATGAACACCGAAGAGATAAACGAAGACATCGAAGATTTCACAAAGGAGTTTAACGAATTGACAGCTCAAAAAACTGCTGATAGCGAAGAATTTAAAGAAAATCTGGAAGAAATCGTAGAGCAGTATGAAGATTTGAGAGAAGAAGCCAATGAGGTATTTATGGCTTACAGAGACAATGTAAAAGACGCCAATGCCGAATATAAAGAAGAATTGGAAAAAGACAGAGCCAGAAGCGTCAATGTAAAAGATGGCTATGAAGAATACAAAGAGGAAATTAAGGATAACAAAGATATCCGTGACGGAAGTAAAATGAAATCAAATAAGTAATAGTACGTCTCCCTCTTTATTAAAAAAATCACCCAAATAGGGTGATTTTTTTATGCGGTCAATCGTAAACTCTTAGGTAGTCAATCTCATAGGTTTGCGGAAAAATACTGTCGTCAATAACACCTCCAAAATTTCCACCTATAGCCATGTTTAGAATTATATAAAATGGCTTTCTAAATGGATAGGTCTCATCATTTTTTTGAGATGGGTCAAAACGATACACCTCCTTATCATCGCGATAAAAAACAATTTGATTCTCGCGCCAATCACAACCATAGCGATGCCAGGCCGATGGTGTTTCCAATTTTGTCTTTTTGGTGTTTACCGTATTACCATAACTGGCTGGGGTATGTAAGGAGGTAAATAAACTATCGGCATCTCTACCCACCCATTCTAAAATATCAATCTCGCCACAAGCTGGCCAACCCACCTCTGTTATATCGGCTCCCAACATCCAAAACGCTGGCCACAACCCCTTACCTTCTGGCAATTTTATTCTCGCCTCTATATAACCATATTGAAAAGTGAATTTATCTTGGGTAGTAATACGAGTGGAGGTATACACACTATCTTGTAAACGCCCTGTTATTTTTAAACTGCCGTTAGATACACTATGGTTTACCTTGGTATAAATTTGTGGCTCGTTGTTGCCCCAACCGCATAGGTTGGGACAGCCATCGCCAAGTTCAAAATTCCAGTACGTTGTATCGAGCGCATTACCGTCAAACTCATCTGCCCAAACCAATTGGCGCTTATCTTGCTGGCAAGCTCCCAGAAAGAGTACTAAGAATACACCTATAAAAGAGTTAGTCCAGAGTTTCACTTACTACTTATATTTTGCCATTCTCCATTGACTTTTATCTTCAAATCTTGGCCCTTGTCCAATTCAAAATGAGCACCTATTTGGGTAATTGTGGCCTTGACAATTTGATCTCTAAAATTGATCTTAAAAGAATAGCCATCCCAGGCTTTTGGAATTTGAGGCTCAAAAGACAAACTATCCTCATGGATGCGCATGCCTCCAAAACCTTCGACTACACTCATCCATGTACCTGCCATACTGGTGATATGTAATCCCTCTTCAACCTCCTTGTTGTAGTCGTCTAGATCCAATCTCGCCGTTTGTAGGTAAAAGGCATACGCCTGATCCATCCTTCCTAGCTTGGCAGCAATAATAGCGTGCACACAAGGTGATAAGGACGATTCGTGTACTGTAAAGGGCTCATAAAAGTCAAAATGTTTTTCTAACTGCTCATGAGTAAAGTGGTCTTCAAAAAAGTAAAAGCCTTGTAAGGTATCGGCTTGTTTGATATAAGGCGATCGCAAAATGCGATCCCAAGACCATTTTTGATTTATTGGTCGTTGTGTCGGGTCCAATTGAGACACAGGAATCAACTCTTTATCCAAAAACCCGTCTTGCTGTAAGTAAACGTCCAATGTCTTATCATAGGGTAAGTACATTTGCGCGGCTATTGCTTCCCAATCGGCAATTTCGGTAGGAGTTACAGCTGTTTTTGTGATAACACGCTGGTAATCTTCGGCATAATCGGTTGCCACGGCTTTAATTTTGGCGCAAGCATAAGACAAACACCACTGCGCCAGATAATTGGTAAACCAATTGTTATTGATATTATTTTCATATTCATTGGGACCAGTAACTCCAAGGATGACATACTGTTTTTTATGTTGAGAATAGGTCGCCCTTTGTTTCCAAAAGCGAGCCACACCAATAATAACCTCCAGACCCATTTCTGGAACATAGCTGGTATCGCCTGTAAAACGTTCGTAATTATAAATCGCATAGACCATAGAGCCATTGCGGTGAATTTCTTCAAAAGTGATTTCCCATTCGTTATGACACTCTTCGCCATTCATGGTAACCATAGGGTAAAGTGCTGCCCCATCGGTAAAACCTAATTTTTCTGCATTTTCTATTGCCTTGTCAAGCTGATCGTATCGGTATTTGAGCAAATTACGAGCCACCTGTTGGTTCTTGGTGGCCATATAAAACGGAATGCAATATGCCTCTGTATCCCAATAGGTAGACCCTCCGTATTTCTCGCCTGTAAAACCTTTGGGACCTATATTTAGTCTCGAATCTTGACCTGTATAGGTTTGATTGAGGTGAAATATATTAAAGCGGATGCCCTGTTGTGCTTTTACATCTCCATCAATAACTATATCTGCCATTTCCCAAGTCTTCTCCCAGGCGGTCTTCTGTGTTTGCAAAAGGGCCTCAAACCCCATAGCTTCAACCTCATTTAAGACCTGTGTAGCGGCCTCTTGGAGCTTGTCTTTAGGATGATTTAAATCTGTGACATAGCCTCCTAATTTCTGTATTGCGAGCGTATCATTTTTGGCCACCGTGGTTTGATAGGCGTGACCAATATAGGTTGTCACCTCCTGCTTTGATCCTACGGCCCCTTGATAAGAAGTCTTACGTCTGGGCTCATAAGACAGTGAAATCGGTTTATCATTTATAAACAAGGTATTACTCATCATTGTGGTGACGTGAAATGCCGTCTTCATGGTATGCGCGGTAATAAAAGCGCGATGGTCTTCTTCTGAAAGCGTAAGCGTGTTCCAGAATTGATCATCCCAGTTAGAGTCTTCATTACTTACACCGCTGTCAAGGAAAGGTTCAAAACTGATCGTCGCATCTTGATTTAAAGGAGTAACCTCATAATAAATGGCGCCTATCTCATCATATGCCATGCTCAAAAATCGCTTGCTCTGTACAGCTACACTTATACCGTTGGTCAATCGAGCAGTAAAAGAACGATAAAGTACACCTTCTTTCATATCGAGCTCGCGTTTAAAAGACATGACTTTTTCACAGGTATTTAAATCTAGTTTGAGCCCGTTAATACGCACTTTGATTCCTATCCACGAGGGTGCATTTAAGACTTTGGCAAAATATTCGGGATAGCCGTTTTTCCACCAGCCTACTCTGGTTTTGTCCGGATAGTAGACCCCTCCTATATAACTTCCTTGAAAACTGCTACCCGTATAGGTTTCTTCAAAGTTTGCACGTTGGCCCATAGCCCCGTTACCCAAACTCATTAAGCTCTCTGAAGCTTTTACAGTATCTGGATTCCAGCCTTCTTCTAAGACTGACCAAGGGTGAGGTAAAATATATTCTAAATGCATAATTAGGCGTCAATTAATTGTTGTAAAAATGAAGCAGATATCTCGGTAAAATCGGCAAAGACATAGTGAGCCTCGTGTAATACTTTTTTATCACCTATTCCGATGCTAATCATAGCTGCTTTGTTTGCGGCTTGAATACCAGCGATAGAATCTTCAAAAACGATACAGTCTGAAGGTGAAGCGTTGAGTCCTTGCGCTCCTTTGACAAATACTTCTGGGTCTGGCTTGGCCGCTGTGACATCATTGCCGTCAACAATTACCTCAAAGGCCGATAACAAATCTACCCTCTCGAGAATAGGACGTGCATTCTTACTGGCGCTTCCCAAGGCAATTCCTTGTTGTTTTTCTTGTAAAAAGGCCAAGACTCTAGGGACATCTGCTAGTATCTCACTGCGATCCATTTTAGCGATGTACTTGAGATATTCTTCATTTTTTTGAACAAGCCAGGTTTGTTTTTCTTCGGGGGTGGCCGCATAGTTACCCAGTTCTAAGAGAATGTCTAAGGAGCGTACTCTGCTCACCCCTTTAAACAGTTCATTTTGAGTCTCGGTAAATTCGAACCCCAAACTGTTTGCCAAATTTCTCCATGCCAAATAATGAAATTTGGCGGTGTCTACAATGACCCCATCAAGGTCAAAAATAAATGCTTTTCTCTTCATATATATTTTAGGATTGTACCACAATGATCAGACACACAGCATTTATAGCGATAGCCTGATATCCTACTAAGGTTTTTTTATTTCAATTTTTTGGTGCTCTCTCTTGCGATAAGGCTTGTTTCAATATAAGCCGTAGTATATTCCTCTTCCTCCTCTTCAGGACGTTCGAGTTTGTTGATGAGCAATTCGGCAGCTTTTCTTCCCATTTGTTCGCCGTGCTGACTCACTGTGGTCAAACTTGGCGTAGCATACTTAGAAAGATCTCCATCAGAGAAACAAACTATAGACACATCATCGGGTACCTTATGACCAAAAGTGCGCAAAGCCTTAGACGCCTCTACCGCAAAGAGTTCATTTACGGTAAAAACCCCATCCAGATCTTTTCCTTTGAGAAAATGTTTGATCTTGGCTACACAGCCCTCATCACAACGATCTATACTATCTAATTTTAAAATATATTCGGGCTCTATTTTGAGGTCATAAGATTCTAGAGCTTCGATATAACCTTTTGTTCTCAACTTACCTACAGTCACATAGTCTTCTGTGGTAATAATAGCGATCTTTCTACAGCCGGTTTTTAACAAATGGGTTACCCCCATCTTTGCGCCTTCTCTATCGTCTATCAATACCTTATCACAAGGTATTTCGTCTACCACTCGGTCAAACATCACTACGGGCATCCCTTGATCAATCGTTTCGGTTAAATGTCTAAAATCATCTTTTTGTAAAGTCTCCTTCGCCAATGACAGTATAAAACCATCGGTGCTTCCATTGGCCAGTAATTCCATATTGAGGACCTCTTTGTCAAAATCGTTATTAGACAAACAGATAATGACATTGTAGTTGTGCTCACGCGCCATCTGTTCTACCCCTCTAATGACGGTTGTAAAAAAATGATGCACGATCTGAGGTATAATAATGCCTATCGTACGCGTTTTGCGGTTTTTTAAACTCAGGGCAATGTTGTTGGGTTTATAGTTGTACAACTTGGCAAAAGCCTTAATTTTTTGCCTGGTATCTTCACTAATTTCGGCACTATCTCTCAAAGCTTTAGAAACTGTAGAAATAGACACATCCAGCTCTTTAGCTATCAGTTTTAGGGTAAGTTTTCTTTTCATAAGGTAGAGGTAAAAGTAACGCAACCACGTTAAGGATACAATTTAATGATTTCCTTTTTGGAACGAAAACGATGTATTATTAATAAAATCCTATATTTAAGATCTTCAACAAGCTATCTATGCGTTTTTTTTATCTCTTTTTACCTCTTCTATTTTTGATAAGTTGTAAAGAGCGAGACACAGCTTCCAAAACAAATACTACCTTAAATGAAACGGCTGTGGTAGACTCCTCAAGCTTTCGCGAAAGCTTTAGACCACAGTATCACTTTAGCCCACCAACGCAATGGATGAACGACCCAAATGGGCTTATCTATAACGAGGGTATCTACCATCTATTTTATCAACACTATCCCGAAGATATCGTCTGGGGACCTATGCACTGGGGGCATACTACCTCCAAGGACCTCATCCAATGGCAACATCAGCCTATAGCACTTTATCCTGATAGCCTCGGATACATTTTCTCAGGAAGTGCTGTTGTTGATCGCAACAACAGTTCTGGATTGGGTTCAAAAGACAATCCGCCTATGGTTGCGATTTATACCTATCACTTAATGGAGGGCGAAAAAGCAGGAAGGTCTGATTTTCAAACCCAAGGTATTGCTTACTCTTTAGATCAGGGACAAAGCTGGGAAAAGTATGAGAACAATCCTGTAATTGGAAACCCAGATGGTATCCGAGACTTTAGAGACCCAAAAGTTATGTGGCATGAGCCATCCCAACGTTGGATCATGACCTTGGTGGCTGGTGACCACGCCAAATTTTACAGCGCTCCAGATTTGATACATTGGACCTATCTAAGTGATTTTGGGAAGGACCATGGCGCTCACGGTGGGGTTTGGGAATGTCCAGATTTATTTCGCTTACAAACCGAGGATGGGCAAGAAGAAAAATGGGTTCTTCTAATAAGTATCAATCCAGGGGCGCCCAATGGCGGTTCTGGAACCCAGTATTTCATAGGTGATTTTGACGGGACACAATTTACGACAACCCAAACTGCGCCAAAATGGTTGGACTACGGTCCAGACAACTATGCGGGGGTTACCTATAATGGCCTTTCTGATCAGGAGCGCACATTTATAGGGTGGATGAGCAATTGGAATTATGCGCAAAAAACACCTACAAAAAACTGGAGGAGTGCGATGACGCTGCCGCGAAAATTATCACTGGCCAAAACGGCTAATGGTTATTTTGTTAAACAAGAAGTAGTCAATCAAATAGAAGACTATCTCTCCCAAGAGGTGAGTGTGACACAAACCACTAAAAATAGCTATGAGGCAACTGCATTTGATCAACACAAAATAGCTTTTACACTTCCTGATCTCAAACAAAAATTTGAGCTGCGTTTAACCAATGAATTAGCCGAAGAGCTGCGTATTGGGTGGCTGCCAGACGATAAAAGCTTTTATATCGACAAGACTCGATCTGGCCTAACGCAATTTGAACCCCGATTTGCAGACCGTATACATACAGCACCCTTATTCTTTGATACGGATAAGGAGATCCCTATTGAATTGTATATCGATGCCTCTTCTATAGAGGTATTTATAAATGGTGGTTTACTTACCATGACCGAGCAATTATTTCCAACACAACCCTATACCCAACTAAGCCTTGAGGGAAATGTAGACACCGTATCGCCTACAATTTCTAAGGTGAAAAGAATTTGGGACTAATCAATAACGTATATGAAAGATATTACAAAGTGGAGTATAACGGTAGCACTCGCTGGATTCTTATTTGGTTTTGATACCGTGGTTATTAGCGGAGCCAATCAACCTATCAAAGATATTTGGCCCACCTCTCCCTTGTTTCACGGTACTTTTATTATGAGTATGGCTCTTTGGGGAACGGTACTCGGATCACTTTTTGGCGGGGTACCCACCAAGATTTTAGGTCGTAAAAAAACCCTATTCTGGATAGGAGTATTATTTTTTGTCTCGGCCATAGGTAGTGCCCTGGCACCAGACCCCTATTTGTTTTCGTTTTTTAGATTTATTGGAGGTGTTGGTGTTGGGATATCATCGGTGGCGGCACCTATTTATATTTCCGAAATCACCACAGGAGCCAATCGTGGTAAATTAGGAGGACTGTATCAATTTTGTCTCGTTTTTGGAATTCTAATCGCCTTTATTTCCAATTGGTTACTCAAAGGTTTTGATGGGGCCAACGACTGGCGATGGATGTTAGGAGTAGAGGCGATTCCCGCTTTTTTATACACCCTAATGGTATTACGTGTTCCAAACAGTCCGAGATGGCTTGCGCTGCAAAAAAATGATGACGATGGTGCACTAGCGGTGTTGCACAAGATTTATGAGCCACAAGATGCTGCACAACAGCTAGCTGCCATCAAAGCAGATCGCAACCAACCTAAGAGTAGTGAAAATCTCTTCCAAAAAAAATACCACCGCTTGTTGTGGCTTGGTTTTTTAATTGCCTTTTTTAATCAGTTATCAGGTATAAACTTTGTGTTGTACTACGCCCCAGAGATTTTAGAAAAAGCAGGCTTAGGTGGTGCCGAATCCTTATTTAACTCGATCGCTATCGGGATTGTCAATCTGGTATTTACCTTGATCGGGGTTAGATTACTCGACAAGTTGGGCAGGAGACAACTTATCATTATCGGTTCTATAGGATACATCTTTAGCCTTATTATGGTAGGAATTTGTTTTCAGTACGATTTGGGACCAGCCATGTTGTTAAGTTTTATCTGTTTATTTGTAGCATCCCACGCCATAGGTCAGGGAGCCGTGATTTGGGTTTTTATCTCAGAGATATTTCCCAATCGCGTACGTGCCTATGGTCAATCCTGGGGTACGAGCACCCATTGGGTGTTTGCTGCCCTGATCACCCTAATCACTCCGTTTTTTATCGATAAAGAAAAAGGGATATTAACCGATAGTATCTGGTACATTTATTATTTCTTTGCTGGGATGATGCTCTTGCAATTGTTGTGGGCCCTTTTTAAAATGCCAGAGACCAAAGGCCGATCCTTAGAAGCCTTAGAAAAAGAACTTGTACCTGATGAAGAATGATACACCAAAAATTTGTTGTTATGGCGAGCTGCTATGGGACGTCTATGCTCCAGATCAAAAACGTTTAGGCGGAGCGCCCTACAACGTAGCCAATAGGCTCCACTCTTACGGTGCTCAAACGCAATTAATAACGGCAATAGGAAAAGATGATTTGGGCCAACAAGCCCTAGAAATAGTAAAAGCAGACGGACCATCCAACACACTCATCCAAGAAAATTCCAAGCCTACAGGAACAGTTGATGTGCATTTGGATAGCTCAAAAAAAGCCAGCTATACCATTAATACCAATGTTGCCTGGGATTATATTGAAGCCACTCCTACCGCAGTAGAAGCCGTAACTACTGCCGATGCCTTTGTTTACGGAAGTTTGGCCTTACGACAAACGCACAATCAACAATCTTTTGAGACCTTAATAGACAAGGCTTCCTACAAAGTCTTTGATGTCAATTTGCGTGAACCTCACTATGATTTGACGGTGGTCATTGCCTTAATGGAGATCGCAGATTTTATTAAACTCAATGATGAAGAGTTAGAGCTTATCACGACCTTATTGGATATCACCAAGGACACCCTAGAAGAAGAAATAAGAGCTTTGGCTACACTTACCCAAAGCCAAACCATCTGTGTCACCCTTGGGGCAGATGGAGCTATGCTTTTTCATAAAGGCAAAATATATACTCAAAAGGCATTTCCTATTGAAGTTATAGACACAGTAGGAGCTGGCGATTCCTTTTTGGCGACACTTTTGTTTGGACTTTTGTCAAAGGAGACTCCAGAAGATTCTTTGGCACTTGGTTGTTGTATAGGCGCTTTGGTGGCCAGCAAAGCAGGGGCCAACCCTACTCTTTCACAAGAGGAAATCAATGAGATGATGGGATGGTAAGTCAGACCGATAAGTCTTAGCGCTCGCACAGGAGTCCTCTCTAGACAAATAGGAAAAGCATTGTGCGATAAAAATTGCATTCATAAGGTGGTAAAATACCAGTTCAACTTCCTATTTTTGCAATTCATTTCAAGAACAACCCATGTTTAGAACACATACCAATGGCGCATTGCGTGCATCAGATATCAACACCAAAGTAACCCTTGCAGGCTGGGTTCAAAAATCTAGAGATAAAGGATTTATGATCTGGGTTGATCTTAGAGATCGATACGGGATTACACAACTTATTTTTGATGAAGAACGCACCGATAAATCGTTAATGGAAAAAGCCAGAACCTTAGGTCGTGAGTTTGTTATTCAAGTGGAGGGAACCGTGATCGAAAGGTCTTCAAAAAATCCTAATATCCCTACTGGAGATATTGAAATT
>CAZJWI010000254.1:0-4789 GCA_964549485.1 uncultured Flavobacteriaceae bacterium
GGCGATTGTTAATAAAGAAGCTTGTTTTTTGCTATTTCTCATAACCCCAATGAGAATAGGGCTTTAGCGCATTTTGCTATTTTCATCAAAATTATAACCATTCAGCAGGTCTTGAACATCCATTTTGCGTTTGCCTGCCAGTTGGATTTGTAGTATTTCGATAGGGTCTGTACCCGTACCAACAAATAGTCGTTTTTCTACAACTTTAATGTGTCCAGGTTGGAGGTTGAATGTAGGGTCTATCTCTTCAGGTACATGTGTGGCATATATTTTTACCCGACTAAGCTCAGCATCCAACTCCATTTGGGTCCAGGCTGTAGGATAAGGACTCAACCCTCTAATGTGATTGTGTATGACTTGTTGACTAGCCTTCCAATCAATCTTGGTATTATCACTGTTTAACTTATAAGCCGTCTTTAAAGGTCCTTGGTGTTGCTGTACTCTTGGGTAGACTTTATTTTCGGCTATGGCTCGCACTGTTTTTAAAACGAGATCAACCCCTGCATACATCAGCCTGTCGTGAAGACTGCCTGCATTTTCATCTGGACCTATCATAAGCTTTTCTTGAAAGAGAATAGCCCCGGTATCAATCTTTTCATCGATAAAAAATGTCGTCACTCCCGTTTCTTTCTCGCCATTAATGAGTGCCCAATTGATCGGCGCTGCACCACGATACTGAGGCAAAAGTGAGGCGTGCAAATTAAAGGTGCCATAGGCAGGCATCGCCCACACTACTTTTGGTAACATCCTAAATGCAACGATGATCTGAAGATTGGCCTTTAGTCCTTCGAGCTCATTTATAAAGGCTGTATCTTTTAGGTTTGTGGGCTGTAATAAGGGCAGACCATGTGCTATTGCTGTTTCTTTTACAGCACTAACCCGTAATTTTTGCCCTCTTCCAGCAGGCCTATCTGGTGCAGTTATCACACCCACTACATTATAATTTGCGGTCAATAGTCCTTCGAGTATGCTCACCGCAAATTGTGGTGTGCCCATAAATACGATTCGTAAGTCTTTCATTTTAATTTATATCTATTTGATGTGGTAAGGGTAATTTTTTCTTTAGCTAGTAAGGTTTTAAGCATTTGTAGGATATCGCTTTCGCGAAAGGTATATGCTTTATGAACCCCAGCTATTGTTCTTTCTCCTTCTAAGGTGGTCACTATTTCCTTACTAGATAATTGATGCCTAGCGATAAGATTTAGTAGATGTTCTTCTAAAGATTGAGGCTTGGCCGCATGTTGGTTTCTTAGCCTTTTTAGACATACGTCACACTGGCCACAAGGGCGTGTAGTATTTTCGCCAAAGTACTTTAAAATGGTTATGGTTCGGCATTGCTGCTGCTGCTGTACAAAGGCTTTCATCGCGGCAACTTGTTCTTGTTTTTTTTGAGCCTGAGCTTTTACATATTTGGCAATCACATTGATGGTATGATCGTCTTCGCGCGGCACCAAAAATGTAATGGACGTATCGAAGCTCTCATGCTCATAAGTAATAACATCATCTGCAGCAAGCCGCAGTAGCGCCTGATGTACTTGAGCAATACTACCATCAGCTTTTGAGGCTATTAGATTGTGATCTATGGCCGTTTCTTGCTCGTGTATACCACCATAGGTACGCAATAAGGTTTTGGCCACTTTTTCTAGCCCTGGATTTTTGACCAGATAGTAGGTAAGAGCCATTTCACTTTGTTGAAACAACACACGCGCTCGCTTAGAAAATTCTTTGGTTAGGTGAATTATACTGTTGCGTTCTAAGGCCAACAGTGTATTATAGGTTTTTACCGTAGGGAGTTGATAGGCCGCGCAAAAGCTACTAAAATTAAAGCTGTGAGTGGTATTTGTGCCTTCACCATAAGGTATTTGAAAATAGGCATTTAGTTTTTTATATATCCACTTAACGTCGGATAATTGTGGGATGATTTTGACAAACTGATTGTCCAATCGTAGCATGTCATTTTCATTGTATAACAGCAAAGCTTTTGCTGGTTGCCCGTTACGTCCAGCTCTTCCAGCCTCTTGAAAATAATTTTCAATACTATCGGGAATCTCTAAGTGTACAACGAGATCAACATTAGCTTTATCTATACCCATCCCAAAAGCATTGGTACCCACTATAACACGAATGCTGTCATCTCGCCATTGCGCATAATTTGCATTGCGCTGATCTTGAGGCATACCGCCGTGATAAGCCGCAGCTTTAATACCACGTTGGTTTAATAATGCGGCTATTTCTACGGTGCTTTTGCGGTTTCTCACATAAACAATAGCGCTCTCTTGTTGATGCGTTAACGCTTTAATTAGTAGCTCTCGTTTGTTCGGGCTTTGTTTAATGGTATAGACTAGATTGGGACGCTCATAAGAACTTTGAAAGCGTTTAGGATCTTTCATTTGCAGCTCACTTGCAATCTCTTCTAATACTTTGGGTGTCGCTGTAGCCGTGAGAGCGATGATTGGAACTCTGGGGTGAATTTCGCGTAAGCGGAAAATCTCCCGATAGGCCGGTCTAAAGTCATGACCCCATTGAGAAATACAATGTGCTTCATCTACAGCAACTAATGATACATTCATTTGCTTAATACGCGTCAGGACAATTTCCTGCTGTAATCGTTCTGGTGACAAATAGAGCATTTTGTAGTTGCCATAAATACAATTGTCGAGTAAGGCGTCTAACTCTTTGTAAGGAATGCCACTTGGAAGGGCAATTGCCTTTATTCCTTTTTTCTTTAGACCATCCGTCTGATCTTTCATCAGCGCGATCAGAGGAGAGATCACAATAGCAATACCTTCGTTTGCCAGAGCTGGTATTTGATAACAAAGTGATTTGCCGCCTCCAGTAGGGAGCAAGGCAATGGTATCTTGTTTTATAGAGCCCACAGAGTAGATAATGTCCTTCTGTAATGGTCGGAAGGACGTAAAACCCCAATAATGGGTAGCTATGCTTAATGGGTCTTGCATATATGCTTTAGGTGATCTAATATAAACGCGCTGCGCTTAGAGACACTAGCCTTTGGAACTTCAACCGGTTTGTAACCATAAGACTGGTAAGTGCTTAATAAAGCGTCATGTAAGGCTTTGGCATGCTCAAAGTCTTCGTAGCGCTCTGAATCTGTGGTATGAATTTCTTCCCAAGGGGGTAAGAGGTAGACGGCATCATAAATATACTGCTTGCATGCGGTTGTAAATTCTTGGGTGTATGATTGCCCAACATAGTCCATATATGCCACCGTGTCAGGAATGCCCCTATCAATAAATACAAATGGCGCATCAAATGATAATGCCTGTTTAAATTGTTTGATTCTAGCGCGCAATAACAACTCACTAAATAGAAGGGGCTCTGTTAAGAACAATTGCTCAACACCCTGTTGTTGAGCGGCTTTGGTCACCTCTCTTGAAATTTCAGGCATACAAGGATATCCCTTTTCTTTTAAGGCTTCAATTAAAGTTGACTTGCCCGTGGATGGGCCTCCTATGAGTAACACTCTTTTTGGCATAGAAATAGCATTAGCTTTTGCAAAATTAAGCAAACCCATGAGATTCGTCATCTGAAGCTCTTATGTATATTTGCAATAGATACCAAAGCTATGTCAACGACGCCAAACTCTGAAGAATTCTACAAAAAACTCAAAGCCCAACTTGGAGATACTGCCATGTGGCCTTCTCCTTATTTATATAAGTTTATCGTGCCATCTAACACGGCTACTGTCCAGCAAATCGAGGCAATTTTTGACAATATGGGGGCCGTTATTGAAACCAAAGCCTCACGTACAGGCAAATACACTAGTGTGTCAATTAACGTGCGTATGAAAGATCCCGATGCTGTGATTGCTTACTACCAGGAGGTTGGACAAATTGAAGGTGTTATTTCGCTTTAAGTTATAGGCGTATCCAATTTTTTATAGAGCCAATATGAATAAATAAGTGGGATCAGCACTAGTAATGCAGTAATGCTTATAAACAACGTTAAAGAGAGGCTAGGGCTAAGCAATAGGCTTAGTACGACAATGGCCAAGCCACCAATAACCCATATACGTCCAGAGAGACGATGTGTCTTTTTCCATACGGTTTGATTTTCGAGTGTCCATGGGGTCCGTATGCCAATAAAGTAATTGGGCTTTACCGCAGGTAGATAATTACCAATGGCCGCAAGAAGACATCCAATGAGTACAAATATAATTTTTATGCTTCCTAGAGATTGTTGTTGAGTGGCGTAGATGAGATACATAGCCAGAACACTCATAAACAGTGTAATGATAAATTTGAAATTATCAAATTTGCCACCCATTTGTTGAATTTGGCCCTTTGGATCTATCTTGGGTACTACGAGTAACAATATATAGGTGAGTACGGGCATAAAAAACGGGATAATCTACAAGGTGTGTTTGGGTCCCCAGGCATCAATGACACCTTGTCCATTCCAGTGAGTGGGAACAGTTTCGGGTAGTTCTGGATAGATAAACCCTAGGTATAAAAAGGGCAAAACTACGATTGCCAGGCTGGGTAATTCTTTACGTAAATTCATCCTATTCTTTGTTTTTAAGGTTAATAATCCATTGAAATACCTGATCCAGTATGGTCGTATTTAGGCTATAAACAACATACTGCCCCTGCTTTTTTGAACTTACCAAATTGGCTTGTCTCAAAATATCCAGATGATGAGAAATGCTAGGTTTGGAGATCTCAAAAGCATCGGCAATAGCACCAGCAGAGAGATCTTCGTCCTTTAGCAACTCTAATATCTGGCGTCTCGTCTGATCGTTTAGCGCCTTGAAGAGTAAGTTCATGTAATT
>CAZJWI010000255.1:0-14379 GCA_964549485.1 uncultured Flavobacteriaceae bacterium
TCATCGTTTCTGAAATACCCTATCAAGTCAACAAAGCCGATATGATCAAGAAAACGGCAGACATGATCAATGATAAAAAGCTCGATGGTATTTCGGCTATTAGAGATGAATCTGACCGAAATGGAATGCGTATCGTCTATGTGTTAAAGCGAGATGCGATTCCTAATATCGTATTAAACACGCTGTACAAATACACGGCTTTACAATCTTCTTTTAGTGTCAATAATATTGCCTTGGTAAATGGGCGGCCACAGATGCTTAACCTCAAAGACATGATCCATTACTTTGTGGAGCACCGTCACGAGGTAGTGATAAGACGTACCAAATACGAATTGCGAAAAGCCGAAGAACGCGCACATATCTTAGAAGGCCTAATCATAGCCTCAGATAATATTGATGAGGTTATTGCGATTATAAGAGCGAGTGCCAATGCGGACGAGGCACGTTCCAATTTGATTGAACGCTTTAAGCTCTCTGAAATTCAGGCAAAAGCCATTGTAGAAATGCGCTTACGTCAACTTACGGGTCTGGAACAAGACAAATTGCGCAATGAGTATGAGGAATTGATGAAAACTATCGAAGACTTAAAAGATATTCTTGCCAATGAAGATCGTCGTATGACTATTATCAAAGAAGAATTGATTGAGGTCAAAGACAAATATGGTGATGAGCGTCGTTCACGCATTGAGTATGCGGGTGGCGATGTGAGCATCACCGATTTAATTCCTGATGAAAAGGTGGTCATTACTATCTCGCATGCAGGATATATTAAACGTACCTCTCTGACCGAATATAAAACACAAAATAGAGGAGGAGTAGGGCAGAAAGCCTCTACCACGAGAAATGAAGATTTCTTAGAGCACCTCTTTGTGGGTACCAATCATCAATACATGCTCTTCTTTACTCAAAAAGGGAAGTGTTTTTGGATGCGAGTCTTTGAAATTCCAGAAGGAGCTAAAACTTCAAAAGGTCGCGCCATCCAAAATCTGATCAATATTGAGCAGGATGATAAGGTTAAAGCTTTTGTGTGTACCAACGATCTAAAGGACGAAGATTATATCAATAATCACTTTATAATCATGGCAACCAAAAAAGGTCAGGTAAAGAAAACAGCGCTTGAGCAGTATTCTAGACCGCGAACCAATGGTATTAATGCCATAACCATTAAAGATGATGACGAATTACTAGAAGCCAAATTAACTACTGGAGAAAGTCAGGTGATGCTCGCATTGCGCTCTGGTAAAGCGATTCGCTTTGAAGAGGGCAAGACTCGACCTATGGGAAGAAATGCTTCTGGTGTACGTGGCATAACTCTTGCAAGTGACAAAGACGAAGTCGTTGGAATGGTGTCTGTAAATGACAATGAAAGTGATATTTTGGTCGTTTCAGAGAAGGGCTATGGGAAACGCAGTAGTCTTGACGATTACCGCATAACCAACAGAGGTGGAAAAGGTGTAAAAACTATTTCTGTAACCGATAAGACCGGAGAACTCGTAGCGATTAAGAATGTGACCGATGAGGATGATCTTATGATCATTAATAAATCGGGTATTGCCATCAGAATGGCAGTTGCCGATTTAAGAGTTATGGGACGTGCCACACAAGGTGTGCGTTTAATTAACCTTAAAGGAAATGATTCTATCGCAGCCGTTGCCAAGGTAAAACACGATGAAGACGAAATTGATGAAGATGATGCGTTACTAACAGATCAGAGCGCAACAACCGATTCACAATCAACAACCCCTACATCGCCTAAAAGCGATGAAGAAGAATAGAAGTATTTAGGGGGTTGTTAGAAATTTGATTAATTTTAACCCCCTTTTTATATAATTAACACAAACATGATGAGAACTAAATTTTTATTTGCCATAGCATTTGCTGCAACGACCGTTGTTTTTGCACAAAAGAAGGAAGTAAAAGTGATTGAGAAAGCAATTAAATCTGGAGATTATGGAGCAGCTAAGTCTGCTATTCCAGCTGCCGAAGCACTAAGCGGATCTATGGATGAGAAAACAAAAACCAAATTTTTACTCTTAAAAGGACAGGCTTATCTAGGAGTAGAAAATAAGAATGTTGAAGATTTGTCAAAAGCCGCAAGTGCTTTTGAGCAATTGCAGGATTCTAAGTATGATACTGAAGCCAAAAATGGATTGCAAAATGTAGTTGCAGCTCTAGTAAATGCAGCCGTAGATGATCAAAATGCACAACGACCTAAAGAGGCGGCTAAAAAATTAGAACAAGCTTATAACTACAGTAAAAAGGATACGAGCTATCTGTATTTTGCAGCTTCTAATGCTGTAAATGCGCAAGACTGGGATGTGGCTTTAAAACACTATAAAACCTTACGCGATTTAAAATATACAGGTATCGAGACCAAGTATTACGCCACTGATGCAGAAACAGGGGAAGAAAAAGCGTATAACAAACAAGAGCGAGATTTATTGGTTATGGGTAAAACGCATATCAAGCCAAGACAGGAAAACTCTGAGTCGAGATCTGCAGAGATTGCTAAAAATATTGCACTTATTTATATCACCAAGGGTGAAAACGACAAGGCGCTAGAGGCTATGGCTACAGCGAGAGAAGAAAATCCAGGTGATAAATTGTTATTGCGTTCTGAGGCAGACATCTATTTAAAGATGGGTAATATGGACAAATATCAAGAAGTGATTGCTCAGGTATTGGCCAATGCCGATGAAAGTGAAAAAGCAGAGTTGTATTACAACCTAGGTGTAAGCGCCGATCAACAAGGCGACAAGGATAAGGCCAAAGAGTATTACACAGAAGCTATTAAGAGAAATGATGCCTACGCAGCCGCTTATAATAACCTTGCTGTATTGATCTTGGCCAATGAAAGAGCTCTGGTAGATGAGATGAATGCCTTAGGTACTTCAGCCGCTGATTTTAAAAAATACGATGAGTTAAAGCTAGAGCGCGAAAACATTTATCGCGAAGCTATGCCATATCTTGAAAAAGCGATGCAACATTCTAAACCAGAAAAGAGCTTGAGCGTAGCGCGTTCGTTATACGGTATTTACCAGCAATTAGACATGCAGGATAAAGCCGATACGATAAAGGCTAAAATTGATGCTTTAGAAGGCGGTAATTAAGAGTCTTAGCTCAAAAGCACAAAAAAACCGATACCATTAGGTATCGGTTTTTTTTATGGATAATCTTTTTAAATGATCTTTTTGATGACCCTTAATTTATGGGTGTGGCTGCGTTTGTGCACGTTATAAATACCCGAATGATCGAGACGATCCATTCGCACCTCGCCATGAGCGTGAATAATGTAATTATCTTCTAGAATAATGCCCACATGCACAATAGCACCGTCCTGATTATCAAAAAACGCAAGATCTCCTGGTTCACTTTCTTCTATAAATGATAAGGCCTCTCCTTGTGTCGCTTGTTGAGATGCATCTCTTTGAAGTGCAAATCCGTTTAGACGGTAAACCATCTGGGTAAATCCACTACAATCGATGCCAAAAGGAGTTCTGCCACCCCACAAATAAGGCGATTTAAGATACAATATAGCCGTTTTAATAAGTTGCTTTCTATCAGTTTGCCCTTGTCGCGTACTTCCTTCAAAATTGCTTTTGAGTAGGGAGGTGGTATGTATAGATGATCCCATAACCACTGTAGTAAGTGATTGATGTTCGTCTATAGCAAACTGTACGGGATCTGCAGAGAGCTGTTCTGGTTGCGCTTTCGCGAAAGCGTATTGCTGCTCATCGATTTCGACAAACTGTTTATTGTCAATCCAGCCCTCATATTTATCATGCGCTAGGCGAATACGACTCCAATTTTTACGGTATTCCAGGAGTTTGAAATACTCTCCGTACAGCATTTGATTAACCAGCTCACTGCGATCTGAAGGTTCAAATCGCATGGGTACTATACTGAGATGACAAATGCCGTATCGCATGAAGAGAATAAAGTGATATTGCTTTAAATTAGCAGTTTTCTATAACCATTGCTGAAGCACCACCGCCACCATTACAAATAGCTGCAGCACCTAGTTTACCATTATTTTGTTTGAGTACGTTCATAAGAGTGATTAGAATCCGTACACCGCTACAACCCAAAGGATGTCCTAGTGAGACTGCTCCTCCATTGACATTTACATTGTCTGAGCTAAGACCTAATATTTTCATATTTGCTAGTCCTACTACGGCAAAGGCTTCATTAAATTCGAAATAATCGATATCATCCTGAGCGACACCTGCCTTGGCAAGAGCTTTGGGCAAAGCCTTGGACGGGGCTGTAGTAAACCATTCTGGTTCATGAGCAGCGTCTGCATATCCTTTTATACTGCACAAGGGTGTCAAGCCTAATTCAGCGGCTTTTTCTTCACTCATCATCACAACCGCACCAGCACCATCATTGATCGTTGATGCATTTGCAGCGGTTACAGTGCCATCTTTTGAAAAGGCTGGTCTAAGCGCTGGAATTTTCTCCATACGCACGTTAGTAAACTCTTCATCCTTGTCTATGATAAGGTCATCTCCACGGCGTTGTGGTACACTTACGGCAACAACTTCATCATCAAATTTGCCAGCTTCCCAGGCAGCAGCACTGCGTTTATAGGATTCGATAGCATAGGCATCTTGATCTTCGCGGCTAAAGTCATACTCACGCGCGCAAGCATCGGCGCAAACCCCCATTGCGTTACCATCATAGGCATCTACCAGACCGTCTTTTTGCATACCGTCAACCATGGTTTGAGGCCCAAACTTATGCCCGTTTCGCAAATGTACATAATGTGGTATCTGACTCATATTTTCCATACCTCCCGCCACTACGATTTCACTATCACCCAAGGCAATGGCTTGTGCTGCTTGCATAACCGCTTTCATACCAGATGCACATACTTTATTGACGGTAGTACATGGTACTTGATTTGGGATCCCAGCAGCAATGGCAGCTTGCCGTGCAGGCGCTTGACCCACTCCAGCTTGTACGACATTACCCATATATACCTCATTGACCAAGGCTGGGTCTAAATTGATTTTATCTAGGGCACCTTTTATCGCGGTAGCTCCTAAGGCAGTGGCAGACACAGATGATAATTTTCCTAAAAAACTTCCTATAGGAGTTCTGGCAGCAGCAACGATGACAACTTTCTTACTCATAATCTTTCAAAATTTAATGCAAATTATTGCTTTGCGAATGTAAGGAAAAATCAAAGATTTGTTGCGGGTCGTGCCCAAATTATCGGCCTAATTGACCCAATAATATTTAGTACTTTAGCCTAGAAGAAAACGGCCTATGAAAGTCATTACAAAATCTTTTTACACCCATCAGGACTTGCTATATAAGATTATGCTAGTTATGGTGAGTGCCTTTCTCATTGTTTATTTTTTACCTAAGAGTGGTAAGTTCCCATATGAAATCCAAAAAGGTTTTCCCTGGTCGTATGACAATCTTTATGCAGACGATGATTTTGCCATTCTTAAAAGCCTGCAAGCGCTAGAGGCTGAAGCCGAGCAAATCAGAAACGAAACAGCTGTTTATTTTACCGTAGATACAGCAGTGGTGAAGCAGGTCAATACCGATTTTGAAACAGTATTTCCCACCATTTTTACAGATTCTGTTCTAGAAATGGCCAAGGTCAATAAAGATAGGCTCAAATCCTTTACTTCCAATCTCTTAGAAGAGTTGTACACTTATGGTATTATTGAACAAAGTACCACATTTGCCGAGGACCGCTTGATATTTCTTCAGCGTGGCGACGCGGTCACTAAAACTACGGTAGGCAGACTCAAGTCGATATCAGAAGTGTCAGATTACTTAGGTAGTCAAATTGAAAGCAGTGATCTAAGCGAGCTCAAGCAGAGTATTTTGCAGCTCTTTTATGAGGTAGTTTCGGTAAACACGACCTATAATCCCGAATTAACGGCCAAAGCCATAGATGCAAAACTTGCAGAGATTTCACCTTCTAGAGGTATGGTTTCTAAAGGGAGTCGCATCGTGGCAAGAGGAGAATTAGTAGAAGGGGAAACCCTGCAAAAGTTACTTTCTCTCAAACAAGAATATCAATCCCAAAACTTTACAGAATCCAGATATAATTGGATCTTATTTGGGTATATTCTATTGGTTGTTTTGGCACTGGTTATGCTCATGTTATTTATAAAGACTTACAGACCTACCGTCTTTTCAAATAATACCAAAATCACCTTTATATTTTTTAATGTGGTCTTAATGGTATTACTTACAACAGCCATTGTCAAATACAGACCAGCTTACGTCTATGTCGTACCCCTTTGTATACTGCCCCTTATTTGTAAAGCATTCTTTGACGCCCGCCTCGGGTTATTTACCCATGTCATTACCGTATTATTACTTGGTTTTATAGTACCTGATAGCTTTGAGTACTTCTTTTTACAAGTAATTGCAGGAATTGTCACCATACTAACCGTCCCTGAGCTATACAAACGCGCCAACCTATTTATATCGGTAGGTCAAATTACTTTGGTATACATCATTGCTTATTTTGCTTTTTATGCCATACACGAGGGGCAAGTAGACACCATGAAATGGGAGACCTTTGGAATGTTTGTTTTAGCAGGTTTGGCAACGCTATTTGTGCAACCTCTAATTTATATTTATGAGAAGATATTTGGACTGGTAAGTGATGTATCTCTCTTAGAGCTTTCAGATACCAATACAAAGTTGTTAAAGCGCCTTGCCGATCAGGCTCCAGGTACTTTTCATCACAGTCTAAATGTGGCCAATTTGAGTGAAGCTGCTGCTAATGAAATTGGAGCCAACGCTATGTTGGTTAGGGTAGGGGCTTTGTATCATGATATCGGGAAAATGATTAATCCAACCGATTTTACAGAAAATCAACCCACGGGCATCAATAGTCATGAAGATCTTTCGCCTCGCGAAAGCGCTAAGATAATTATTGGTCATGTTATCAATGGTATAGAAATCGCACGCAAAAATAAATTACCAGATCGCGTTATCGATTTTATTCGAACCCACCACGGTACCAGCACGGTGTATTATTTTTATAGAAAAGCCAAAGAGCTTGACGAGTCGGTATCGGCTTCAGATTTTAGGTATCCTGGGCCGCTACCTTTTAGTAAGGAGACAGCTATTTTAATGATGGCTGATAGTGTCGAAGCGGCAAGTAAGAGCCTGAAAAACCCTACATCAACTTTGATTGATGAGTTTGTCGAAAAAATCATTAAAAAGCAGATGGATGAAGGTCAATACCTCAACGCAGATATAACCTTTAAAGAGATCCAACTCATTAAAAAAGTGCTAAAACGAAAACTCAACAATATTTATCACCTTAGGATAGAGTATCCAGAATAGCAGATAATTAAACTTTAGCACACACAGAATGGCTACAATTATCGCAATGCCGGATAGTCGTCAGGTGCCACTTCATGCATGATGCTATAGATCTTTTCAAAAATATCTTCGGCAGAAGGCTTAGAAAAGTAATCACCATCGGTGCCGTAGGCAGGTCGATGTGGCTGCGCACTCATACAAGCGGGTTTGCTATCGAGGTATTGATAGGCGTTTTGCTCATCCAATATTTGCTGCAGTAAATAGGCGCTTGCACCTCCTGGCATATCTTCATCTATCACCAGTAATCTGTTTGTTTTCTGAACACTTTTTACCACATCGTGATTGATGTCAAAAGGCAGTAAACTCTGTGCATCAATAATTTCGATATCGATACCCACAGCCATGAGTTCTTGTGCTACTTCCTGTACAATGCGCAAGGTACTACCGTAAGAAACTACGGTGAGATCACTACCTTCTTTGACTGTTTCAACAGCTCCAATAGGTGTTTTAAAACTACCGATATTGCTAGGCAATTTTTCTTTTAGGCGGTATCCATTTAAACATTCAACAATTAAGGCAGGTTCATCACTATCCAGTAAGGTATTGTAGAAGCCAGCAGCTTTGGTCATATTTCTTGGTGTCAAAATATACATCCCGCGTAATAGCGAAATGATCGCTCCCATTTGTGAACCACTATGCCATATACCCTCAAGGCGATGTCCTCGGGTACGTACGATGAGTGGCGCTTTTTGACGCCCATGAGTTCGATATCTCAAAGTGGCCAAATCATCACTCATAATTTGAAGTGCATATAATAGGTAATCGAGATATTGAATTTCTGCTATAGGGCGTAAACCGCGCATTGCCATACCTATACCTTGTCCTAAAATAGTAGCCTCACGTATACCAGCATCTGCAACTCGAAGAGCGCCATACTTTTCTTGCAGTCCCTCCAAACCTTGATTAACATCTCCTATAGTTCCAGAATCTTCTCCAAAAACTAAGGTATTCGGGTGATTGTTGAAAATGTAATCAAAATTATCACGTAAAATGATACGTCCATCTACGAGTTGCTCATCAGAGTACTCAGGAACAACTTCTTTAATATTAGTTGCTTTAGTATCATGCTCACTATACAGATGCGCACTGTATGATGGCTGTTGTTGAGTCATATATGTATCAACCCACTCCTGCAAGCTTGTCTTGGCTTGAAAGTCTTCACCAATGAGATGTCGCAAGGCTTTACGAGCAACTTTTAGAATATCACTCTTTAGCGGTTCTTTGTTGTCTGCAAGATCGTTGCGTAAAGGTTTTATAAAAGCCCCATTGGCACTTTGCTCGATAAGGTTATCCAAAAGTGCTAAAACTTCAGACTGTGCGGTCTTAATTGGCTCTAAAAAGGCAGTCCAGGCTGCTTTTTTACCATCTCTCACTTCTTTCTTGATGGCCTTTTCAACTTCTTTTAATTCGTCATCTGTAGCTACGCCTTGTGCGATAAGCCAGTTTCTAAATTTTAGATTACAATCGTGTTCACGTTCCCAATTAAGACGGTCTTCGTCTTTATATCGCTCATGCGAACCAGAGGTAGAATGACCTTGAGGTTGTGTCAATTCATTCACGTGTATCAAAACAGGTACATGCTCTTCTCTGGCAATTTTACCCGCTTTTTCGTAGGCCTCAACTAGAGCGGGATAATCCCATCCTTTAACACGTATGATTTCATATCCATTGTCCTGGTCGGTGCGTTGAAATCCAGACAGAATTTCTGAAATATTTTCTTTAGTAGTTTGATGTCTGGCGTGTACAGAAATACCGTATTCATCATCCCAAACATTTATCACCATTGGAACCTGAAGAACTCCAGCGGCATTAATGGTTTCAAAAAATAAACCTTCACTGGTACTCGCATTTCCTATCGTACCCCAAGCAACCTCATTACCTTGGTCAGAAAAATTAGTGCTTTCTGTGGTTGCTACGTTGCGATAAATCTTTGAAGCCTGTGCCAAACCTAACAAACGAGGCATTTGACCTGCAGTAGGAGAGATGTCTGCGCTCGAATTTTTTTGTTCAAGTAAATTGACCCAATTCCCGTTTTCATCCAAACTATGGGTGGCAAAATGACCTCCCATTTGTTTTCCGGCGCTCATAGGATCATGAGCCAAATCTGTGTGGGCGTATAATCCAGCAAAAAACTGAGTAATACTTAATTCACCTATGGCCATCATAAAGGTTTGATCTCTATAATAACCAGAACGAAAATCACCATTTCTAAAGGCACGTGCCCATGCCAATTGAGGCACTTCTTTACCATCGCCAAAAATGCCAAACTTTGCCTTTCCGGTAAGTACTTCGCGTCGACCTAATAAACTACATTCTCTACTAGTCACTGCGATACGATAATCCTTAAGTACAGACGCTTTAAAATCTTCAAACGAAAGCTCCTTTTTCTCTGCAGTGATTGTAGTCATAGTTATTCAGGTTTATCTTGCAAAAATAAGCATAATTGAGGAGAATAGCAATTGCGGAATATGCTAAAATTTTGAATATAATTTAAAAATAAACATTTTTAAATAGGTAAAATTTAGTAAATCGCATTTTATTTTGATTTCATTAAGAAATCTACAATACGCAAACCCTTTAAAAGTAAGAGAAATAAAGCTCCTTGTTAACCTACATAGCCCATTGTGTTCTTAGTACCATTTGCGGCTAAAAAGACGTATGACCGTGTCAAAACTTAAAGAAACGGTAAACCTGATTTTTTGATCATATCTGGGCTGAGCAATTTCCCATCCTAGGTTAGAATAAACGGGAAAGTACAATTCAAAATAGTCATCTAAGAGACTAATCTGGATACCAGCGTCGTATAAAAACACGGGTTTGGATCCTTGATTTTTAATAAAACCGATATCCCCATAGGCATATATATATTTCCAAAGAGTCGTACTGGCATTGGTCGTTGCAATCCATTGGTCGGCAAAAGCAGGTTGGAGCTGTGACTTAAAACCGCCTTCAGCAACGATGTATTGCTGGCTAAACAGCCCACTGTCTTCAGAGCGCCCATAATAGTTATAGTCAAACAAATAGTCTGTAGGTCTGTCTAAGGCGAAACTAAAAAAGTCTCCTGTACCTCTTGAATTATTTCTTAAAAAAGTTCCAGCAAACACACGCAGGTTTAGTTGTCTGTTATTGAGGTATAAGCCGCGATAAAATGCCGTAGCAGACAGTTTACTAAAGGATTCGGCAATTTGAAAATCGGTATTCCAATTAAACGTATAGGTGATACCCGGATTGCGATTGGTATATCTCAAATTAAAGACGCTATAGTCTGGTTCTTGATTAACAATAGAAGCATCGCGATCACGGGATAGGCTGATATATCGGGCGGTAAGGCTTTGATTTTTGTCCGATCTAAAGTCTGGTGTTCTAAAACTGAACCTCAGAAATGGTGATAATCTTCTAAAAAACAAATCTTCCTGATACGAAAAACGATTGGCCGAAAAGCCATATCTAATTTGATACAAATTTGATTTTTCCAGATTGTGCGTGTAGGCAATACCTATGCTGCCAATAAGTGTTTTTGAACGCAATCCATACTGCGGTTGTATGCGGTAATTCAACCCTTTGGTCAAGATGGTTTTATTGTACATTTTCAATCCAGGAGAAAAGCCATCATAGAGATTAAAATCAAATACAGGCATAAAAAACACTTGACTCTTGGATGGGTTTTCAAAATCTTGAAAGAGTTTAAACTGCAACGGCTTATCAAACCCAAAAAGTGATTTAGGGTTTTTGTAGTTGTCTCTAAGATTGTATTCTGGTATGGCTTTGTTGTAGTTAATCACCAATCGATCTACACTGTCTGCGGGTAAGACAAATGTTTTTTCCTTATTGATTTGCTCTACCCAAGTTTTGGAAACCAGACTGTCATTTTTAAAACCAAACACAGAAGCCGGCATATTATTTTTTCGCTTGTTTTTTACCGTAACGTACAAGGAATCGCCTTTTCTTTTGGTCTTGGAGATTTTAAAATCAATTTTTTTTCTGGTGGCCACGTACTCATCAAAATACCAATCTATGTCTTTGGAGGTGCTCTTTTTGAGTAATTTCTCAAATTGATCTGTTTTGACAGGCGTGAGTAACCAGTCTTTGTAAAAGGTTTTGATCGATTCGCTAATTTTTTCTTCTCCTATAAAATCACCCAAATAGTGCAACCCTGCACCACTTTTATATGCATTGGCAATATTGACATTAAATTTGATCAATGAATCTCTAGGGGTTGTCAGGGGTTGGTCCAGATTTAAACGAGCCATATGCATATACAACATGCTAAACTGATCGTTAAATTCGAGTTTTGAAGCGTAAAACTGACGCACCAACCAGTACTTTTCTAGACCACCTATAATTTTGAGATCTGGATAATAGGTATCCATATATTGCTGAAGCAGATAAATCTTAATGCCTTCCGTTACCCAACCGTCATATCTCGGATTGACCAGCAAGGTATTATCAACATAATTATTGATGGTTGTCTTTAAGAGTTTTAACTCATATTGAAAGCCATCAGGGAAGGGTCTGAGAAATTCGGGAAGTTGATTGAGACCGTAGACAGGATTTTCTCTATAATCGATGTCTGTGACTAACATTTTTTGATGTGGATAGGCCCCTAGAGTTTTATTGAGAAAGCCACTAATTTGGTCTATGATTAGCGCTCGCTGTTGAGGCGGCACACGTCTGTCCTTGATGTTTGTCACTACCGTGAGATAATCGGTTTCTATGGCTTCATAGTTGGCATCTTGTCGCAAAAATATCTTGACGTCAACTCGGTCTTTTCCTTCGAGCAAGACAATTTTTTCATTGGCATTGTAGGAAGTTTGGGCCAGGTTAGAATCGAGGTCACTTACCAGATAATATCCCTTAGGTATAGAGAAATTGATTTTGATATCACTTTTTGGGGCATAGCGATCGTGTAAGTTTTTATTGCTGTAATACTGCCAACCTTCATTATAAACAGCAGGCGTCATAAACCAGTATCTCAAGTTAAAATCTCTAACACGTGTTACCCCGTAACGTGTAAAACGCGCATCAGGTAATTTTACGGCATAGTTCAAGGTGAGACTTTGTGTAGCCCCTGGTAGTAGCGGTTTTTCCAATACGACTTTGAGAATGTCTGGATAGCCAGCAGGACGTTGAAACTGCAAAAAACGGACACCTTGGCGTATGTCTGTTAAGGTAGTTCTGCCTCGATTTTCTGTCTTAGCCAGATGAAATTTCTTTTCATAATTTTCTTCAAAGCGTTGGGCAAGTGGTGTTTGCTTTGAAGAAAAGCTATGGGCCCAATCTGTCAGATAGAGTAGGCTTAGTGTATCAGAACTCGAATTGACATAGTCCAATTTCTGTGTTATCTCTATGGTCTCAGTTTCAGGAAGCAGGCGTGCATTTATAGTAATGCTATGTTGTGCCCCTACTTGCGAAATGAAAAAAACAAAAGAAAAAAGGAATATTTTATAGAGTCTGGTCAATGTGCTTTTATAAATTTTATCGTCTCTTGAGCGGCACCGTAATAGGTTAGATAATACAAGCCATCGGCCAGATGTTCTGTATTTATTTGGAGCCGTTCTGAGTCTATTTCATGCTTCGAAATTACCCGAGCCATCTGGTCATATAAGACGAGATAAGGAGCAAAGGGTTGCGTATTTGATTGTTCTAATTGCGCTTTCGCGAAAGCAATCTCCAACACAGCATCTACCACATTGGTATCGACTATCCACATCGAAGGCTCTTGTATAACCGCAGCTACATTTAAAAATTGTTCTGATGTCTCGATTTGTGCGATAACCGGGAGATGATCACTCATTTGATAGAGTAAATTACGAAGAGCTTGACTATAAAAACCTCCACAAGAAGCATCGTCGATACGATCGTTATAACAGTTTTCATTATTGCCAAAGGCCGCATAACTATTTTCGATATACCGAATATCGGCTGTGTCGTCAAACATCCCTTGAGAAAGCAATATAAAATCAAAACGTGAATCTAGTCCTCCGCCCGCACCAAAGTCATCAAATTCGTCATTGCTGATACGCGTACTTTGGGTATGTAAAAAGTCAAAAGAAGGATTGCTGTTCCAGTCTCCAGGGCTGTCTATAGGATCGACCAACACGATATCGTTTGACGAATTGAGCAGTTCCTGATAAGCAGGCTCTTCACTAGTATACAAATTGAGATCGCCCGCAAAAATGAGTGCGTCATCAGGATCGAGGGTCTCGAGATAATCTGTAAAACTCTCGACCATATCAAGGCGAAGCAGCTCGTTTTGCCCACCTTGACTTGCTTTTAAATGAGCTATAAATACTTCTAAATACTGAGGGTTACTCGCTTGATCTTCGGTTTTTAATTTGAGTCTGTACCTATTGATATCACGCACTGTTGTCTGAATGATATCGGTTAACACAAGTTCAAACTTATTGCGATTGTAATACAATAACTGCTGTAAATCTGAGGTGCTAGATGTGTTGTTTTGATATGGAGCAACATTAAATACGTCATTAACACTATTTAGGCTGTTTTCTAATATGTCTATACCTGCGGCCTCGGATTCTAACTCACAAATCATAAAGAGATCGGGCTGCATGGCATCCACAATATCGGCAAGTATTTCTTCCCGATTTTCGGGAGGGGCCTGTGGGTAATTGAGCACATTGTAAAAGGCCAAATTAATAACCTCCTGTGCCAACCCAGTCCAACTAGGAATCAGCAATAGCAATAGGATCCATATCGCTGGGTGTTTTCTAGTCATAACAAAAGAACATTTATTTAGAAATTAGGGCTAAGGTCAAATTCTTTATAGAATTCATTAAGCACTTCAATTACTTCGTCTGAAGTGTCCACCAGATGGATTAGGTCTATATCTTTTGGACTGATGTTTTGAAATGAATCCAATAAGGTGGTCTTTATCCAGTCTATCAGTCCACTCCAAAAATCGGTACCCACTAAAATAATGGGAAACATCTGTATCTTATGCGTCTGGATAAGGGTGATCGCTTCAAAAAGTTCGTCTAGAGTTCCAAAACCACC
>CAZJWI010000256.1:0-2886 GCA_964549485.1 uncultured Flavobacteriaceae bacterium
ATTTTCAAAAAACCTTTGCGTTCAAAAATTTTATCTTAGAACGCTCTCCTATGGTTTACGAGTTTTCATCTATCGATATGACGCGTAAAAGACGTATCCCATTTGAGACCGATTATTTTACCTTAAAAGACTACAGCGCTAAGTGGGACCCTATACCAACTATGCTTTGTCAAAATCATACCGCACTGGTTAAAGGTTTTATGGGTCAAACGACCTCCTATGATACCGAGAGTATCAAGTCTAATGTACTCATCATGGGAGAAAATAAAACCAATGGAGAGGCCCGCTATATCCACGGGATTAAAGGAAAAGGGTTTTTCACCTTTTACGGAGGGCACGATCCGGAAGATTACCGTCACCGCGTAGGAGACCCTAAAACCGAACTCGAATTACATCCTAACTCACCGGGTTACAGACTTATTTTAAACAATGTTTTGTTTCCTGCTGCTCGCAAGCAAAAACAAAAAACATGAGACAATACAGTGTCATAGGTGGGGTTTTGCTAGTGGTTGTACTATTGTCTAGTATCATACCCGAACGAATAGAGTGGCGTCCAGATCAAAAAATAGCCTGGCATATGTTTAAAGCTGTGCCTAATACCACCAATGGCTATGCCGCTACCAGTAGCACGGGAATCTCCCAGAGTTACCAGATCAATAGCAATGGATATATTGATAAACCTACCATAAGGGTAAAGGCTCATTTTTATCCAAAGTATTCTTGGTATAACGCCAAAGACACTTCGGCTTATTTGTTGGCTCATGAACAAGCCCATTTTGATATCACCGAAATTCACGCACGCAAATTGCGCAAACGCATCACCGAATTTGACTTTAGTGCTAATTCCAAAACAGAGATTAAGGCACTCTATAACGAGATAGAGCAAGAGCGCAAGCTGATGCAACGTCATTTTGATAGCGCCAGTAGACATTCTAGAGATAGAACTCAGGAAATGCGCTGGAGAAAAGAAATAAAAAGACTGCTTGAAAAATACTGGGTGTATACCCCTTAAAATATATATAAAAAAAAATGCTCGGAACTAGCCGAGCATTTTTTTATGAGTTGCTTTTTTTTAGTTGTAGAAAGGTATTTGGATACGCAGGGTGTCCCAGGCTCCAACTAAGTGAGCGCCATTGTCTACAGGGACAAATTCCATCCCAAAATGTTCTATACTCTTTTTGCCTTCTTCTACAGGCACTGTGATACGGGCTACATCATTCTTTTCATTATAGAAATAAGAACCCCATACATTTAGGTCTTTGTTCAAAATTACCGTCCACTCTTTTTCTCCAGGAATAGCATACATCGTATAGGTGCCCGCTTCTACAGGAGTGCTGCCTAATTTCATGTCTTTGTAAAGGGTAACTTCTACAGCTTCATTTGCTCCCATTCTCCATACCTTACCTGCTGGAGCAAGTGTAGCTAGATCTCGTCCTTTGAGTTGTGGTCGGCTGTAGGTTACTTTAATTTGTTTGTTAGATTCTCTGTAGTCTGAAGGAAAAGCAGCTTGGTCCATAGGACTTTTGTCTACTTTAAAATCTTGAGCAATTGCCGAAGGTGCTATTAAAAATGCAGCAATTACTAGGGATAGGGTCAATACTTTTTTCATGATCGTAAATGTTTTTTGAAATGTAAAATTACTATTAAGTGTTTATTATGCTGTTAAATAAAGCATAAGATTCCAATTGAGGTAGTGTGTGACTCTTTGTGATACTTACAGTTTTATGCCTTTATTTGCTTTCGCGAAAGCATATACTTACATATTAAATTTAATATACGTCTTATAATTACATATTTGTAGTGAATCGATAGTTCTTGTTTTGTTTATGAAAGTGTTCACTCATCTTTGGACTATAAATATTCAAAAAATAATATCATGTGTGGAATTGTATGTGCCTTTGATTTAAAACAAGACGCTACTGCGTTACGCCCCCAATTATTAGAAATGTCCAAAAAAATTCGCCATCGCGGGCCAGATTGGAATGGAGTGTATCACAGTGATAATGCGATTCTTGCTCATGAACGCTTAGCCATTGTTGATCCTGCCTCTGGAAAACAACCCTTATTTAGCAAAGATGGTTCTTTGGTCCTAGCGGCCAACGGCGAGATTTACAATCACAAAGAATTACGTGCTGGCTTGCAAACTGATTATGAATTTCAAACAGCTTCAGACTGTGAAATCATCTTAGCGCTGTACCAGGAAAAGGGGGTTGACTTTCTCGACGATCTCAACGGAATATTTGGTTTTGCCTTGTATGATGAGTCCAAGGACGAATATCTAGTGGCTAGAGATCATATGGGTATTATTCCTTTGTATATGGGATGGGATCAACACGGCAGTTTTTATGTTGCTTCTGAGTTAAAGGCTCTTGAAGGGGTTTGTTCAAAAATAGAACTGTTTCCTCCAGGTCATTATATGTCTAGCCGGGATGGCAAATTAGTACAATGGTATCAAAGAGATTGGATGGATTATCAGCAGGTCAAAGACAATTCAACCAGTATTGATGAGTTACACGATGCCTTAGCGGCTGCTGTAAAGCGTCAGCTTATGAGTGATGTTCCATACGGCGTCCTATTGTCTGGTGGACTAGACTCTTCTATTACCAGCGCGATTGCCAAATTATATGCCGATAAACGGGTAGAATCAGAAGATCAACAAAAGGCTTGGTGGCCACAATTACATTCGTTTAGTATTGGCTTGGAAGGATCTCCAGATCTTGCAGCAGCCAAGGTAGTAGCCAATGAGATTGGCACGGTTCATCACGAGATCAAATTTACCATACAAGAAGGATTGGACGCGATTCGAGATGTGATCTATCACTTAGAGACTTATGATATTACAACGATAAGAGCGAGTACCCCTATGTATCTCATGGCAAGAGTGAT
>CAZJWI010000257.1:0-1754 GCA_964549485.1 uncultured Flavobacteriaceae bacterium
TAGTACATACTTTTAACATCCTCAATCTTCCAACGCATTATTCGCCTTCAATCATAGCCTCTGGATGTTGTGGGATGGCGGGTAGTTTTGGTTATGAAAAAGAACATTACGAGATCAGTATGAAAATGGGAGAGCAAAGTCTTTTTCCTGCCGTTAGAAAAGCAGCAAAGGATGTCATTATCGTAGCAAACGGAACTAGTTGTAGACATCAAATTAAAGACGGGACCTCAAGAAATGCGCTTCATCCAGTCTCAGTGCTTTTACAGGCCTTAGTCTAAGGCTTTTTTAAACATGTACGAGCGCTCTATAGCAAAGTGGTGACAACAGCAAATTAATCTTGGCTAAGCTGAAAATCTTGTATTACCTGAGTTGATATACTGCTCTCGCTAGAAGGAAAAGGAAGATCGATACCAAAACCGCTAAGGTCAACAAATTCATAGCTAAAGCTAACCTCCGAGTTGACCAAACCAGTATTAATAGCATAGGTATTCTCTGCAATTAAAACATCTTGACTAGGCAACAAAGGAATTTGAACCCCAAGAATTTCAGCACTTATGGTCGCATTGACAATAAGGGAAGACTGCAAGGCTTTTTCAAAGGTAAAACCACCACTCGTATAGTTATCTAAAAGTCCTAACTGCTGGGTGCTTGCCACTATATCTATGGTTATTGGAATACCGTCCAAATCTTGAGAAAAGCTTTGTGTTACCGTGCTTAATGTGGTGCCACTAGCTGCTTCGGCATTGTAGACTAAAGCATCCTCAATATCAATTTGAATAGGATTGGAGGGGTCAATAGCAAACGCTAATGCGCCAGTATATCTGAGTGTAGATAATTCGTCTTTGAGATAGCCTGTAGCGAGTAGCGTGGTCATAAAACCATTAGCAGGCGTTGTGGCATCCAAATTACTAAAACCAGCAGGAGTCAAAGGATCTGTGGCTACAGTGAGTTGATCCTGATTCGTGGTCATTTGGTCTGTAGTAACCTCATATTGCCAGCTATTACCCAATTCTAAAGCAAAATAAGAATCGGTTAGTGGTGTGGTGTCTTCAGGAGTTGTTGATGGAGCATCATCGTCGCTACACCCTACACATAGTAGCGTAAGACAACAAAGACTAAAAAGGGAAAGGAAGTGTTTCATAATTCTAATCATTACCCAAAGATACTATAATTCTCTATGTCAATTTTGAGCTCCAAACTTTTAACTTTTGATACATTTTGTAAGGCCACTACCAATTTTTATCAGCGAGTTCTTAAATAATTTTATAGATCGCCGCTTTAGATTTACATTTGTTAAAAAATTATTGCAATGGCAGGAAACAGTTACGGTACCCTTTTTAAACTTACGACTTTTGGAGAATCACATGGCCCTGCTATAGGCGGAATTATTGACGGTTGTCCAGCTGGATTAACCCTAGATTTTGAGGCGATACAAAGACAACTCGAGCGTCGTAAACCCGGGCAATCCAAAATTGTAACCCAACGCAAAGAACCCGATAGTGTAAGTTTCTTATCGGGAATATTTGAGGGTAAGACCACAGGAACACCTATTGGTTTCGAAATTGTAAATACCAATCAAAAATCAAAAGATTATTCGCATATCAAGGATACCTACAGGCCAAGCCATGCCGATTTTACCTATGACAAAAAATATGGCAATAGAGACTATAGAGGCGGTGGGAGATCATCGGCTAGGGAGACGGCAAGTAGAGTAGTGGCTGGAGCCATTGCACAACAATTTTTAAAAGATATTC
>CAZJWI010000258.1:0-4768 GCA_964549485.1 uncultured Flavobacteriaceae bacterium
GTTTAATAATGTTGGATTATGCGTGGTCATAAAAATGACAAGCAATTCTTCATAAGTCACAATTTCTGGGTTGTAGGTAATGTGTACAACCTCTGCGTGACCAGTCATTCCTAAGGATACTGCTTGGTAGGTTGGTTCTTCTTCAGAATTTCCACCGCTGTAACCAGAAGTAACATTGATGACACCTTTTACTTCTTGAAAAAAAGCCTCGGTACACCAAAAGCATCCTCCTCCAAAAATTGCTGTTTTATATGTTGTGTTTTTCATTTTACTACGCTACTAATTAAAGAGTATTGGCTTTCTTGATTTGCTTGGCAATACGCGGTCTTTTCTTCTTAGCAAGTTTTTTATCACTTGCTTTTTCTAATACTATCGCTTCAGAATTGATACAGAAACGCAATCCTGTTTCTCCTGGACCATCAGGAAAAACGTGCCCTAAATGTGCATCGCAGGTATTGCATACAGTTTCTATTCGTAACGTTCCGTGGGATTTATCCTTGATATACTTTATTGCGTTTTGCTCAACAGGCTCTGTAAAACTTGGCCAGCCTGAACTTGAATTGAATTTCCCAAAAGAATCAAAAAGAGGTGTTTTACAATTAACACAACTATACTTTCCGTCTTCAAAAATGCTACATAATGCTCCTGTATGCGCACGTTCTGTTCCCTGTTGTCTTGTAATTCTATATTGCTCTGGTGTGAGCTGTGCTCGCCATTCATCATCTGTTTTTTCTACACGACGATTGGGTTCTGGGTTTCCGTGGTTGATGTACTCTATAATTGTATTCCAATTCATAATCGTTTGATTTATTTGTTATTCTTGATATCAATTATCTGTCTTACCATTTGATTGGTAAAACCCCATTCATTATCATACCACGTCATTACCTTTAATAAGTCTCCATCTACCACACGCGTCATACTTAAATCTACCGTTGAGGCAAAAGGACTTTTTACAATATCTGACGATACAATTGGGTCGTAGGTTGTATCTATGACATTTTTGTAGCGGTCTGTTTTTGCTTCTTCTTGCAGGATTGCATTGACTTGTTCGACCGTAACTGTTTTATCCATTACAAATGTCATATCAGATAATGAACCTACAGGAATAGGCACTCTAATGGCAACACCATCAAATTTTCCTTCATACTCTGGTAATGCCTTGGTAGTGGCAATTGCAGCTCCCGTTGTGGTTGGGATAATATTTGCTGCACCTGCGCGACCCATTCTAAAATTCTTTTTATTAGGACCATCTACTGCTGTTTGAGATGCAGTGTAAGCGTGTACGGTTGTCATTATGGCTTTTTTAACGCCAAGTCGTCTTCCTAGAATTTCAACAATAGGACTTATATTATTTGTCGTACAGCTGGCACAAGAAAATACTGATGTATGTCCTGCTTTTGTATTTACACCGTGCACAACCGTTGGCGCTTCAACACTTTTTGTAGGTGCTGAGATGATGACTGTTTTTGCTCCTGCTTTGATGTGTCTTTCTGCATCTTCATAGCCTGTAAACACTCCTGTACTTTCTATAACCAAATCGACTTTATGTTCCTCCCAAGGCAATTCTTCTGGATTGCGCTCGCTGTAAAAGGGAATGGTTTTTCCGTTTATTTCAAGTGACGTATTGGTATGTGTGACTTTGTGTTCATATTTTCCGTACACGGTATCGTAGTTTAATAGATAAGCTACATTTTCAATGTCGATAATATCATTTACCGCTACGAGTTCTAATTCTTTGTTTTCTAAAATTACTTTGAGCGCAGCTCTCCCGATGCGTCCCATTCCGTTAATTGCAATTTTCATTATGCTTGTGTTTTTGATGGTTTATTGATTTTATTTAATGTGTGTTTTGTTGTTTCTAAAAAACTTGCTATTCTAAATTTATCAGACAGCAACATTGTATCGCCTGAAAGTCCGTAGAGCACTTTATCCATTATTCCCGAGGTGTCATTTGTATAGTCCATAATGCTGTTGTTTTTATTTACCGTAAAACTACTGTGGATATCAGGCTACTGAAATACAGGTATTTCCGATATACTTATACTTTTTTCCCTTAGCTAAAAAATGGGGCGTAAAATACAACCCCATTTTCTCACTACTAACCAATAAAACCATTATCCATCTGCTATCTGGCAGATGTATTTTCAGGAACCATTTCTGCTCCTACACCTTTGGCAGCTTTCAATACAGGGTAATATTGAGTGAACACAAAATCATCTTTTGCACTTGTAGCGTGACAGCTATTACACATATTTGTGGCAAATGGTGTGGCCATATTCTTCAAATCTTCGTCAGGTGGCGTTGTAAAACTGAAGTAAGCCCAATTGCCAGGCTCATCTGGAAAGTGCTTGCTACTTTTAATAGTGGCTTCTAATCCTATATAGTCTCCCATAAAGTAGCCATTGCCACTTGCTGCTGCCTTGCTTCCTACGCTTACTAACTCTTTAACGAGAATAGTACCATCACGCCATTTGCCTGTAGCTTTGTACTCATCATAACTTTGTGGGTCTATATATACATTATGAAATTCCGGAAAAGGTGCTTTGCCATTATTCATATCATTAGGTGTAAGTGGTGTACCCACAAATACCCAAGTTCTAAAATCTGTAGGGCGCTTTAGCTCATTGCCCTCCATTGTGAAGTAGGTTACTTCTTCATATTTATCATTATCTGAACCGCAGGACAGACATACCGCGATAAGAATGATTGCCATTACTTTTGAAATTGTCTTCATATTTTTTTTGGATTTAAAAAAGGTTATTTATTGTTTGTATGATTAGTTGTTAAATGGAAATTGTGTGCGCACCATATCGCGCCCGCCAGTATGATGACAACTGATGCAACCTTGCACGCCATTACCCATTGCTGCCAGCGTATTTGAGTCTGTTGTACTTGTTACTTCGTACCAGAACCAACCCAACCCTTTTTCGGTTTCGTCTTGTGTTTTTACCATAACTGCCCATCCTGCGAGCTCTCCTTTATCATTAAACATTTCTTTAACGATACTCGCTCCTAGCGGATGCTCCTCTCTGTTTTCGGCAAGTGATGTGGCGATGTCGTCATTCATAAAAACTCTTACGGGCAATCCTATTTGCGTGTGTGGTCCTTGCGATGGGTGCATTTCTTTTTCTTGGGTTTTAAACTTTTTGTAAGCGCCAGATTGTAGGTAGGCAAACAAGCTTTCTTTACCCAGCGGTATTTCTATGTCCAGTCCTTCTGGTGTTGGTGCTGTTGCGTCCCATACGCCTACTACTTTTTTAGTTCCTTCACGTTTCCCGCTATTTTCTGGTATGACGTCTGCGCCTATACCTTTGGCCGCTCTTAAAACTGGATAATACTGTGTGAACACAAAATCATCTTTGGCATTTGCCGCGTGACAGGCATTACAGTCGTTAGTACCAAAAGCCAAAGCCGTATTTTTAAGTTCTTTCCCTTCGGGATTTGTGAAGCTGAAATACGCCCAATTCCCTGGCTCATCTGGAAAATGTTTTTTACTTTTTATCGTTGCTTCCAGCCCTATAAAATCGCCCATAAAATAACCATTACCACTCGCAGCAGCTTTGCTACCTACACTTACCAATTCTTTTACCAGTATGGTGCCTTCGCGCCATTTTCCTGTTGCTTTCCACTCTTGGTAACTTTGTGGGTCGATGTACACATTATGAAATTCTGGAAAGGGTGCTTTGCCATTATTCATATCATTAGGTGTAGTAGGCGTTCCTACAAATACCCATTTCCGATAATCTGTGGGACGTTGCAGCTCATCACCATTCATCGTGAAGTAAGTGACTTCTTGGTATTCGCTTGTATTATTACAACTCATAGACAGCGTTCCTATGATTAACAGTAGAATTAATTTTTTCATTTTGATATTGGTTTAATGGTTTGTTATCTCGTGTACGTGTTTCTCAATTTTATTATTTTCCCAAAGGCTTGTTATGCTATGTTCTGCCATATCAATTTGATTATTAATGTCTCTCGATACGGTGTAAATAGTAAATGACAGTCTATTTTCTATCACTTTAATTTTATCTACGGTATGTTGCAACAATCCTTCAGAAGACGCTAAATGTTGCATCAACCAGGTGATGTCGTTCTCCTCATTACAATCATCATCTTTACATTCTAGGCACGTGTGTGGGCGATAGTATTCCTTGAGAATTTTGCGCCACTTGCCATTTTTGAGCAATAGCAAAAATATTTGCAATGTGTTTTTAGACATTTTCTTAGGTTTTAAGGTTAGTTTAATTCCTTTGCAATGGGTTCTTTTTTTGCTTTCGCGAAAGCAGATGGTAAGTAAATTTCCCACACGTAAGAGACCATCACGCTTACGAGCTGAACTCCTGATGTAATTAGAAAGGCTATATGTTTTAGTCTGTTTTTCATAGCTGATTGATTTTATTGTATTTGATGTTCGGCTTCCGAGAGTGTGTTGAGACGTGATGGATATTGAATTTCCATACGCTTCTCGATACGTTCGCCTGCTTGCTTAGATTCTAGTATGAATTTTTCTTTGGCGGTCTTTACTGCTCGTTTGCCAAAGTACTTTGTGAGCAATTTGCTTACATAAGAAGGATTGCGCTTGAGCAACTTAGGGATGTCTGTAAACGCTATTTTTTTTCTGAAATGTTCTTCAATAAGAAGACTGAATTTTTTAATGATGTGCAATTGTGTTTCTCCTATTGCTGGAACAATGGGACTATCTTCCACAAGCATTATCGAGACAGCCATTATCCTTTTGAGTACATCTCTTACCGTTTCAATA
>CAZJWI010000259.1:0-9566 GCA_964549485.1 uncultured Flavobacteriaceae bacterium
TCTACGATGAAGATGGCAACACCTTGATTGATTACATCAATTCTTGGGGTCCTATGATTCTAGGCCATGCATATCCTGCCGTAGTTGATGCTGTAATTGACAAAACCAAAAAAGGAACCTCTTTTGGGATGCCTACTCAAATAGAGACAGCCATAGCCGAAAAAGCAATTTCGATGGTACCTAATATTGACAAGATTCGGTTTGTCAACAGTGGTACCGAGGCTTGTATGAGCGCCATCCGATTGGCCAGAGGCTTTACCAATAGAGAAAAAATAATAAAATTTGCTGGTTGTTATCACGGGCATTCTGATTCTTTTTTAATACAAGCAGGAAGTGGGGCAGTTACCTTTGGTTCGCCCAACAGCCCTGGAGTAACCCAAGGGACGGCACAAGATACCCTTCTCGCGCAGTATAACAATCTCGAAAGCGTAAAGGCGTTGATGGAAGCCAATAAAGATGAGATAGCCGCTATTATAGTAGAGCCTGTAGCTGGGAACATGGGTTGTATCCCTCCGCAAGCAGGGTTTTTGGAGGGCTTGCGCACGCTTTGTGATCAATACAATGCGCTATTGATATTTGATGAAGTAATGACAGGATTCAGACTGGCCAAAGGAGGAGTGCAGGAGCGCTTAGGTATTACCGCCGATATTGTTACCTATGGCAAAGTGATAGGTGGCGGTTTGCCCGTAGGCGCCTTTGCCGCGAGAACCGAGATCATGGATTATCTGGCTCCCGTAGGTCCAGTGTATCAGGCAGGAACACTTAGTGGTAATCCGCTGGCTATGGCTGCAGGACTAGCAATGTTGACGGCTCTTGACGACGACGCTATATTTACACGATTAGACGAAAAGACTGCTTATCTACACAGAGGTATTGCTTCCGCTTTAAGCGAAAAAAAAGTACCGCACACAATCAATAGAATTGGCTCAATGATATCGGTACATTTTTCTGAAGAAGCGGTGATCGACTTTGCAACAGCGGCCAAGGGGGATAATGCTACCTTTAAAGCCTTTTTTCACGGAATGCTTTCTCAGGGTATTTATATAGCTCCCAGCGCTTATGAAAGTTGGTTTATCACCGATGCCCTAACCTATGCTGATCTCGATATGACGATTGCTGCTGTAAAAACGGTGGCCAATACCTTATAAAAAAAGTGCTCATAATTTCTTATGAGCACTTACTAAATACGATATACCTAAATTCTCAAGTGTTTGCAAGGGTGTTTGTTTATTCAAAAAGCTTGATTAATGAGATTTTGAATCTGAATTTAGGTGCACCCTAGTGGTGCAATGTACTAAATTCTTAGGAATTAGTTGTCAATTCTTGATTGCATCTCAATTGGTCCGTCTATTTCTAGGACCCATACCGCGTCTTTTTGCTTTTGTTATCTGGCGTTTACGTATAGCTCTCCACTGATCAAATTGAGTATCATTGAGAATGGCTTTCATTTTATTTTGAAAAGCGATCTGTGCATCGAGTCGTTGGTTTATTGTTTCAAAGCGATCTGTTTTGCCAGCTGTTTTAGAAGCTGTCTTTAAAGCCTCTCTTTGCTCCATATGCTCTAGTATCAAAGGGTAAATCGCTTTGCGTTGGGTTTCGGTCAATACCAATTGCAATGTCATTTTTTTGGTCTTTAAGGTGGCTTTTTGAGCTGTAGTGAGACCGTGATCTGCTGGTGTTGGCCCTTGTGATTGTACCATTGTACTTACACTAATCAATAGGATAAAAACTAATTTTTTCATAAGTCGTTTTTTAGATGAATATATCTCTATGACTATCATCAACCTAAAGGGTTTAATAAAAGAAACCTCCCGAAGGAGGTTTTTTTTATGTTGCTGAGCTTATTTGGGATCAAGTATCATTTCGATGCGTTCTCTCAAATCCTGAATATGAAATTTACTCATGCGATCTGAAGTGCGATTTAAGGCCGATCTCAGTGCTGCATTTAATGCTTTGAGTTCTGCTCGTACTACAGGTCTGATGTCACTTTGACTTACATCAACATTGGTGCGACTTCCAAAACGGGAAGCCTTCCCCTGTTCTTCGTTCATCAAATATGCTAAGCGTTCTACATAGGCTCTTTGTAAATTACGACGATAAACGTCTATGGCTTCACCTCTTCTCAATTCACTAAATAAGCCTTTGCGCAAATCTTCCATCATTGATAGGTATGAATAGGCCTGCTCTTTGTTAAGGGCTTCGTTTTCTATCATACGTCCCATACGACCAAAATCCAAAAGATTGTTTAGTGTTCTGGTTTGATAGCGTCTAATGCGTTCGATACTACCTGCAGATTCAATTTTATCAAAAATTGAAGCTTCTAATAACCATTGTGGTGTAGAGAAGAGTTGCTCTTGTAAGAAGTCTAGCGCCTCTTTTTGTTTGTCTTTAGGTACATGGGTGTACACGGCGCCTTCTTGATCGTAGGTTTTATAATACTCATAAACCCCACCTATATTGGCTGTGACATGTCCCATATATCGATTAAACTGCGATAGGACCTGGCCGTACATTTTCTCTAATTCATCATAATTTTGACCGTCCTCTGCCGTCCATACGATGAGGTTGGGTACAATTCGTTTGAGGTTCGCAATTCCATAGGTGCTTGCTGCTACCGCGTCATCTCCAAGATCTTCTGTCTGAGAAGAAGGGTCAATTACTCCAAATTGCTGTCGCCCAAATCGATACATTGGGTCGCCTGCGTGTTCGAGTATCCACTGATCCAAAATTTCTTTTTCTTCTTCGGCCGTTTTATCCAATATAGGACGGTATCCCCATTTGATGGCATATTTGTCATAAACACCAATATTGGGCATAAGTGCGACATCTCCGTCACCAGGTTGGGCAATATAGTTAAAGCGAGCATAATCCACGATAGAAGGAGCTGTTCCGTATTTCTTGGTAAAAGCTGCGTCTCTTAATTTTTCTACAGGATAGGCTACACTACTACCCATATTGTGAGGAAGTCCTAAAGTATGCCCTACTTCATGAGAACTCACAAATCGAATCAGCCTTCCCATAATCTCATCTTTAAACTCATTAGAGCGCGCCATCGGGTTAATAGCAGCAGTCTGAACAAAGTACCAATTGTGAAGCAAAGTCATGACGTTGTGATACCAGTTAATATCGCTTTCCAGAATTTCTCCACTTCTAGGATCGCTCACATGAGGGCCATTGGCATTAGGGATAGGAGAGGCCAAGTAGCGCACTACACTGTAACGTACGTCTTCAGGACTCCAATCTGGATCTTCTTCTACTGTAGGTGGATCTTTAGCAATAATGGCGTTTTTAAAACCTGCGGCTTCAAAGGCGACCTGCCAATCTTCGATGCCTTGTTTGATATAGGGTACCCATTTTTTAGGTGTCGCTCTATCTACGTAATAGACAATTGGTTTTTTAGGTTCTACTAATTCTCCTCTTTTAAATTTTTCAATATCCTCGTCCTTCACTTCTAAGCGCCAACGGTCTAGATATCTTATCGTTTTACTTTTTTGTACATCCAAGCCATAATCGGTCTGGCCTCTGGCAAACCATCCCACGCGTTGGTCAAAATAGCGACGCTTCATAGGCTCTTCTGGAAGTAAAATCATAGAGTTGCTCATCATCAATGAGAGAGAAGCGGTGGCTGCATTTGAAGGTGGTTCTGATGCCGCATAGGTTTTTACACTTCTTACCTCAATATTATTAGGGTAACTTCTAATAGTGTCGATATAAGAGCGATTGGCATCTAGCTTGGTCACCTTATAGCCTTTACGACGGCGTTGTGGTAGCCCGAGAGGTTTGACATCCTTAGTAAATAAATCGGTTACATTTACAACCGTATTGCGCGTGTTGGCAATAGTGTCTTTGTGATAGGCTGCGATGTCAAAAGCGTATAGAATTGGTTCAAAGTTGCTATTGGCTACTGCCTCAGAAATAGGGAGAGAGTCTGCCGCAACAATTTGGTGCGAGACCACGCGTAACAATACTTTTTTGTCTTTGACATCCCATCGCAGTACTGAAGTGTTTTGTTTTCCTCCTCCAAAACCGAGGCCAGTGGCCGTTTTGGCAATACGGGTTACCATGAGCATTTCTTTTCCGAAAAGAGAATCAGGGATTTCGTAAAAGTATTCGTTGTCTAGTTTGTGAACGGTAAACAATCCACTATCAGACTGAGCTTCATCTGTGATGACTTCGTCAAAGGGTTTGATACCATTTTTCTTATCTTTTTTAGACTTGCTGGCTTGAGCTGTCTTGGCAGCATCGGCTTTCTTGCCTTTAAGCGAGGCACAACCGCTTATCGATATCGTCAAGAGAGCGATGGCGAGGTACTGTAGTTTAAATTTCATAGGATGTGTTTAGGCTGTCGAAATTACAGATCAAAGCATGAAATTTTTCTAAATAAAATGTTAATCCCTTTGAAGCAAAACCATGGTCGTTTTATATAACGGGGTCTTTTGCGTCTTGGCCACTAGCCAGCTGTAAAAGCTCAGTATAAACAGATCAACCTGAGTATTTTGAAAGGATTGGAATGCTAATCGTACGCTTTCGCGAAAGCGGGGATCGTCAACCATTTGTGGTCTGAGATAAAGGGTAGTAAAAAAGTCTAAAAAGATTTTGAGTCGCGTTTCTTGTGCGATTTGTGCGCTATAGTTGCGCTTAAAACTGCGCAGCAATGATTCGACAAGTTCAATATGATCGAGTTCCAAGTGAAGAATAAGCGTGAACAGTTCTTTTTTGATAAGCCAGTCTACCCCTTCTTTTTTGAGATACCACTTTGGAGAGTGCTGTAGTAACCGCAACACACCTAGTGCCTTTTTGTACTCTTGTTGTTGCAGGTAAAAAACGGCCAGCGCCAATATTAGATCAGGGGTAAGTGGATGTTTTTTGACCCTGTGGTTTTCTAGCAATGTAATTGCCTGTAGTCCTTCTCCTGTATAGTTTAATTGTAATGCTTTAAGCAGGAGCGCGCTTTGGTGAAAGCGTTTGTAATACCTTCCATTTTCTAGTGTCATAGCATCATGAAGCCTATTGATATATACTTCCGACATTACAAAGTGTCGGGATCGAAAATAGGCGTTGGCCAGAAAGTAGAGGATATAAATACGGTAGTAGAGATGCTTTTTTGTTTGGGTTGCTCTGGAATTAATGACCTTTTCTATTTGGGCTATAAGTGGTAAGGCGCCGTAAAAATCATGTGATTGATGTGCTAAAGTGTTGACAATCTCTAAGAGTTGATATAATGCCTTAAAAGACAAGTTTTGATCAATCACGATATGATACCGCTCAAATATGGTTTTGATAAGCCCATCTAATGGTTCAGAAAAATGGGCGCCCTGAGACAAACGCTCTTTAAGGGTCGCGTAGGCCATATTGAGTTGTTCTTCTTTATGATGTTGAGCTTTGATCGTGTTAAAATCTTCAATACACCGCTCTAATGCTACATCAGGATGCCGGTGGGCATATTGAATTTTGGTGTGATAAATTTCACTCAACCCTGAGTAGAGATCAATCTCTTGCGCCATATGCTGGGCGCGCAATAGCACTTTTCGGGCTGCGAGATCTTGTTGATTTTCGTAAAATATACGGGCAGCGAGCAAGTACTTAAATACGGCCATCTCTTCAGAAGTCTCTGTTTCAAAACTTCGTGCAGCTGTAAAATCTATGAGCGCATCAAATAGTCTTTTGCATAAAGCGTGATAGGCATTTCTAGCCTGTTTATTATAGATAACTATATCTGGGCGGTCGGGTAAAGGATCGGAGCGCAATAGCCGAGCCAGGCGAGTGTTTTTGGTGTCACTTCGTCTGTTTCTTCGATCTAAGAAATGAGTAAAGGCCAGAAAATCATCTTGGCTAAGGTCTTGTATGAGGGTGTGTAATAACAATTTAATCGTAAGTATATACAGGTTAAATTTAACGCTATTTAATAGATAAAATGCCATAATATTAAAAATTAATCGTAAGTATTTAGATCATTTTGTGTTTTATGGAGTTGATAGACATTGCATATTTGCCCTGTCAACAAACCACTACGATATGGAATTCAACAACAAAAAATTAAACAGGACTACACGTTTGATTCACTATGGCTTGAGTGTAGTGCTCGCTATTTTTATGATCGGTCTGGCCAACAGAATTATAGGAGATCTCGATGGGGTGAGTCAAAAACCTATGCTCGAAACCTTCGAGGCAACTAAGGTCATGCGTAGCTATCAGGTTCAACAAGATAGTTTACATCTAAAAAGGCAAGAATTACTTCAAGAAGAAGACGGGATAAAGATAGCGTTAGAAATGTACCAAAGTGCGCTTGTAGAACAACAAGCGTCATTTGCCGCCTGGATATCGACAAGACGTGCTACAGCCTCTAATGCGATTAATGCCGAAATACGACAAAAAAATGCCTCCTTAGACAGTATTCAATCCAAACTAAAAGAGCTGCGCACTTTTACTATTAACATCAAGGCAAAAAAAGCTGCTTTAAAGCAGCAGGAAAAGCGCATCCTCAATTTGATGAGTGATGAAAGAGACTTGGCGTTTGAGCAGTATCAAAAAGCAGTACGCGCTTACGAGTTAAAACTCTTTTTGAGCAGATTGCTTTTTGTTCTACCCATTTTACTACTTGGAGTGTGGATAGGTCTTAAAAAACGGAACAACAAATATTGGCCATTGTATCGAGGCTTTGTATTCTTTTCGGGTTATGCATTTTTTGTTGGGCTACTGCCTTATCTGCCTAGCTATGGCGGTTATGTCAGATACAGTATTGGCATAATACTATCAATTTTTTTAGGGGTGTACGCCATACGATCATTGCGACAATTTATCAGTAGAAAGAAAGAGGCCTTGCAACGATCTACCCTAGAAAGATCTAAATCCATAAAAGAAGAAATCGCCGAAAAGGCACTAGATCAACACATGTGTCCTAGCTGTGGTAAAGACTTTTTAATCAATGAGCTACACCAAACCAAAAGCAATAAGGCCGTAAATGGGCATTTTAAGGTGACACCCTTTTGTAGACATTGTGGGCTGGAACTCTTTGTAGATTGTAGTCATTGTGAGACTCAAAATTATGCCCATTTGCCGCATTGTTATAACTGTGGAGATCATATTGCAACTGCCTCCTAATCTACCTCCCAATTATTTAATGAGTCAACAACTCCAACAAATTAATCAATAACATTAAACAACAACATTTATGGAAAATCTAACGAATATATCAAACGAGAAAAATGTGTCTAAGACAGACATAAAATCAAACCAACCCTTTACTTGTAAACCTACACCAGCTTTTGTGTCGGCCTCGTGGTTGGCCTTATTCATAGGAATGATTTCCTATTGTATTGGATTGTGGAATGCCACTATGGAACTCAATGAGAAAGGTTATTATTTCACCATTTTGCTATTTGGGTTGTTTGCTGTGATCTCTGTACAGAAATCGGTACGAGATCGCGCCGAGGGTGTGGCAGTGACCGATATCTACTATGGGATAAGTTGGTTTGTAACCATTGCAGCCATTTTATTATTAATTATCGGACTTTGGAATGCCACCCTGGCACTTTCAGAAAAAGGTTTTTACGGGATGTCTTTTGCCTTGAGCTTATTTGCTGCTATTGCTGTACAGAAAAATACGAGAGATTTAAAATGGCTCGATCGTAAGGAAAAGTAAAATAAGAATAAACGATTTATTGATCCCAAAAATCGTTTGTTGTTGACCGAGGTATCCGAATACCCAACCCAAAAGTAAGATCTTGCTTTTGGGTTTTTTAGGTCCCAACCTGATCTGTCTTAGCATCCTTTTTTGGATCGTATTTCATAAAGAAGTTGATCCAAATATTACGCGCCAATCGCATAATAACAGGCATAAATACAATCATGGTCACCAAAATTGCAAAGAAAGTATTGAGACGACTTGCATCAAATACAAAATAGGCAAAGACAAAAGCAGCTCCGGCAAAAAATAATCCTACTGGATAACTCACATACATGGCACCATAAAAAAATGAGGGTTCAATTTTGTATTTGGTCTGACAATGTGAACAACGCTCATGCATTTTTAAGGTATCCTGAAGCATGTAAGGATTGGCAGTTTTGTACATAGACTCGTTGTGACACACTGGACATTTGCCTGTAAAAATACTGTAGAGCTTTGTTCCTTTTAGAAATCCCATAAACGCATTGCTTAACACTACAAATTTAAGCATCTTTGCAGCAAAATTGCGCTGCGAATGCTAAATATCCACAATCTTTCTGTCTCCTTTCAAGGAAGTTATTTGTTTGAAGAAATCACCTTTCGATTAGGTAGCGGTGATCGTGTAGGTCTGGTCGGAAAGAACGGCGCAGGTAAATCGACCCTCTTGCGTATTATTTCAGGAGAACAGCCTTATGACACTGGAGCTATCGCTTTAGAAAAAGAGGTGCGTATAGGCTTTCTAAAACAAGATATAGATTTTGTAGAAGGACGCACTGTACTCGAAGAATCTTATGAAGCGTTTCAAGAGATCAAGGCTTTAGAAACGAGGTTAGAAGAAATAAATACCCAACTAGCCACTAGAACCGATTATGAGAGTGAAGCCTATCATCAATTAATGATAGACGTCAATGAGGTGCAGCAACAGTACGAAGTACACGGGGGCTATAATTACAAAGGAGAAACCGAGCGTATTTTACAGGGATTGGGATTTAAGCGAGAAGATTTTGACAAACTCACCGATACCTTTTCTGGAGGTTGGCGCATGCGGATAGAATTGGCTAAGTTGCTCTTACAAACTAACGATATACTGCTGTTAGATGAACCTACCAATCACTTGGATATAGAATCAATTATATGGCTCGAGGGGTTTCTAAAAAATTACGTAGGTGCTGTGGTGATAGTTTCTCACGATAAGATGTTCTTGGATAATATCACTAATCGCACTATAGAAATATCGTTAGGTCGTATTTATGATTATCCCAAGGCGTACTCTAAATATTTGGTCTTGCGCAAAGAATTGCGCGAACAACAGTTGGCCTCTCAAAAGAATCAACAAAAGCAAATAGAGCAAACCGAAAAACTTATAGAGAAATTTCGCGCCAAAGCGTCAAAAGCGAGTATGGCTCAATCGCTGATCAAAAAATTAGACAAGATCGATCGTATCGAAGTTGACGAAGACGACAATAGCGTGATGACCTTAAAGTTTCCCGTTTCGGTTACTCCGGGTAAAGTAGTTATTGAAGCAAATGACATTGCCAAAAGTTACGTAGACAAACAAGTGCTACAGGGAATTGATCTTTTGATAGAACGCGATAGCAAAACAGCTTTTGTAGGGCAAAACGGTCAAGGAAAGTCGACCCTGGCCAAGATTATCGTAGGCGAATTAGAACATCAAGGCCATTTAAAATTGGGACACAACGTTGAGATTGGATACTTTGCTCAAAATCAGGCCGAATATCTCGACGGTAAAAAAACGGTAGAAGAGACCATGATTGATGCTGCCGATGAAAAAACCAGACCTCGTGTACGTGATATTTTAGGATCCTTTTTGTTTAGAGGTGAAGAGGTCGATAAATATGTACGGGTCCTATCTGGAGGTGAACGCAATAGACTAGCCTTA
>CAZJWI010000260.1:0-1879 GCA_964549485.1 uncultured Flavobacteriaceae bacterium
AAAATATTCAACATCTGGAGCGCCGCGGTACCTTGTCCGTTTGGTGGCAATTCCCAGACTTCATACCCACGATAATTAATGGATATCGGCTCAACCCAGTTGGATGTATGGCCAGCCAGGTCCTCATAGGAAAGAAAGCCCTTGTGCTTTTTCATAAAGGCATCTATAGTACGGGCAATATCACCCTTATAAAATGCATCCCGCCCGCCATTGGCGATCTTTTCATACGTATTGGAAAGGTCCGGGTTTTTAAAGACTTCCCCTTTTTTAGGCGGCCTGCCTGTGGGCAAGTATGTGGCGGCAAAACCCGGAAGGTCTTCTATTCCTTCAGAACCGTAGTCCATTTCATAGGCAATAACCTCAGATATCGGGAAACCTTCCCGGCCGTATGTAATAGCCGGCTGCAGTACTTCTTTCATAGGTAATTTCCCAAATTTCCGATGTAAATTAAACCAGCCGTCCACACAGCCGGGCACTGAGATTGGAAGAGGACCGTGTAAGGGAACATACTTCATTTTACGATCCATAAAATATTCTATGGTAAGCGATTTTGGAGCGCGGCCACTGCCATTAAAACCGTAGAGTTTTTCCTCCGCAGCATCCCATACAATTGCAAATATATCGCCGCCAATCCCGCAGCTGGCAGGTTCCACAAGACCAAGCATAGCATTTGCCGCTATGGCAGCATCCATAGCGCTCCCCCCCTTTTTAAGAATGTCCAGTGCAACCTGGGTGGCCAGAGGCTGACTCGTAGCAGCCATCCCGTTGCGAGCCAGGATTTCAGAACGGGTTGTAAATGTTTCCCCGGTGAGACGGTCTTGTGCCTTACTATTGACCGAAAAAAATACCAATAATAAGGTTAAGAAAAGGTTTTTCATGGAATTTTCAATTATGTACTCTAAAACTAGCAAATAAGGTAATGCTTGCAAAGAGAATACAGGTAAATATTGATGTGCTTTGCCTTTAAGCACTCATAATTGTTTGCTACAAGATATTCCCTAAAACTGCTGTATTACTATGCATTCTATGAAAACCAATTAGTAAAGTAACATTTTTTGTCAGGATGCTATTAAATATTAAATTGCAATATGACAAGAAATATCAACCTTCTAAGTTTGCTGTTAGCACTAGCTGTCCTCTATGGATGTCAAAAATCAACTTCCACGCTAACGGTAAAATCCCCATCAGACATTAATGAAGTACAGATATCCCTGGATGACCAGGGTAGCATGTATTATCTGGTGATGCATAATGGTGAAGTAGTAATTGACACCTCCTATGTAGGCTTTGAATTAAAGGACCAACCCGCATTGGCTAAAGACCTTAGCATCGTGAGCTCAGAAAGCACTTCACAAAATGAAACCTGGGAAATGCCCTGGGGTGAGCAGCGCGAAGTTGTGAACAGCTATAACCAGATGACCTTACACCTGGAAGAAATTAAAGGACCTAAAAGAAAATTCGATGTAATTTTCAAAGTCTATGACGACGGCATTGGATTCCGTTATCATTTCCCCGAACAAGAAGCACTTTCCGAAGTAATCATTACAGATGAAAATACGCAGTTTAAGCTTACCGGCAATCCCATGGTTTGGTGGATACCGGGAGATTGGGATATTTATGAACACAAGTACAATACAACGCCATTTAATAAGATTGATGCGACAAGTAAAAGGAACCATCCTGACCTGGCGGCTACTTATATTCCCGAAAATGCAGTGAATACCCCGGTTACCATGAAAACAGAAGACGGGGTCTACTTAAGTTTTCACGAAGCCAACCTCACGGATTATGCCGGGATGACCTTAAAAGTTGATACGCTCAATCTATCGATGCAAAGTGAGCTGGTAGGATCTGATATTACCGGATACAAAGTAAAAAG
>CAZJWI010000261.1:0-24999 GCA_964549485.1 uncultured Flavobacteriaceae bacterium
AAAAACGAGTTACCTAAAAAGTCCTTTAGTCATACGCCTAAAGGACTTTTTGTTTGATTTTTAGCTCTTTAGATAATATGATTTTTGTCATTGTCTTGTCCCAGAACATTTCACAATTTGTACTATGGAGTTATCTAATGATATTGTACTAAGACCTAGATTTAGTCTGGACCTCCCGCTGCCTCCAGAAAAAATTTTACAACACTTTGAAAATCAGGCTAGAAAACAGACAGATTTTGTCATCTCCAGAATTGACGATCATGTCTTTATACGTATTCCTAAACACAAACAGCATTTCTGGTCGCCACAGCTACATTTGGAAATTTATCAAATAGAGCAACAACCTACTGTACTAAAAGGTTTATACGGTCCCAGTCCTACCGTTTGGACTCTTTTTATGTTTTTACACTTTGCTGTAGTATTGCTATTTGTCGCTGCTGGAGTCTGGCTTTACACCCAAGTTTCTTTGGGTAATTCCTTTACAGTGCCTTTGATTACCATGCTACTTTTAGTCTTGGTATGGATCTTTTTGTATGTGGCGGGACGTCTAGGGAAAAGAGCAGGCCACAAAGAGATGCTCTCGTTACAAACGTATATGTATCTGATTTTGAATCAGAGCTTACAGAGCTCAACCACCACTTCTAATTAATGGTATACCGCTGATTATTGCCAGAATTCTTGTAATTTGATACCTTCAACACCTTACCAAGCAAAATCACAATTATGAAATCACGCTTTATCTTTATTTGTTTATTACTATTGTCGGTTAATAGTCTGTGTGCTCAGCAGCAAGATGCTGTGGTTGATGCCATAGTGGAAGAGGCCAATCAGAACTCTATGCTCGAACCTCTAGCCCACGAATTGATGGACTTTATAGGTCCTAGACTGGTGGGAAGTCCTCAAATGAAGCAGGCTCATGATTGGGCTGTCGCCAAATATGAAAGCTGGGGCATCGATGCCAAGAATGAGCAGTGGGGCCAGTGGCGCGGGTGGCAACGCGGCATAACTCATATTGACATGATTGAGCCTCGTGTACAAAGTTTACGCGGTACGCAACTCGCCTGGAATCCTAGTACCTCAGATAAAGGCGTTACCGCTACGGTCATTACGTTGCCTACCACTATTGCTGATAGTCTCTCATTTCAAAAATGGTTACCATCGGTCAAAGGTAAATTTGTACTCTTATCGATGTTACAGCCCACGGGAAGACCCGACTATAATTGGGAAGAATTTGCTACCGATAGCTCTTTTGAAAAGATGAAAGAAGATCGCGATCAAAAAACCAAAGCATGGCGTCAAAATATTAGAAATACTGGATACAATAGCAGAGCCCTACCTGCACTCCTGGAAGCAGCTGGTGCAGCTGGAATTGTCACTTCCAATTGGTCCCGTGGTTTTGGAGTCAATAAAATTTTTAGTGCTAGAACCGAGGCCATACCAACGGTAGACCTCGAGCTGGAAGATTACGGTATGCTTTACAGACTAGCTCAATCAGGTCATACACCCACCTTGCATGTGGTTGCCAAATCAAAAGAGCTTGGTGCTGTGCCTACTTTTAATACGATTGCTTCAATCAAAGGATCTGAATTACCTGATGAATATGTCATACTTTCGGCACATTTTGATTCTTGGGATGGCGGTACTGGTGCCACAGATAATGGTACAGGTACGCTTGTAATGATGGAGGCTATGCGTATTTTGAAAAAAGTGTACCCCAACCCAAAAAGAACCATTTTGGTAGGACATTGGGGAAGCGAAGAACAAGGATTAAATGGATCCAGAGCCTTTGTCGAAGATCATCCTGAAATCGTTGCTGGAACTCAAGCCCTTTTTAATCAAGACAACGGAACAGGCCGTGTTGTCAGACTTTCTGGAGGTGGGTTTTTGCACGCGTACGATTATCTTTCACGATGGTTGGCTGCTGTACCCAAAGATATCACTCAACACATAGAAACAACATTTCCTGGTACTCCAGCTCGTGGAGGTTCTGACTACGCTTCTTTTCAGGCAGCAGGCGCTCCAGGATTTAGTTTGAGCTCTCTTAATTGGTCATATTGGAATTACACCTGGCATACCAATAGAGATACTTATGACAAAATTGTCTTTGACGATGTTAGAAACAATGCCATACTTACAGCTATTCTTGCATATAAAGCTTCTGAAGATCCAGAAAGAGCTTCGAGAGAAAAAAGTGTGTTGCCTCTTAATTCAAGGACAGGCCAGCCTAGAGAATGGCCTACACCTAGAAAACCTACACGTAAGGGAGGTATTGATTAGGCATCTTAATTTTAATCATTAGATCAGGGCTACATTTGCTATTATATCTTTGAAATCACCTTCGGATAAGGGCAACATGACCTTTAAAAACGGTGGCATCGGCAAGGGTTAACACATACCAGTAATTACCAGAAGGCAGTGGTCTGCCCTGAAATGTACCATTCCAACCTAGATCGGCATTAGCGGTTACAAAGAGTAGTTGACCAAATCGATCAAATACTTTAAATGAGACCAAAGCTGGACTATCGGTAGTGCGACCTGCCATTTTGAAGACATCGTGTATACCATCACCGTTAGGAGTAAAAAATGAAGGCAGCCCCATGATTGCAAATTCTTTGAGTTGTATCCCACATCCATTATTGTCTTTGACAAAGAGCGTATGGATTCCAGGTCGAAGATTGGTAAAGACATTTGAGGATGAAAACACCAGAGCGCGATCTAAAGCAAAACTGTAATCGCCAGGCCCCGTTACTTCTACGCTGACATTCGTATTAGAAGGGCCTTCCCTGCTTATATTTATAGCTGTTGCTGTTCCAGAAAGCGTCACGTCAAAATTACGCTTAACACTACACCCATTATCGGCAGTAACCGTTAGTGTGTAAAGTCCAGGAGTTGTTACCTGTATATCAGGACTCTCTTGATCTAATGGTATATTATTCTTTTCCCAGCTATATGTAAATCCTTCTGTAGGAAGAGCAGTACCACTTTCTAGAGTGATGCCTTCTGGAGAGGTATTGGTACATAGCGTCATAGCGATATCACTGCCAAGTCTAGGGGCAGGTCTTATTTCTAGAGCAACTTCTTCTAAGGTATAACAACGCACATCGTCTTCAATAATCACGAAAATGGTTTCAAAAAATGGAGTTTGATTTAGATATGGACTCAATAATTCGTTGTTTTTGGACAAAGCATCCTGGGCCGATTTGAAATAGCGCACCGGAGCGGTCAACTGAATTTGACCTAAAAAGGAGGCCGAAATCTCATCCAGATCGATCAAGGTACGACCATCGGCATCTTGATCACAAAAAATTTGAAGCGGCACATTGAGATCAAGACTAGCCAACTCAAGTTGTACCTGAGCAATGCTCACACATCCATTTCTATTAGCAACTCGGGCATAGACAATTTCAGAATCTTCTGTATTGCGGTATATTCTGGGATTGGGTATGGGTGTCTCATTATTTTGAGCGGCCTCAAAGGTCTTAAAGAAATTTTCAATCTCATTACGCCTATCACCAAAGACCATCTCTGCTTCGGCTTTAAATAAATTAAAAGTGGTCAAGCCATCCGTATCTGCATCACATGCCTTTAAGACGACATCGCGTACTAGAGGATTCTCTTCATACTCTACGCGCAGATCTCCAAAGGATTGACAGCCGTTGTCTAAAGTGACAACTACTTCATAAAACCCCTCTTGCTCAACTTCATAAAGGGCATCAGTTGCAGTTGTGATCAAATTTCCATCCTTGTACCAATCATAACTCTGTGCAGATGTAGTTGTAGCGTCCAATTCTAAGGTTTGATTTTGGCATAGGGCCGAACCCACAGCAATTAACCTATCACTACCAAGGTCTGTTTGCAAGCCAAAACTTCCGGCTTCCAAAAACACTGCCGAATCATAGCGGTAATTTTTCTCATCGGCTATTACGAGTTTGACGTGATAACGCGTATCGGGAATCACCTCTGTAGCTGCTGTAAGTACAGCCGTTTGCCCGTTAAAGTTTATAGGGGCATCTGAGGGGTTAAAAGCCCCAAAATAGGCTTCATTTATAGGGTCGCAGCCTCCTGCTATGCCAGGATGTACCGTAGTGACCTTAACCGGAGTTTGAGTGTCTGGCACCAGCGCTATATTGGTATAGCGCTGATCATCGATAGGTCTGATCAAAAAACCGAACAAATCTGAAAAACGACAGGTATTTGGATCTCCCTGTTGATACTCTTCTGACGCAAATAAATACCTAAAACTTATGGCCTCAGCAACGGCAGTAAACTCAAATTCGAGTATGGTCGCATTGGTGGTATTTTGTTCGTCAAGCACAAACTCAAGATCGGCGTCACCTAGCCATCCAGGGGCATCATCGTCGCTCAAACTCGTATTAGGGCCTGCCACATTAGCTAATTTACCTGTAGAGAGCACCAGTCCTTGATCAAAAGGAAAACCACTATTATTTGCCATGAAGTATCCATAACTCCTATCGCTGCCCTGAAAATCTCCACTAACAGTATTGGTCACCACTACATCACTAATACAGGCACTATCTATGAGAATATCTTCAATGAGTTGCTGCGCCGTATAGCTGTTAGCATCTACAGAGACGTATTGTGCCCATAAGGTTTGAGAAAAACATAAAATGAGTAAGAGTAAGGTATTTTTCATGCTCGTTTTGAAGTGCACAAAAATACGCATAATCTTAGGCTAGTCCTATTTTAAATAACCATTAGGTTGGAGAGATTGAGTCTTATTCCTAATTATAGGAAAATTTCCAAATATCAAATAAAAAGAGTAGCTTTGTAGGGTATGAACGATAATGTATTGACTCAATCCTATGTAGTGGTAGATGTTGAAACCACAGGTAAAGGAATACGCGGCACTCGTATTACAGAAATTTGTGCGGTACGCATTGAAAATGCTAAGGTCATTAAGAAATTCACTAGCCTTGTCAATCCGGAAGCTCAGATACCGCCATTTATCACAGGGCTTACAGGTATCGATAATGAGATGGTAGATGGCGCTCCTCTATTTTCTGAAATCGCCGCCGAGATCGCTGCTATTAGTGCCGATGCTATATTTGTTGCACATAATGTCAATTTTGATTACAATATGTTGCGCTCAGAATTTCAGCGATTGGGCCAATCTTTTGTGCGCAAGAAGCTTTGTACGGTTCGGCTTTCGCGAAAGCTTATACCTGGACTTTTTAGTTATTCGCTTGGAAATCTTTGTGCCTCTATCAATATCCCACTAAATAATAGACATCGCGCCGAGGGGGATACGGATGCTACGGTCATTTTATTTCAAAAAATCTTGCGTTTAGATCAAGATGGTAAAACAATCTTATCCTTTTTAAACGCACGTTCTAAAGAGGCAACCTTGCCTCCACATCTCCCTGCCAGAATAATAGAAGAACTACCAGAGACTGCTGGGATTTATTTGTTTAAAGACCAAAAAGGGAAGATTATTTATGTAGGTAAAGCGGTTAATATTAAAAAAAGAGTCTTATCTCATTTTTATGATAAAAAAAATAGTGAATATCATTTGGGTCAGGAAACCCATTGTATTGAATATGAGGTTACAGGTAATGAGCTATGTGCATTACTTTTAGAGTCCGAACGTATCAGACAACACTTTCCTAAATACAATCGAGCACAGAAATTACCCGTGCATACCTATACCATCATATCCTATACCAATAGATTAGGTATCCTTCAGCTCGCTGTGACTAAGGCTAAGTATAAGGGACATGCGATAGATACATTTCAAAATCGAGCAGCTGCTACAGATCAACTCATGTCCTTGTGTGAAGCCTTTGATCTGTGTGCGAGGTTTTGCAGTTTACAGCAAACCCATTCTAGTTGTTCTCACTATAAATTAAAAAGCTGTAGAGGGATTTGTCGTGAGCAAGAAACAGTAGCTCAATATAATAGTCGCGTAAAACAAGCAATTGCCTCACTACAGCAACAACAAGCCTCTTACATCATTCAGGAAAAAGGTCGCACTTATGACGAAACAGCTTTTGTGTGGGTGCAAGACGGTCTTTTACAAGGATTTGGATTTGTGAGCCAGGATATAGCTATAGATCGACCCGACGATCTAGAGCCGTATTTGCAGCGTCAGTCTCACTCCTACCATACCGAAGTAATCCTAAAATCCTATTTTAAAAAAAACAAAAGCATAAAACGATTTGATCTTGTAAGCTAGCAACATTATGACTGCAGTGATTTCTTATAAAACGTACTTTTTACAATTGCCTCAAACGCTATTGAGCCAATACCCTGATTTACCTTTAGAAGATCATTCTTATTTGAGAATTGCCTTAGACAATGCCATAGGTACCAAATGGGATATTAGAATTGCCAAACCCGCCTACAAGCATTTATCAATCGAGCAGCGCAAGGCGGTTATTGCTAATCTAATGTGTTATTTATATAACAAACAAATCCTATTAGAACACCTAGCCATCTCTAATATGTATCGTTCTATATAGAAGCTTTACCCTAGAAAAGCCCGTATCTTTGTGACTATGCATCCAAAGAATATTCATAGCTCTTCTTACGATTTTGATCTTTTGCAAAAGCATTATCCGGCACTAGCTCCTTTTATCATTACCACAAAAAGAAAGTTGCCTACTATAGATTTTGCCAATCCTAAAGCGGTTTTTGCGCTTAATAAGGCTTTACTCCTCACACACTACGCCATTGTAGATTGGAGTATTCCTCAGGGGTATTTATGTCCGCCTATACCTAGTCGGGTAGATTATCTGCACCACCTCTATGACGTTTTAGAAAATAAGGAGGCAACAGGCTATGATTTAGGCTGCGGTGCCAATTGTATTTACACCTTATTAGGTGCAGCCATTTACCAATGGCGTATGATTGGGGTAGATAGCGATAAAACTGCCGTCACTTATGCCAGAAAAAATGTTGCTTTAAATCCACATCTCAAAGAGCGTATTCGCATTGAGCATCAATCCAATAAATCTTTTATGTTTACCGGTGTTTTAAAGAGTGATCAGTATATAGATTTTACCATGTGCAACCCTCCTTTTTACGCATCTCAACAAGAAGCCGACAAAGCCAATATTGAAAAAAATCAAAATTTAAATTTGGGAAGTTCAACACGAAATTTTGGAGGAACGCCGCATGAATTATGGTGTAACGGTGGTGAAGCCTTATTTTTAAAACGCATGATAAAAGAAAGTGTACATTTTAAAGATCAAGTAGGTGTTTTTAGCAGTCTCGTCTCCAATTCTAGTCATATTGAAAAACAGGTGAAATTGATCAAAAAAATAGGCGCAAGCCCTCGCATCATTAAAATGGTACACGGGCAAAAACAAAGCCAACTCTTGCTTTGGAAGTTTTAGATTAGTGGTGAAAATTACGGTCTTCTATCTCAAGACCTTCGCTTACGAGCAAATCGGTAATACGCCGCCATGTTCCAAATTGATTATGAACAAATGATAGCTCTAAGCTATCTTGGGAAGCGTAGCCAATCCTAAACAACTTATATTCCTGTGCTTGATCGAATAAACGAGGAAATTGCTTGCTGGTAATTTTAATATAATGATGTCCTGTATCATCTACCGTTATTTCCCACTCTCCTACTACACTTTCTCCGCAATTTTTGTGCAGGCTATTGTTATCACTAACTGTTTTGGATCTTGTAAATTGCTGGCGATACGACATAAAACAGCCTTCCATGTTCATTCGAGTAGCTCCATTAAATCGCATGGCTAGCTTCCAAACCTTTGAAGAATCTCCCGCAATAAGTGTCTCCACGTTGTCAGGAGGTGTATAGACCGCTGTAGTAGTTTGGTTACACCTACACAACAGTACAAGAAGCATACAGCTCACAAGGATTTGTGACAGGCTTAGGGGTAGTCCACACGGCAAAGGGGGTAAATTGTTTAATGTATAATACCTCATTCTCCTGTTCAAACGCTTATTTTTGTTTGTCGAAATATACTAATTTCAAACAATGTTGGTCTCAACTGCTCATCAGTATTTTAGGTTATATAAGCCTTATGGATATATCAGTCAATTGCTGTCTAATGATGTGCGTCAAGCGCGAAAAAAGAAGTTCTTGGGCGACCTATATGATTTCCCGAAAGGAATCATGGCGGTGGGACGACTGGATGAGAAATCGGAAGGATTATTGTTATTGACCACCGATGGAAAATGGAGTGACTATATAAACAGATCGGGTATAGAAAAAGAATACTACGCTCAGGTAGATGGACCGATAAACCAGCAGGCTATAGATCAAATGGCAGGTGGTGTGAGCATCGGCATTAATGGTAAGAAATACAAAACGCGTCCTTGCGAGGTAAGCCTGGTACAGCAACCACCTGTTTTTCACGATAGAGGTAAAAAAATAAGAGACGCACGGCATGGCCCCGCACCCTGGATTCGTATTGTCATTACCGAAGGGAAGTTTAGACAAATAAGAAAGATGACTTCGGCCGTGGGCTATCCAACCCTGCGACTCATTCGAGTTCGGGTAGGCCCCTATACCTTAAATGATTTGCCTTATGGTGGAGCAGTTCCAATTCTAGGTGACGCCATTATTTCTAGGACATAGGTACCTCATTTTTGATCTTGAAGCCATATAAGTGTAACAAGTCAGATTCGTTATTGTCTTTACCTAAACCAAATAATCACATATTCTTAAATCGTACGTTATGAAATTCTTACACTTTGTTTCAATAGGGCTTATACTTGTGACCACTTTCACAGTTGATGCCCAAAACCGCATTCAGTTATCGGCAGAAACTGCCTCCAAGTCATTTGACTTTAGTAACTATGAAGCTATAGATGTGGCTAGTGATTTTGAAGTAAACGTTCGTTTTTCAACAAGTGAAGCATCGCTTGTGGTTACGGCCAATGAAAATTTGCTGGATAAAGTTGATATCTACCAAAAGGGTAAAACACTTTACTTTAGGCTCCAACCTAAGACCAACACCAGGGGGAAAATGATTTTGGATGTCGAGCTTACCACGGCTATGCTGCATTCGTTTGTAGGTTCTTCTGATGCGATTATACATGTAAAGAACACCATTAAACATAAAAAAGTAGATCTTTCACTACGCTCGGATGCACAATTTACAGGCGATATAGAGGCCAATAATTTGCGAATTGAAGCAAGTTCGGATGCAAAAATAAACAGCAAGGTTACTGTAGAGGATTGTGATCTCAAGGCAAAATCTGATGCTATTGTGAATCTGGCAGGAACCATAGAACGCCTTGATGCCTCCTTGTCTTCAGATAGTCAATTCAAGAATAAAAATTTGACTATTAAAGATGTCGATATCAAAATGTCTGGTGATAGCCAGGCCTGGATACGTATCACCAATAGTCTAGAGGCTTCGGCTAGTGGTGACAGTGTATTGAAATATACAGGCAATCCTCGACTTGTAAATAGACGCGTTACTGGAGACGCCAAAATTATCGAACTAGACTAGAAAGACAATACTGGGTCATTGCCATTAGATTTTGGCTTGGTAGGTGTATAATTGATAATACCTACCCTTTTTGGCTATTAATGATTCGTGAGTGCCAGATTCTTCAATTTTGCCTGCTTCAACGACTAATATTTGATCGGCCTTTTTGATTGTGCTCAATCTATGAGCAATAACTATGGTTGTTCGATCTTTAACCAAGGTGGCTAAGGATCTTTGAATTAAGGCCTCGCTCTCTGTATCTAGATTTGAAGTAGCTTCATCGAGGATAATCACTTTAGGATTGGCTAGTATGGCTCTGGCTATAGCGATACGTTGGCGTTGGCCTCCCGATAGCTTGACACCCCGCTCACCCATTAGCGTATCCCATCTATCATCAAATCGATCGGTAAACTCATTGACATAGCCTGCTTTTACAGCCTTATCTAATTCTTCATTGGTCGCATCTGGCTTTGGAAAAAGAATATTTTCGCGTATGCTACCCTCAAAGAGAAACTCATCTTGTAAAACCACTCCAAGATGATTTCTAAAACTGCTCAATTTAATAGTAGACATGTCCACGCCATCTATTAGCACCTTCCCATGGGTAGGAGTTAAAAATGAAGCAGCCAGACTCGCTATGGTAGACTTTCCAGAACCCGAACTACCCACCAAGGCAATCACACTGCCTGCTTTAGCCGTAAATTGTATCTGGTGCAAAACCTCTTTGCCTTTCTCATAGGCAAAGCTCACATCCTTAAACTCAATGTGACCTTTTACCTCTGTTAAGAAGTGAGTGCGATCACCCAATTCGTCTTCGGGTGTCATATTCATTAACTCTTCGGTGCGATCTAATCCGGCCAGTGCTTCGGTAAGTTGACTTCCTATATTACTCATTTGAACTATGGGAGCAATCATAAAACCTAGCAAAAGGGTAAAGAGCAAAAAGTCTCCAGTGGTCATCTCACCTTCGATCATAAAGTAGCCTCCTATTCCCATAATACCCACCGAGGCCATGCCTAACAAAAACGTTGATGAACTCGTCATAATGGCTGTAGCCGTTAGACTTTTTTTGACATTTTGAAAAAGCAAATCTACGCCTTCTTCAAAGGCCTTATTTTCTTGAGCCTCGGCATTAAAACCTTTGATAACCCGCACTCCTGCTAAAGTTTCTGTAAGACGTCCTTTCACTTCGGCATTAATTTTACCGCGATTTCTAAAGATAGGTCTAATGTACTTAAATGCTCTTAGCGCTACATATCCAAAAACAGCAACAGGTAGAAAGACAAAAAGAGTCATCCATCCATTGATATTGATAAGCCAGATCAGAGACACTATTGCGGTAATACTTCCGCCTACTAATTGGACCAATCCAGTTCCGATAAGATTTCTCACTCCTTCTACATCACTCATGATGCGAGACACCAAAGCACCCGATTTGGTATTATCAAAAAAATTGATCGGAAGCGACAATACTTTCTTTTGTGCTTGTGCGCGAAGTTCTGAAATCAAAAATTGAGCTTGTACACTTAAAATACGTGTCAATAGAAAAGAGGTTAACGCCTGCACCAATAAGGCAAAGCCTACGAGCCATAACATATCATATAAAGCCTCAAAATCTTTATTGGGTAGTACTTCATCTAAAAGTGCTTTAGACTTCCAGGGCAAAACTAGACTTGCCAAACGCCCTAAGACAATAAGGAGCAAACCAATAAAAACAAGACGTCTTCTAGGCCAAATAATACTTTTAAAGGCACTACCTATAGAGACCTTTGATTTCTTTTTGGATTTGGTTGCAATGGTAGTCTTAGTGTTGGGAGGAGTTGCCTTTAAAGCCATAAAAAGCGCTTGTTTTTTTACAAAGATAAGACTTCGAAAAGCATAGCATACGCCAAAGACCTGTTCATTTTTATGCCATACAAATACGAATGATTTACCTAATCGCGATACCCTATCTCAATCCAATAAGCACTACCACTTGGAATTACTTTTCTAACAACGACGCGCTCTCCTACTTTTATGAGTCTATATACTGTAGCATAGCCTGGTTCACCATAAGCATTCCCTCTTATACGACGTGCGTGTATGCTACTAAGTACATCTCCAATCTCGGGAGGACCCGAGAGCTGAGACATGGGATACACTCTAGTAAATAACTTGGTGCCATTTGATTCTGAATATTGTAAATAACCAGTCTTTGGAAATTTTGCTGAGATAGCCGTTTTGATGTCTTGCTCCTTTTTGGAAGCTTCTATGGGAAAAAGATTGGCATAACTCACAAATCCTTCAACCGTATTGCCGTTTTTCGCTTTTTGCCAGGCCACCTCCTCTACCGATGGTGCAATCACATCGTCTGAGGGATCTTCTTCCTCTTCACCAAAAACAACAATCAGGCTAACAGCGAGTATAATTACCACCAATGCTGCACCTATAATGAGCGCCAAATTGGTACTCTTCTTTTTGGTTGGTGCTGTTGTAGAGGTCGTATCAGTTGGTGTTTCAAGAGGTTTTTCTGGCGGTGGCGTTGGGGCTAGGCGTTCTTTTACCACTTCAGGACCTCCTGGCTGGGTAGGAGCAATAATAGGATCTGCTTTAGGGGCAGTGGCGGGCCCATTGCGATCTAATGCATCCAAAACTCCTACTACACCTTTGTCAAAGTCTTCTATAAAATCGATAAACTGAATACGGCGTAGTCTAAAGGGTACTTTACATTCTTCAACCATTACTGGTATTACGCCTTTATCTTCTTCTATGCCATAGGATACCTCGTTCATAACCATGCGTGAAGACACTGATGCCTTTGATAATACCACTATGATAGAATCAGAGGTTGATAAGGCTTCTTCTATGATGTTGTCCCAGGTACTTCCCCCTTTAATGTTTTCGTCTACCCAAACCGTGATACCTTGTTGCTCCAATCTTGCCTTGAGTTGTCTCATAAAATTGGTGTCCTCACGTGAGTAACTAATAAAAACAGTATTGTTAGCCATAATAAATGATTTAAGTTGGTTGTATTATTTCATAAGTCTGTTCAAAAATGGACCGGTCGCAGGCATACATTTCTCCACTAATCCCTATCATCAGCCAATCTCCTTTTTTTGCCTTCATCACCCCTTCCATAGTTTCTACCTCAAAGGGTTCGTCAATTTGATAACAGCGAATGGGGATTGGTTTTTTTAACGCTTTCGCGAAAGCGTACTCTGGAATCTCACCTTGTTTAAATCTCAACATAGCCATGAAGTTACGATAAAAAACTAGTTTTCAGGAACTTGACAAAGGGATCTTCAGGATTAGTTGTTCCCATTAATGTGGTATAGGCTTTATAAGCATTCATATGCATACTTAATTTTTGACGTACATCTGCCATTTGGGCTGCCTTCTTATAGCCCTCCTTAGCTTTTTCCAAATCTCCCAAATAGAGATAAGCTTCGGCTTGTGTTGCTATTTTCCATAAATTATTAAAAGCAACCGCGTCAGTGTGTTTTAAGGCATTTTTGGCATAGGCCACCATCTGTTGTTCATCTCCTAATAATACTAAGGCCAAAAAGGCAAGATTGATAGCGTGATAAAATGCTTGTTTGTGATCTTTATTATCACTGGCAATCTGGTAGCCTTTTTTATAAAAGGATAGTGCTACTTCACCTTTATTTTTGTCGTAAGTAGTGAGATACTGACGTTTGTAACGTCCAGCTAAGAGCCCATAAAAGTCACTGTCTGTACTTTTTTCTAAAGCACTTTCTAAAATTTGAGTTGCCTCTGCTTCACGTCCTAAACCTTCAAGGGCAAATATGAGATTTTTCAACCCATTGCGATCTAGATTCTCTTTTCGAGGCAGCAAATCCTTAACTACAGCATCATAGGCCCCTAAGGTAATATTGACTGCCTCTTTATCTGTAAACGTATTGGCAAAATCGCCACCTTTAAAAGCGGAGACAATGAGATTATAGGTATCATTCTTGGCGTCTTCAATCTTTATCATAGAAAAATGATTCCCATTAACTACTTCGCGCAGCTGTTCTGGAAAGGCATCAAAACTAGCACTAGTTGGAATGAACTCATCGTTTGTGGCGGCTACGACAGTAAGGTTAAATGGATATGAACCTGAAAAAGTGGCATCCCAGTCCCGTCTCAGGTTTTGTATATAGGGTGCATTTTCTTCCAAAGCTTTGAGTTTTGGATCGTGCTGAGCGGTCACGGGTAACCCATTACTTGGCACCCCAAATAAAAACACATGACTAATCTTATCTCTATCATTTTTGTCAAGAGAAACGATGGCCTGTTCTACGGCCAAACCTCCCAGACTATATCCTAATATAGCTATGCGCTTGTATTTACTATACTTGTATTTTATGGCTGTTTTTAAATAATCTGATACGGTTTGTATATCTTGAACCGAAGCCCATACATCTTTTCCTAAATTAGGCTTAACCGCTCCACTGTATCCCAGCGGAAACAAATCCCAGCCATCTAAAGCCTGCTCCTCTATGAGCAATTGCGGTAACACACCAAAACTGCGATCGGCTTCCCCACTAAAACCATGTACAAACAATATGGCGCTATTGGAATGTTCTGTTTCGCGATAAGCGGTCACCAACTGTTTTGGTTTGTTTTTGGTGGTGACTGTCGTGGAGCTATCTTCAATACCCAAACTAGCTACTCGATGATCAGGGACACGACTTAAAATAAAGTCATCATAGATCTGAATATTTGCATAGGGTTGCTGTACTGGTTTTAACTCGGGTACTTTTCTAAAGATATATTGTATAGTCTCAGAAATGCGGATATAGGGTTCTTCCAAGTGTTTTTTATGTTCGCCGCGCAGTACTTGGAGCAAACATTTGGTAAACAAACTGTTGTAGTCGCCTTGTAGAATCCAGGATTTTTGGTCTTCACGACATGAAGAAATGATAGACATCCCCTGCCCATCATCAATATTTTGTGCCAGACCTTCGGCATTTTGTAATTCTTTTCTCGGAGAATAATCTGTCGTAAATTGTAAAGATTGTGTCATACCCGCCGCATGGCAACAGTCTAGCAGTAATACCAACCGCTTTGATCGAATTTTAGCGATCCGTGCTCTTAATTCTTCGGCTTTGACCCAGGTATTTTCAAAATCTTTGACATCAAAATTACTAGGCTGTAAAAAGAAGTAATCTTGATTTTCAGATTCGGGAACGGTAGGTTTATCGGCAAGTTCTAATAGATCGTTGGTCGTATAAGTACCCCCGTGACCCGAGTAAAATAGTAATACGGAGGCGTCCTCATCGGCCTTTGCAACTAATTCATCCAAGGCACCTAAAATACGTTCTCGGGTAGCTGTTTCTTCCGTCAGTACGGTAATATTATCTCTAGGGTAGCCTCCGTGATCTGGGGAAGCCAATAGGTTGTAAATAGCGGTAGCGTCCCGCACGGTAATTGGTAGATCATTACCCACTCCTATAATGAGTGCGTAGGCATTCTTTAATTCCCCCATAGTATTAGTTATATGTCTGCGGCTTGAAACAGCAGTTTTAATTCATTTACCTGTTGTTGCGATATTTTATCGTCGGGGGAGTTTGTCAAATCAAGTAGGGTTTCTGTCATCTCGGCTTTTTGCAAATCGTAAACCCCTACTTCTTTAAAGATACTACAAATTTCTTGAGCACTTTTATTAGAGACGTCTATACCTTGCTGTGCGGCTGTGGCGTATAACTTTTTTTCTATAGCCTTGTGGATCGAACGCACTTCTTCCTGAGGTGAGCCAGAACCCGATACCAAATTAGTAGTGATACTGCCATTTTTAGAGACGGCTCCATCTGTTTTTAGGCCCTTTAACAGTCCTTTGGCTTTATCCAATTTGCTCTGGAAGGTCATAGAGATCCCTCCTTTATTTGCTTTTAATGATCCTAAACGCCCGATAGCATCTGCAAAATTACGCCTAAACAAGAGCAGTATAACGAGTAGCGTGACTGGCCATATCAAGGCATCAACTAACATAACAAACACTTCAAAGGTTTCTTTTTTTACGGCAGTTTCTTGTAGACTCATCATACTATGCTTTTTTCCAGAAGGATAATAATGTTATAAAACGTTCACTTTGATTGTAAGCTTTAAAATGGGGGTCGTATTGAAATTTTTGAAGGGTATAAAAGGTACCACTAGCAGCGGCCTTGGTTAAGGCATTGTACATTTTTTCTTCTTGAGCTGTATTAGCGTAGTATTGTGCTAAGGCATAGTCTACCGCTCCAAACTGATAGGGTTGACGCAGAGCTTCTAATCTTTGAAGCATCTGATTTTCTAATTCTTTATCATCCAGCTTTGCTGCAATCATAGCCATCTTTGATACCACAGCTATACGCTCTGGATAGAGCTTTACCGCTGTTTTTGCCAATTGTTTGGCCTCAGTATAATCTTCTAACCAAAAGGAAGCCTCTAGCTGATGCATGAGCTGAAGACCAGACAATTGCAGCTCCGATAAATATTCATAAGACTTTGGATTGGTGCTAAGAAGATATTGTTTGGCTACAAAAAGACGAAGCTCTTCTACCGCTTCCCTACTAGCCATAACTTTTTTGAGATCCATATAGGAGGCAACTGCCTTATCATCACCTAATCTAATAAGCGCCATCAAATAAGGCTGTTCAAAATATTTTTTGTCATAAGGTAATTCTATGACAGCCTTGTATTGTTTTCTTGCTACAAGGCTTTGTGCCTTCATCAAAATTCTACTTTGGCATGGGCCACAATTGGCGATATCCATTTTGTCCATAGGAATGGCATTAAAAATAGTATCGAGATCCTGAGGGCGATTTACAAATTGCTGTGCGATAACCATGGTAGAACTATTAGACATCAAGTCAAAAGGTGCCAGATTATATTCTTCTTGTATATAGCGATACACTTGGCCATTTTCACCTTGAAGTAAGGCTGCATACATTTTAAGCAAATTGCGTTGTCTGTTATTATTTCGCGAAAGCGTTATCCCATTGAGTAAAGAGTCTGCGGTAGTATAGTCTCCAAGATTGTAGAAATGAGCTATTTTAAGAACTTTTGGTTCAAAGTATTCGGGATCTTCTTCTATGGCGTTATTCAATAATCGCAAATATTCTTGATTGTCATTATTAAAAGCCTCTTTGGCCATAAGCACATTTTGATAAGCAGCGTATTTTGGGGGTTTGGATTGTAGATTTAGTGCGTCATTGTCTTTGGTATCTATATAACCAAGTACGATTTGTTGTAAATTTTCTACGCATACCAAAGGATCACTCTCGTCGCAAGAAATGGGATTAAATGAAATCAGTATCTCGTCGGTCTTCCCGTCAAAAACAGAACCTTTAAATAAAAGTTGATTGGCCTGTAGGTAAAAGTTCCCACTAATAATGGTTTTGGGTTTAATAACATCTTTTAAAATAGCCTCATTTTCTTCGGCTCCCATAAGCTGATCGATGGTACCTTTATACGAATCTATAATTCCTGGCGAGACAACCTGACCTAATTTATTTTCGGTGATGCCCTGTATGATCCAATCTGCAGCCATTTCTGAGACTACATCATATTTTTCCATCCCCGTATTATTGTCAAAACTCAATACCGCGATTTTATCTGATACATTGACTATTAGTTGTTTTTTGGTTGCGCCCAAGGTGTTGTTGACGATAAAAAAAACACCTATAGCAACCAAGGCAGTAATTCCAGAAACACCCATATAGAAATACTTCTTAAACAATCGGATAGTACTGCGTTCTTCTTCTGTTTCGATACCATCTTCCATACTGGCCACTTCTAATTCTTTGACCTCAAACTTGCCGATATAAAAAGCATAAAGGGGCAAGCCTATCAAAAGAATCAAAATCAAAACTGTTACGCTTTGCTTGGGCAAACCTAAGGGATCCCATGTAGCTGCAAGTACTTGTATCACGATCCAGCTAAAGACGACATAGAGGGACAGTTTCTTAAAAACCTCCCTTTTGTGGCATTCCTGAATAAATGTTTTTATGGTCATAAGGTAAAATCGTCTTTTCCTTGTAACATTTGTAGTAAAGTTCCTACATATATTATAATCAGTCTGTTAGAGCTTGCTTTAGTTACAATTAATCACTAATATAGGAATAATAATTACGCAACTAAAACCACAGAAATTATGGAAGATCAAATGAATGTAAACCGTCAGAGCGAGTCAAATTTTGCTATGGGAAACCCGAGTAAAGAAGATCAAGGAAAGCCTGGAGTAGGTATTAATCCTAAAAAGGATCAACCAAAACCAGGGCTTGGGATCAATCCGAAAAGAGGGGATCAGGCCAAACCAGGTTTAGGAATTAATCCTAAGAATTAAGGTAAAGACATATAACATAAATTATATGAAGCTGGTTCAAAGACAAACCCATTGAGCATCATTGGTGATTAGTGGGTTATTTGTAGACAAAAAACCAAGTGTCTATTTTGATAAGGTGATTGCTTTAATCGTCAAAAGCCCAATTTGATCTCGGTACTTAGTGAAGAAAGATATTTCAGCTCATCAAAGCGATACAAATCGGCGGGTCTACCAGATCCTTTACTGAGTTGTTTACCTACCTTTTGTAAAATACCCGATTTTAAAATGCGTTGTCTGAAATTACCTCGATCAATTTTTCTTTGAAAAATGCATTGGTACAGCTCTTGAAGATTGGCCATGGTAAACTCTTCAGGTAAAAAGGATTGTAATACGGGTTGTGACAATACATCACTCGCCATTTTTTGATGTCCGCGGGCAACAATTTCACTATGATCTAAGGCCAAAGGCGCTAATGACTTTAATGGCTTCCATTTGACTTTAGTAAAAATGGGGTTGAGCTTTGTATCTACGCCACTAGCATTGACGATACTATAGTATGCAAAAGTGACGTGTCGCTCAGATAATTGATCAATACTTGATTGTGCTACACCAAAATCCTTTAAGGATGTAAACGCGTCTTTAAACATGCGCTGGGAGGCACCAAAAACGCCAATCTCGCGCAAGATGGCATTTTTACAGGAACTATGTTGACCTAGTACTCGTTGAGCCGCCTGAGTTACACTTTCATCTTGGTAGATAAAACCACCAGGAATAACTGTAAGCGAGGCAAAAATAAAATCTACGGTAGCCACCTGTATTTCTGACTGGTGGTATCTAAAAAGGACTACATTAACTGAAAGTTGCGGCAGGGTGTTTGCTAATTCTGCAGAAATTTGGCGTAAGACCTCTTTAGTTATTGTACTCATTTATACCTATTAGCAGTACTAAAAATATAAAATGTTAATAATTTATTGTTAGAGCAATACATATTTTTTTTACATTTGAGTGCAAATTACTCAAAAGCGCCGTTTTAGTTTTGGAAGTGCTAATACAGCTAACTTTTAGTAATAACCTTAATAATTGAAAGGACGTCATTCTGGTTTTACAGAATGGCGTCTTTATTTTTGAGATAAAAGATTTTTTTACCACCTTTTAGCTCCATTTACCTTATTCAAATATAGTGCAGCAAGTAGCTAAGGCATTGCATCTATCGCGTCATAGACAGTCACCTTTTTCCATAAATGTGAAGCTTTTTCAATAAAGGCAAGATGAGCGGCTTCCTTTTGATAGTTCTCTTGCGCTTCGGCAGATTCAAAACTTACAATCAGATTATAGGTAAAGGTATCATCTACTACCGATCTTGTGGCCTTAGGCGGAGTGCCTATAAAGGTATTTTTGGCGTAAGCCGATGATTCCAAAAAAGAGGCTAGCGCGGCTTCAAAAGCAGCCCTGTCATCGGCATGATCAGGTCTGGCTAACCAGAAATATACCACGTGCATAAAAGGCTCATTGCCTATCAACTGTTCCTGCTCAGAAACCGTGGATGCTGTTTTGATCATTGCTTTTTGCTTAGGTGGTTGTTGCTGACACCCCAAAATCCCAAAACATACTACGACACTTAACGCGAGACATAGGTAATACGAAGATCCAAATTGGGAGAAATAAGATTTTTTCATCGCTTTCATATAAATTATATCCTACTAAAGTAAATTTTTTTAACATAAGTCGTTAAATATTTGGACATGGCGCAGATTGGCACTATTTTACAGAACTACTAATAAAAATCCGTATTTCTACATGAGACAACTCAAAATCACGAAGCAGGTAACCAACAGAGAAACCAAATCATTAAACAGTTACTTGCAGGATGTGAGTAAAATTGATCTCATTACCGCAGAAGAGGAAGTTGAGTTAGCACAAAGAATTCACAAAGGTGATCAGCGTGCTTTAGAAACCCTGACCAAAGCAAATTTACGTTTCGTAATTTCTGTTGCCAAGCAATATCAAAACCAAGGACTTACTTTATCAGACCTGATCAATGAAGGAAATGTTGGTCTTGTAAAAGCAGCTCAGCGCTTTGACGAAAAACGAGGTTTTAAATTTATCTCATATGCTGTATGGTGGATACGTCAATCGATACTTCAAGCCATTGCAGAGCATGCCAGAACGGTACGTCTACCGCTCAATAAAATTGGTGAAATAAGCAAGATTAAAAAGGCAACGGTGTATTTACAGCAATTGCACGAGCGCACTCCTACTGCTGCAGAACTTGCCAAGCATCTTGATATGTCAATTACCCAAGTTGAATTATCACTGAAGAACACCAATAGGAGTTTATCTATGGATGCTCCCTTTGCCGAGGGTGAAAACGACAATAATTTGTACGATGTGCTAAGTTCCAGCGAGTCACCCAGACCCGATCAGGATTTGATGCAGGAGTCATTAAGCACAGAGATTTCTAGAGCGCTTCAAACACTCACAGAAAAAGAAGCAGATGTAATTAGACTTAATTACGGTCTAGGAGATCAGCCTGCTCTTACCTTGCAAGAAATTGGAGATATGTTTGAACTTAGTCGTGAACGTGTGCGTCAAATTCGAGAAAAGGCGATACGTCGTTTGCGTCATACTTCAAAGAGTCATATCCTAATGAAGTATTTGGGATAATATTTAAAAATTTGAATTAGTCTTTTACGATGATCACAGTGGCCTTGACCCCTGTGGCCAAATTCCAGATATTAGAAGATATCACCTGTTTGTTATCATCATACATAACAAACTGAGCTGTATTGGGTCCTGATTCTCCTTGATTTAGGGCCTCAATATCTATTTTATTAAACCCTTTTTCCAAATCGATATAGAAGCCTTCAAACTCACCTGTCAATAAGATGTTAGGATGAATGACCTGGTCGTTAATGTATACGCGTACCCGATCACCATCTACATATTCGTGATCGCGATATAGAAATTTGACAAATTTGGAGCCGCTTTTAAAATCACCCAAATACTGGTTTACCAAATATTCTGGCTTTATAGGTCGATCTGTAGTAGCGTATGCCTTATTGAGTTTATTGGTCAAAGCAGTGTAATCTTTTTGAGCAAACTCATTACCACGATTAAACCGTATATTCTTTTTGATATCGGCCTGCATAGGATCACTTAGTTTCACCCTGCTTTTTATACTTATAGTGCCTGAAGATATAGATTCTAAAGCAGGTTCTGGCGAAACTAATACAGAGGTCTTAACCTTATTTTCCTCGCTACCCCCTATTTCTATCGATTTTCTAGGTATATCAATTTGAGCCATAGCTGTAGCTCCAAAACCTAAAAAAATAAAACACACTAACCTTTTTAGCATACAAGAAAAATCTTCGCATATGTCTCTCACATATCTTTGGTAAATATAACCATAGTTTAAAAAACGATTTGGAGGCATTATATATATTTTATGATTCTCTTTAAGCATAAATAATGCCAAGTCTATTACCTATTAGGCTTTCGCCAAATTTTAAGCTAGGTCATATACCTGGCTATAACTTTAGATCTATGGTTGTTATCTTTTTATAATGATAAGCTTTGACTGGCTACAAAATAAAGAAGTCAGTTCTTTCGTTCTGTAGGTATCAATCACAATCGAATCGTTTATGAAACTCAAACTCTTTTTATTTGCATTAGCCTTGTTACCCTTGTGTATAGCCTGTAGTACCAGAGATGATGATGGTACCACCAACGGGATCGACAACTGTTTAAACTTTGGCGAAAGCCAACTTAAGATTAGCATACAAGAGTCTTTTACAAGTCTTCCTTCTAAAGTATCTGTCTTTTTTAAAGTAAATGATAATGACGGCAATCCTGTACCTGGTCTTATTGGTAGCAATTTTAGAGTTTTTGAAAAAGGTAGAAACGACGATTGTTTTAATCAAATCTCTAGCGCCGAATCATCGGCAGACATCTCTTCTAACGCGCAGATTTTTACCAATACTACATTTTTAGTGTTGGATTTGAGTAATAGTGTATTGAGTGGAAGTTTACCCGAATTAAAACAAGCTTCAATTAGCTTTATCAATAATGTGATGCCCACTACTCCAACCGATGCTAAAAAAATGGGGATCTATTGGTTTGATGGTCAGGATGAATTACACCTTTTACAACCTGTGACAAATGTGGTTGCCGATCTGGAAGCCGCTATAGAAAGTATCACTACCGATATCAGCGATGATCCCTCAACCGATCTTTACGGTGCAATTATTAAAACCGCCGAGATTGCCAATGCGACTATTGACGCCTTTGCAGGACAAGATATCTTTGCCGCTGCAGCTGTTGTACTCTTTACCGATGGTACCGATCAAGCGGCACGCTATACCAAAACCCAGGCCTTGAATAGTGTAAGAAATTCTGATGAGAATATCTCGTATTTTACCATTGGGCTTGGCAGCGAAATTGACCAAAGTACTTTAAGTGAGATTGGAGTATCTGGTAGTGTCGTTGCAAGTGATACGGCAGAGCTTGAACAGGTTTTTAATCAAGTTTCCGACAATGTTGCAGGACAGGCCAATAGTTTTTACCTCTTCGAATATTGTAGTCCAAAACGCGATGGTAGTGGTCGTAATGAGCTTGTGATACAGGCCTTTGACCAAGATCGTCAAGGTGCTGTAGAAACCTCTTTTGATGCTACAGGTTTTACTGGGGGTTGTCAGTAAAAGGCGGGTAAGAAAATAGGTTTTCTCAAAATCATAGGCCTTCTTCGTTGATTTTGATTTTTATTTTATCTTGACACGGTGAAAGTAGGAGAATCAGATCTAGTAAGCGAAATTGAAGACATCTACATATTGGATTATGGTACTTTTTATTTTTGTTCGGATTATGTGATTTCTGAAATTAATGAAGGAGTTCTTTTCTCGTGGGAGCTGGCCAAAGAAGTCATAGAGCTAGTCTACCAGCACTATGGGAGATCGGTATCAATATCGTATATTTCAAATCGCATCCACTCCTATTCTTTGGTTCCTCAAGACTGGCTTAAATTCTTTGCCGAACGTCATGCGCTTCAATGTTTGGCCGTAGTAACTTATACCAAGCAAGGTATGATGAACGTAATGCTAGAAAAGCTATTTTTTAAATCCCGTTTAAAGCGTTTTGAAACCCTCTACGAAGCTACAAATTGGATTAAGGCCAATACCCCTATTCGCAATAGAACTATTTTTGAAGAAGCGCATTAGGTGTAGTGTCAAACTGGGTTGACCTATAATAGTCAACTCCCATTACATCAAGCCTTTGTAGTTGTAACTGCATTCTTTGCTTAAAGGAGGCCCAATTTAGGTCTGATGGCTTTGACCAGCCCAATTCTGCATGCGCTATCAACCTTGGAAAAACCAAATAGTCCATATCTGCCGTGGTTACTACCGTTTCGGTCCAAAGCGGTGATTCGATCCCCAATATGTGCTCTTTAGATACTGTGGGTAATACCTCCAAAGGTTTCCAGAGATATGCACTGTCAATGGTAGTAGTACCTGCCCAGGTCAAACCAATTCTCGAGTCCTTATCGTATTTCATATCCAAATATGTCTTAGGTGCTGGAGACAAAATGACCTTAGCTCCTTTGCTTATTCCTAGACTTGCTGTTTCTGGATTGGTCCAATGTTGAATCACGGCACCTGCTGTCAAGGGCGCCGCGGAAATATCCTCCCAGCCTATTACCTTTTTTCCGTGTGATTTAACAATAGCTTGTACCCGGTCAATAAAATAGATATAATCTTTTTTTGAAGTGGCATGCGATTCGTCTCCACCTATATGAAAATAAGGTCCTGGCGTTAGCGCTGCTATCTCACCAATGACATCATCCAAAAATTTATAGGTCAATTCTTTTTGTACGCAAAGACTACTAAAGCCTACCTTCATGCCCGTATACAATTTGGGCGCAATACCATCGCAGTTTAGTTCTGGGTATGAAGCCAGCGCAGCGTTAGTGTGTCCAGGCATATCAATCTCTGGTATAATGGTGATATCACGAGCCATCGCATAATCGACAATTGCCTGATAGTCTTCTTGAGTATAAAAACCGCCACCTTTTTCACCTACCGAGGTACTCCCTCCGATTTGGCTCAACTTTGGCCAGCTCTTAATATGAATACGCCATCCTTGATCATCGGCCAGATGTAAATGCGATACATTTAACTTATATTGTCCCATCAAGTCAATAAATCGTTTGACTTGCGCTACGGTAAAAAAATGTCTGGCTACATCTAGCATTGCCCCCCGATATGCAAAGTTAGGATGGTCCTTTATCACCACGCCAGGAACACCCAAAACTGGAGTCGGAGACGCTGGTGTTTCTGTTATACCCACAATGCTATCAGGTAATAATTGATACAAGGTCTGTAATCCTCGTGATAGACCTGGGCTGTGATTGGCCGTAAGACGTAGTTGCTTTGAATTACTCTTTAACTGATAGGCTTCTATATTAGGATTGCCCACAGTACTAGCAGTAAGCCCGATAAAAATCCCATATTCATCGGTATCTAAAGGTTTTTCTATCAACGGCAAGGTATAGCCGTAAGCGTTTTGTATTTTATCAAGGAGTTGTTTGGCAATTGCCTTTGAAGCCGAATCGGCCGAGGTGTACACCTTAGTTTTTTCATAAATCACAAAGGTTTGATCAGTAGGTGTAATTTTTCGCGGAAGCGGTATAAGCGATCGTTCATCTAGAGAAACCTCTAATTTGGGTATAGCCTCTTTACACCCTATGAGCAATAAACTAAGTATTGATGCTATAAGTAGAGATTGCCAGCTTGGTATGTGATACTGTTTGATATGATGTTGCATTTAGTCAAATTTGTAATAGCCACATTTTAGATAGGCTCCTTCGCGAAAGCTAACAGGATGATCACTATCATGGGCAGTTTTATCAATAATCTTGTAGGTTCGACCTTGAGATTGCAAACCTCTTTCTGAAATATCAAAAAAGGCCTGGGCGCTCACCCTTGAAGAGCATGAAGCTAATAATAAGACCCCTTTGGGTGCAACCAGCTGCGCTCCTAGTTTGGCTAATCTAAGGTAACTATTTTTTGCACTTGGAATCTCTTTAGCGCTCTTGGCGAAACTTGGCGGATCAATAACCACCAGATCAAATTGACGCCCCGCTCCAATTAATTCCTGAAGACCCTCAAAGGCATCTTTAACCATAATATGGTGTGCACCCTCGTGAGCATTTAGTGCGACATTGCGTTTGGCCATCTCCAAGGCTTGAGCGCTAATATCTAAACTAATGACCTCTTTGGCACCACCCGC
>CAZJWI010000262.1:0-3248 GCA_964549485.1 uncultured Flavobacteriaceae bacterium
TGGATCTGGATTAGATAGTCAGATTCTAGGTGATTTTGAAATTATTGGTCAGCTCAAACAATCAGCAATTCAATCAAAAGAACTAGGTTTATTAAACACCTTTCTTGAAAGGCTTATCAATGCGGTTATTCAAGCCAGTAAACGTATTAAAACCGAAACTAATATTTCATCTGGCGCAACTTCGGTATCCTTTGCGTCCGTACAATATATCTTAAATACCGTTAAGGATATTTCAAGTAAAAATATTCTACTATTTGGTACTGGAAAGATTGGAAGAAACACTTGCGAAAATTTAATTAAGCATACCAAGAATCCGCACATAACACTTATAAATCGTACAAAAACAAAAGCTGAAGCTATTGCCGGAAAATTTAATCTTACCGTTAAAGATTACACCAATTTACAGGAAGAAATAAATGCTTGTGATATACTAATTGTAGCCACTGGTGCGCAACGCCCAACGGTTGACAAACACATTATTCAAAATAATAAAGCCTTATTGATTTTAGATTTGTCTATTCCTAAAAATGTAGACCAGAATGTGACCGATCTAGATCATGTGACCCTGATTCATTTGGATCAATTGTCAAAAATGGCAGATGACACCTTACAACGAAGAAAAAAACACATCCCTCAAGCCCAGGCCATCATTGCCGAAATTACGGCCGATTTTAACGCTTGGTTGCTTACGCGAAAATTTGCTCCGACACTGCAGGCGCTTAAAACCAAGCTCCATCAGCTCAAAGAGACCGAGGTCGTCAATCACCTAAAGAAAAACCCCGAAATGGCAGAAACAGAAGCGTCTCAATTGGGTGATAAAATTGTCCAAAAAATTACCAATCAGTTTGCGCATCACCTGCGTAACGCCAACGGAAGTACACAGGAGAGCATTTCGCTAATCAATTCTATTTTTCAACTCGAAGAGTCTACAGATGTCTAGGGTAATTAAAATTGGCACTCGCGACAGTCAGCTCGCCCTCTGGCAGGCCAAAACAGTACAGAACCAATTAGAGCGCCTAGGCTATGCTACTCAATTGATACCCGTAAAGTCTACAGGAGATCTCATTTTAGATACCCCACTTTATGAATTAGGTATCACAGGTATTTTTACAAAAACACTGGATGTAGCAATGCTTAACGGTAGTGTCGACATAGCCGTTCACAGTATGAAAGATGTCCCTACAGCCTTACCCATTGGGATTGTTCAGGCTGCTGTATTAAAGCGGGCGGCTACTCAGGATATTTTGGTATATCAAAATCTTCCAGATTATGAAAAGCCGGCCACCGTGGCCACTGGAAGTCTAAGAAGACAGGCTCAATGGTTACATCGCTATCCGCATCATAAAATGGTAGATCTTAGGGGCAATGTAAACACCAGACTTCAAAAACTTAAAGAGAGTGACTGGTTGGGAGCTATATTTGCCAAAGCGGGTCTCGAGCGAATAGCCGTATTACCAGCCACCTACAGTGTCTTGGATTGGATGGTGCCTGCACCAGCTCAAGGCGCTATGATGATTGCCGCTTTAGAAAAGGATTCTTATACCATTGATGCTTGCGCCCAGCTCAATCATCAAGAAACGGCCCTTTGCACTCATATTGAACGCACATTTTTACGTACCCTTGAAGGCGGTTGTACAGCTCCTATTGGCGCATCGGCCAGCTTAGAAAATGGACAAATCCACTTTAAAGGAGTACTATTTTCTATAGATGGGCAACAAAAAATTGAAGTAGATAAAAGAATTACTGAATCACAGGCTCTTGGCCTTGGAACCGATTGCGCTTTAGAGGTTTTAGACAACGGCGGTCGTGAGCTTATGAAGGAGATCAAAAAAATTACTCAAAAATAAAACGTGGTGACCGTTCTATCAACCAAAACATTAGCGCCCAATCAACGCGAGCTTCTCTTGAACGCTCACCTTAGTTTTGTCGATTTTGATATCCTCAAAATTGAACCTCAACAACTACTACGCATCACCGAGGTACATGACGCTATTGTTACCAGCCAAAATGCCGCTCAAATTCTGGTTTCGGGGTCGCAAACGGTAAAGGAAGCGCTCATAAAAACACGTTTTTACACGGTAGGGCAAAAAACCACACAAATATTGAGAGATGCGGGCCTTTCTATTACCCATACGGCCGCAAACAGCGCTCTATTGGCCCAGACCCTTATTACTGAGTATAAGGAGCGATCGTTTACTTTTTTTTGTGGGAATACACGTAGAGCCGAGCTACCCGATCTACTTAAAGATGCCAATATAAGTCTTACAGAAAGGATAGTATACAAAGCCAGCCCACAGCAAAAAAAGTTTGATCAAGCCTTTGATGCTGTTCTTTTCTATAGCCCCTTGGGAGTTTCCGCTTTCGCGAAAAGCAATAGCATAGACCTCGCCGTTTGTATAGGCAATACCACGGCTACCGAGGCACAAAAACACGCCAATACGGTCATTACCGCCAATCAAACCACTGTCGAAAGCACCATTGCCAAGACAGTACATTTTTTAAAGAACACAGCAACACAGCCTTAAAAGAGGTGTTGCTTATTAGGAAACTATGATAAAGAACGATTTATTTTTACGCGCCTTAAAAGGAGAAACTGTAACACGTCCACCTGTGTGGATGATGCGTCAAGCGGGAAGGTATTTGCCAGAATTTATGGAAATTAAGGCCAAGTACGACTTTTTTACCCGTTGTCAAACCCCTGAGCTTGCCAGCGAGATTACCGTACAGCCCATACGTCGCTATGGCATGGATGCAGCCATTTTATTTTCTGATATCTTGGTTATACCTCAGGCGATGAATATTCACGTAGAAATGAAACCAGGGCTTGGACCTTGGCTGCCTCACCCGATCAGAACGCAAAAAGATTTGGACAGCGTGATTGTTCCTGATATTCATCAAACCTTAGGTTATGTGATGGAAGCAATCAAGATGACCAAAGAAAAACTCAACGATGAGGTTCCATTAATTGGTTTTGCCGGTAGTCCTTGGACGATTTTGTGTTATTGTGTACAAGGCCAGGGTTCCAAAAACTTTGACAAAGCCAAAGAGTTCTGCTTTACCCAGCCTCAGGCCGCTCATACACTTTTACAACGTATTACCGATACAACCATCGCTTACCTCAGAGAAAAGATAAAAGCGGGAGTGAATGCTGTACAGGTATTTGATAGTTGGGGCGGAATGTTGTCTCCAGAAGATTACCAAACCTTCTCCTGGCAGTACATCCAACAAATCATAGATGCCTTAAAAGA